>JAAXJC010000065.1 GCA_012270045.1 Luminiphilus sp.
GGGGTCCGAGAACGGGCCTACCCACTTCGGACTGGGCACGCCGTAGTAATTCTGCGATATCAAGGTTTTCTTCCCAGGCAGCCTCGCCCTCAGCTGCTGTGAGTTCATCCCGATTTCCCTGTACCGACGGCTCGTCGACCGGCTCAGACCGCACGGGGTTGCTACCAACGGCTTCCGGGAGACTGGCACCATCCGCTGACGCCTGCACACCCCCTGCTCGGGATGCTTCAACGGAGCCCTGTTGCGCCTGAGCATCTCCTCCTTCTGCCGCTGTTTTCACTACCTCATCACCGGGGTTGGCGGCCGCAGACTGATACAGCGCCGCAATTCGGCGCTGTTGCTCCGGGTCTGCCATCTCGCTACTGGCATCCGAGGTTGTCGGTGCCGGGGGCATCACCGGCGTCACCGCCGGCCTGGCTTCAGTCACCGATCCATCGTTTCCTAGCGGCGGAGGCACAACAGGGTTCGCTGACTCGTTTACTGAGGCATACCGGTACCACAGGGCACAGGACAGCAGGATCAGGATCGCCAGTGCCAGCAGGCCTTTACCCCAGGCGGGAAACACAGCGGATTCGCTCTCCACATAGTGCTGGCTGTCCACCGACGGACTGCCCGACCCCGGGGTGTCGTTCTCGCGAGATCGCCGCAGTGCATCCAACAGCATCGACATCTCAGGGGGCCCCCGTCAGCCAACCGGCCCGCTGCAGGGCCCGGTCCGGGGTCAGGGCAAGGCCAGTCGCCTCATTGAGTCGCAGCATGGTCTGCTCGCCCACCACACCATCGGCTTTGAGGCCATGGTCGGCCTGGAACAGGGTCACCCGCTGGGCCAGTGCAGCGGTAAACACATCGTCGGTCAGGGGCTCCGGCTGGCCGTCCAGACCGGCAAACAACCGCGCAACCTCAGCCACCGCAGGACTGCTGTCACCCACAGACAGCGGCCCGCGCCAACCCAGCGGCGGTCGCCACAGCAGCCAATATCCGCCCCGCCAGGCCCCGGCCAATTCGACCAGGTTCACCCGCTCAATCCCACCCTGGGCCCAAACCCAGGCGGCCGGAGGATCAAAGGCCACCACCAGGGTAGCGGCGGTGAAGCGATCCGGGGTCTGCATGTCCAAAAGCACCGGACGATTCAGTGCAATCACGGGCTCCCAAACCTCCGACGCGCCGCGACTGCACTGCAGGCCACTGACCGCCACTGCTGCACAGACCACAGGGGGTATGGGAGCATCGCTGGCCAACTGCCAAAACTGCTGTTCTGCCGTCGCTGTATCCAATAACCAGTTGGAAACCGGAGCATTCGGTGCAGTGACCGTTGCCACCGGGGCAGCCCCGCCAGCGGCCGCCGATTCAGGCTGTTTAGAAAACCCCCTGTCCTGCTCAATGACCGGCCACAGCCACAGCAACAGCGCGGCAACCAGTGGCAGGGTCAACAACAAAAGCCATCGGGATACGGATCGGCCCGCTGGCTCATCGACGCCGAAAACCTCCTTCGCGGCGGCCAACACCATGGGACGAGTGACTTTGGTCAGCTTTCGCCCATAGGCCCCCATTAATGCCCGATCACAGAGCAGGTTGATTTGGCGGGGGATGCCCTGGGCGCGCTTGTGGATGGCGCGGACCACCCCGGGCGGAAACAGTTCCTGGCCGCCGGGCAAACCCGCAACCTCCAATCGGTGCCGGATGTAGGCTGCGGTCTCCCGCGGGTTGAGTGGCTGCAGGTCGTAACGGGCCGTGATCCGCTGGTTCAGTTGTCGCAGTTCGGGCCGGGCCAATTTAGCTGTCAGTTCGGGCTGACCAATCAAAATAATCTGCAGCAGTTTTTCATGGTCGGTTTCAAGGTTGGTCAGTAACCTGATCTGCTCCAGCACCTCAAAGTCCAGGTGCTGTGCTTCATCGATCATCAGGACCGTTCTGCGCCCCGCCTCGTGATTCGCCAACAGGAACCGGTGCACAGCGTCGGTCAGTTGTTTCAGGCTGTCGCCCGCTTTGGGGTAATCAATCTCCAGTTCGTCGCAGACCGAGGCCAGCAGTTCAAGGGCACTCAAAGCGGGATTGAGCACGATGGCCAGGTCGACATTGTCGGGCAACTGCTCCAGGAGCGCGCGGTTGATCGTGGTCTTACCGGTCCCCACCTCCCCGGTGAGCAGAATAAAACCACCGCCGCTGCCAACGCCGTATAACAGGTGCGCCAGGGCCTCCCGGTGTCGGGGGCTCATGAACAGGTAGCGCGGGTTAACCGAGATGGAAAACGGCGATTCCGCTAAACCAAAATACTGGTAGTACATGGGTCGGGTTTTTCAGCAAGCCGTCTACGTTGCGGTGCTCGCAAGCTTGGCACAGTTCCGTCAACCCCGAAACATACTTGAGCGACAAAAAAACATACTGTATGTTCAAATCCCTAGTTCCTGCAGCCAATCCCCCCCATTTTGAGTCCGAGGAGACTTCGCCATGGCTTTGCCACCCGTTTTAAGCGAGACACTGCGCATCCCCGTGATCGGTTCGCCGTTATTCATCATTTCCAATCCGGATCTGGTCATTGCCCAATGCAAAGCCGGTATCGTCGGCTCCTTTCCCGCCCTGAATGCGCGCCCGGAACCGGTGTTGGATGAATGGTTGCAACGCATCAACGACGAACTGGACCGTCACAACCAGGAAAACCCCGACAATCCCGCGGCGCCCTACGCGGTTAACCAAATCGTGCACGGTTCCAATGCCCGGCTGGAGTACGACATGGAAATGTGTGTCAAGCACAAGGCCCCCATTGTGATTACCTCCCTGGGTGCCAAGGAATGGGTCAACGAAGCGGTGCACAGCTACGGCGGCATCACCCTGCATGACATCATCAACAACCGTTTCGCCAAGAAAGCCGTGGAAAAAGGCGCGGACGGCCTGATTGCGGTCGCCAGCGGCGCCGGGGGTCACGCCGGCACCCAGTCGCCCTTTGCACTGATCCAAGAAATCCGGGAGTGGTTTGATGGACCGCTGATCCTCTCCGGAGCCATTGCCACCGGCGATGCGGTGCTGGCCGCCCAGGCTATGGGGGCCGATCTGGGCTACATCGGCTCGGCGTTTATCGCCACCGACGAAGCCAACGCCGAAGAGGGTTACAAGCAGGCCATCGTCGACTGCGGTGCCGACGACATTATCTACAGCAACCTGTTTACCGGGGTACACGGCAACTACCTGCGCCCCTCGGTGGTCAACGCAGGCCTTGACCCCGACAACCTGCCCGTCAGCGACCCGACCAAGATGGACTTTGGCTCCGGGGGCAACACCGATGCCAAGGCATGGAAGGACATCTGGGGTTCTGGCCAAGGCATTGGCGCCATCAAGAGCCGTGGTTCGGCAGGGGATTACATCGCCAAACTGATCAGTGAATACGACGCTGCCAAAGCCCGGGTGCTGGGCTCATGAGCGACGACCGGCCCAAAATTCCCCGCTCACCTGAGGACGACTACAGTGACGACATTCTGGCCCAGCGCCAGGCGTTCATCGAGGCACAGACCGGGGTCGAACTGAACCACTCCAAGCAGTACTCCTACGACCCCCACGTCATGGCCGGCAATATCGAAAACCTGTGGGGAGTGGCCCAGATACCGGTCGGCGTCGCCGGGCCTCTACTGGTGAACGGTGAGCACGCCCAGGGGGAGTTTTACGTTCCCATGGCCACCGTCGAGGGCACCATGTTGGCCAGTTACAACCGGGGCATGAAGGTCATCCGGGAATCCGGTGGCGTCACCACCACGGTATCGGCTGAATCCATGCAGCGCGCCCCGCTGTTTATCTTTACCAATGCGAGGGACGCCCGGGATTTCCAGATCTGGCTGCGGGAAAACTTCGAGGCCATCAAGGCCCAGGCCGAAAGTACAACATCGGTGGGAAAACTCCTGGAAATTGAGAATTACCACGCCCACAACTTTGTAGCGACCCGCTTTGATTACTCAACCGGCGATGCCGCGGGACAGAACATGACCAGCCGGGCGACCTTTTTTGCCTGCGAGTGGATTCGTGAGAACTATCCAGGTCCCATGCGCAATTACATGCTGTCGGGTAATTTTGATACCGAAAAGAAAACCTCCTCGGTCAATATGCTCAAGGGCCGGGGTCGTCGGGTTACCGCCGAACTCACCATCCCCCGCAAGGTGCTGATGGACAACCTGCGCATCACCCCCGAGCAGATGCAGTATGGCTACCAGATCTCGACGCTGGCGTCTTTTATGTCCAGCAGTTCCAATAACGCCAGCCATCCAGCCAACGGACTGGCTGCCCTGTATCTGGCCACGGGGCAGGACATCGCCAACATCGGTGAATCCAACCAGTGCACGGTTTACCAGCGCATGACCCGGGACGGCGATCATTACTTCTCCATCACCCTCCCCTCCATCATCATGGCCAGCTACGGCGGCGGCACCAATCTGCCCACCCAGAGCGAGTGCCTGAAAATGATGGGTTGCCACGGCAAGGACAAGGCGCTGAAGCTTTGCGAAATCGCGGCGGGCCTGGTGGTGGCCGGAGAATTGTCATTGGCCGCTGCGACCCGAATAGACAAGGCTACCCGGACCAACGAATGGGTAGATGCCCACGAACGCCTGGGCCGTAATCGCTAGACCCCGGCGTCGATGAAGGCTCTGGAAAGTACGGCGCCGCTGATTGTCTATATCGACATCAAAAGTCCCTACGCCTTCGTCTCGATCAAGCCTACCCTGGCCCTTGAGAAAACCCTGGGCTGCCAGTTTGACTGGCGTCCACTGACCCTGGACATACCCAGCTATCTGGGCTCCGCGGAGAAACGGGACGGGGTCGTGGTCAGTTCCGAGGGCCGCAGCCAGCGCACCTGGCGCTCTATCCGACAGTCCTACCGGGAGGCCAGGCGATATGCCGAACGGCAGGGCCATATGCTCAAGGGCACCGAAAAAATCTGGGATTCCAGCATCGCCAATATAGCGATCTTGTGGGTGATGCAGCGTCGGCCGGAACGTATGAAGGCCTATCTTGAGGCGGTTTACCCCCCTTTCTGGCAGCGCCTGCTCGATATCGAGGACGTGTCAGTGGTGGCCGACTGTCTGGAGCGAGCCGGCATCGAGAGTGCTGGCTTCGACGCCTTTCAGCAGGGTGACGGGCGAGTCCAGCATGACCAGTTGGCAGGTCAACTACACCCCGCCGGGCTCTTTGGTGTCCCCAGCTACGTGCTGGACGGGGAGGTCTTTTTTGGCCGGGAGCACCTCCCCTACCTGCACTGGTGCCTTACGGGGAAACAGGGTCAGGCCCCCGATGTCGCCTACGACCCCGACGGCGGCCTGCCATGCTGACCGTTTACATAGACTTCAAGTCCCCCGAGAGCTACCTGGCCCTACAGCCCCTATTGGCGTTGGCAGAGGAGACAGGCTGTGGCCTGCGTTGGCAACCCTTTCGCTCCCGGCAGCGGGAACTCCCGGAACACAGCCCTGATCCCGAACTGACCACAAGCCACGGGCGTATCCGCGAGGCCTATCGGCAGCGCATCAACCGACGGTACGCGGCACTACAGGGCCTCAGTCTTGATCGGCCACCGGGTAACGATGGTACCGACACCGCCCTCACCGCGCTGTTGGGCGCGGACGGCGACGCCACCGCGTTCGTGGTAGCCGCCTTCAAGGCCCACTGGCAGGATCACAAGAACCTCGACGAGTGGGATGTCGTCGCATCATTACTGGCGTCGGCGGCCTGCGACTCCAAACAGTTGTCCTCGGACGCGCTGGATCGCCATCAACACGACATTGAAGCCGAGGGCATCGTCAGCGATCCGGCCCTGGTTGTCGCTGGCGAGGTATTCATTGGGCGCGCGCATATCCCTCTGGTACGCCAGTTACTGAACCAGCGCACGGAATAGCAGACGAAAAATTTGCCCGGGCGGCGCCTTGGGGTAACCTGCCTCAGTCGGTGGGCATCCAGGGCACCGTATACATTAGTAATGGAGTTGGGCTATGAGCGAGACCTTGATCCCGCAGGGAGCGCTCCCACGCAGGAGCCAATCCGACAGAAACCAATCGGGCATGACCCTGATAGAGGTCCTGATCGTTGTCGTTATCATCGGCATTTTGACCGTCGTGGCCCTGCCCGCCTATCAGGACATGGTTCAAAGTAGTCGGCGCACGGATGCACGCAACGCGCTGCTGTCAGCCCAGCTCGCCATGGAGAAATACCGGGGTGATAACCAGTCCTACGCCACATCCGCCGCTGCACTGGGCATCAGTTCCACCTCACCGGACGGCTACTACACCATCGCCGTCGACGCCTCGGCAACCAATGCCACTGCCTTTGTCATGACGGCCACGCCCGTAGCGGGCGGCGCCCAGGCCAGTGACAGTTGCGGTACGTTTGCAGTTGACCAGGACGGGCCCAACAGTTCGGGGGCCTATGCGTCGGCGGATTGCTGGAAGTAGTCAAGGGCATGAGCAACATCCACATGCTTGCATGATCATCGCCCCTCGGGTGGGGCCGGTGTAGCAGCAACTAACGAGATGGCTGCCGCTTTAGGGCGAACCTTACGCTGGCCCTGTGATGAGCCGAGGCCCTCGGATGGCACATTGGGTTTTTCGCCAACATCAGGGCCAGTTGGAAGCAGTTATCAAAGGGGCGGGCTTGTGACTCCGTTAACCTAATGGCCCCCCAAATCTGTCCCAGGCACTCAGGGGTAGCTGATAGAGGGACCGGTGGTGCAGTTTCTCCTGTTGCCATTGCCGTTCCCAGTTATTTCGACACTGATCGATACCGTCGGAGAAGCCTGGGTAAGTGTGACACTGGGGGTATAGTCAGAGCTCGACATGGCCTCGCTGCCAGTTCAGTAGTTCCTCTTGGGGTCTATCTCTGTCGAGGGCGCGCAACTGCTGTACGAGCTAGTAGCAGTGCAACTGAATGCAGCTCCGTCCTCGGGTTTACTGTCCGGTGAACAACCAGGCACAGACACGCTGTAATAATTGTTGCTGCCGCTAGCCACCCCAACACCCGTAATGTTAATGGTCGCCGTCCAGTTGCTGACAACAGCGTTCACGGTCCAGGTAAAGG
>JAAXJC010000154.1 GCA_012270045.1 Luminiphilus sp.
CCTCATGACGATCCCACCTTGCTGTTCACCAATGCCGGTATGAACCAATTCAAGGAAACCTTTCTGGGCCTTGAACAGCGTCCCTATGTCCGTGCCTGCACCTCCCAAAAGTGCGTGCGTGCCGGGGGTAAGCACAACGATCTTGAGAACGTTGGCTACACGGCAAGGCACCATACGTTCTTCGAGATGTTGGGTAACTTCAGTTTTGGGGACTATTTCAAACGGGAGGCCATCAGCTTTGCCTGGAGCTTTCTCACCGAGGTACTGCAATTACCCAAAGAGCGTCTCTGGGTCACCGTACATGTGTCTGACGACGAGGCGGCGGCCATCTGGGTAGACGAGATCGGTGTCGATCCGGCCCGCTTGTCGCGGCTTGACGAGGACAATTTTTGGCAGATGGGAGATACGGGCCCCTGTGGCCCCAGCTCCGAGATTTTCTACGACCACGGGCCCGATGTGCCCGGAGGTCCCCCCGGCAGTCCCGATGACGACCTGGACCGCTACATCGAGATCTGGAACCTTGTGTTTATGCAGTTCAACCGCGATGCCGCCGGCGAGTTGCACCCCCTGCCCGCGCCCTCGGTGGATACCGGCATGGGGCTTGAGCGAATCGCAGCGGTGTTGCAGGGCGTTCATTCCAATTACGAGATTGACCTGTTCCAGACGCTGATCAAATCAGCGGCCCAGCGCCTTGCTGTGACTGATCTGGAGGACAAATCCCTGCGGGTCATAGCGGACCACCTCAGATCCTGTGCCTTTCTGATTGCCGACGGCGTGGTGCCGGGCAATGAGGGGCGGGGCTATGTACTGCGCCGCATCATCCGTCGGGCGGTCCGGCACGGCAACAAGTTGGGCGCAACGGAACCGTTTTTCGCCGGCCTGGTGGGTACCCTGGTGCAGGAGATGGGGGATGCCTTTCCCGACCTGCGCAAAAACGAGTCCGGGATAGCCGACGTTCTGGCGGCCGAGGAAGCACAGTTCGCCAAGACATTAGATAACGGTATGGCCATCCTGGAAGAGGCCCTCGCGGGACTGGATGGCACATTGCTGCCCGGTGAGCTGATTTTCCGGCTCTACGATACCTACGGCTTTCCAGTGGATCTGACCAACGACATTGCCAGGGAGCGGGCTCTGACCCTGGACCTCGAGGGTTATGAACGGGCGATGGCTGAACAACGTCGACGATCCCAGGAAAGCGGCAGCTTCAAGGTCGATTACAACGAGTCGATCAGTATTCCAGGCCAGACGGTCTTTACCGGTTACGAGGGTACCGAGGGCTCGGCAACCGTTACCGCCCTGATCAAAGACGGCGATACGGTTGACGCCCTGCAGGCCGGTGAAAAGGGCATCGCCATTCTGGATCGCACGCCCTTTTATGGCGAGAGTGGCGGCCAGGTAGGGGATTGCGGGGTGCTGGTCGGTACCTCCAGCCGCGCCGACATTGCCGATACCACCAAAGCCCAGGGCCACCATCTTCACCACCTGCAGGTGCTGGAGGGCAGTCTGTCGGTGGGCGATGGCGTGACCGCCCGTGTCGACGCTAACCTGCGGCAACGCATTCGCCTCAATCACTCCGCCACCCACTTGTTACACGAGGCGCTGCGTCGCGTGTTGGGTGATCACGTGCTGCAGTAAGGTTCCCTTGTTGACTCAGAGCGATTACGCTTTGACTTCTCCCACGGCGAGCCGGTCACGCCCGAGCAAATTGAGAGCATCACCCGCATTGTCAACGAGCAGATTCGTGGCAACAGTAGTGTCACGACAGAATTAATGGCCATGGATGCCGCCATTGAAGCCGGTGCTACGGCCCTGTTTGGCGAAAAGTACGGCGAAGAAGTACGGGTTTTGTCCATGGGTTCCGATGGCTTTTCAGTGGAACTCTGTGGCGGTACCCACGTAGATCGAACCGGTGATATTGGCCTGCTGTTGGTCACGGGTGAGGCTGGCGTGGCCTCGGGTGTGCGCCGCATCGAGGCCCTGACCGGCGAGGCCGCCCTGGCCCAGGCGCTGCAGACAGGCCAGCGACTGTCGGAGGTCGCCGGTGCGTTGAAAACAGCCCCCGGGGGCGTGACCGACAAGGTCAGCGCCCTTCGCAGTGACTATCGAGACCTGGAAAAAGAATTGGCCCGGCTCAAGCAAAAGCTGGCGACGTCGTCAGGTGGGGATCTGACCCAGAGCGCTGTCGAGGTTGCCGGTATCAAGGTGCTGGCCTGTCAGATTGAGGGTGCGGATGCGGGCACGCTGCGGGATACGCTGGACCAGTGCAAAAACAAGCTGGGCTCAGCCGTGGTCCTGCTGGCCGCCGTTGAGGATGACAAGATCAGGCTCGTTGCGGGCGTCACCCAGGATGTGACCGATCGGGTTCGTGCCGGGGATGTCATCAAGGAATTTGCCGGACGTCTCGGGGGTAAAGGTGGCGGTCGCCCCGATATGGCACAGGGGGGTGGTTCAGATATCCCTGGTCTGCCGGCAGCCCTCGCCGAGGTGCCCGATTGGGTGGCCGCCCAGGTCGGCTGACGCCAGGGCGCGCTGGTCCGATCCTCCCTATGGTAGGGGGTGTTCTGTGGTATGCTCCGCGCCCAATTTTATGACGGGTACCGGCTGTCATGGCCCTCCTTGTGCAAAAATATGGCGGCACCTCCGTGGGCTGCCCCGAACGGATTGAGCGTGTCGCTGATAAAGTGGCGCGCTTCCGGGCCGATGGTCATGACGTTGTCGTTGTGGTCTCTGCCATGTCGGGCGAAACCAACCGTCTGCTGGATCTAGCGCGATCGATTGAACCCCATCCCCAGCCCCGGGAATTGGACATGCTGGTTTCCACGGGGGAACAGGTGACTACCGCGCTGCTGAGTATGGCCCTGCACAAGCGACAGGTGCCGGCACGTTCCTACAATGGTTCCCAGGTGCGCATCCTGACTGATACCGCCCACACCAAGGCCCGCATCCAGCACATCGACGGCCACAAGTTGCGTGCGGATATCGACCAGGGGCGAGTCGTGGTGGTTGCAGGTTTCCAGGGCGTTGATCCCGATGGCAACATCACGACGCTGGGTCGCGGCGGCTCGGATACCACCGCCGTGGCATTGGCAGCGGCGTTATCGGCGGACGAGTGCCAGATTTACACCGATGTCGACGGGGTCTATACGACCGATCCGCGAATCGAATCCAGCGCCCGAAGACTGGAAAAAATTACCTTCGAGGAAATGCTCGAGCTGGCCAGTATGGGCTCGAAAGTACTGCAACTGCGGGCCGTGGAGTTTGCGGGCAAGTATGCGGTACCGCTGCGGGTGCTCAGCAGTTTCGAAGAAGGGCCAGGCACGCTGATCACGATGGACGAGGATGCTGACATGGAAGCGCCAACAATTGCAGGCATTGCTTTCAACCGGGACGAGGCCAAGTTAACTGTGTTGGGCGTGCCCGACACTCCGGGGGTAGCCTATGAGATTTTGGGTCCCGTGGGTGAGGCCAACATAGAAGTCGATGTCATACTGCAAAACACGGGTGAGGACGGCCACACGGATTTCACATTTACCGTGTCCCGCAGCGACCTTAACGACGCTCGTGCCATTCTTGAGCACTCTGTCGCACAACTGGGCGCCAAGGAATTGCGTGTTGACTCAAAAATTGCCAAAGTGTCAGTGGTCGGCGTAGGTATGCGATCCCATGCCAATGTTGCGGCGCGCATGTTCAAGGCGCTGTCGGAGGTGGGGGTTAACATCCAGATGATCAGCACTTCGGAAATTAAAATTTCCGTGATCATCGAAGAAAACTACCTGGAACTGGCAGTAAGATCATTGCACACGGCGTTTGGCCTTGAGGGCGATGCCGGTGTGCAACAATGAGGTTTACGGGATTGATGTTGTGCCAGCCACACGGACCCCGCAGACAAGGACGTGACGGATGTTGATACTAACAAGAAGAGTAGGGGAGTCGCTGATCATCGGCGACAACATCACAATCACCGTATTGGGCGTTAAGGGCAATCAGACCCGCCTGGGTGTGAACGCACCCCGTGATGTCTCGGTTCATCGCGAAGAGATACTCAACAAAATCCAGTCGGACCAGGCCAACGGCAACGTGAAACCCGGCGCCGGCGCTGACAAGGATTGATATGCCAGGGGGCATTCGTAGCCCTTTGCAGTGAAGGCGCGGTGACAACCGGTGCTTAAATGACCGTTGCCAGCCCGACCATCAGAAAGCCGACCACCATCAACTGCATGTAGACGATTCCCAGGGACAGGAACTTCAGAATCGTCGTCTTGCGCCCCTGACCGTAGTAATTTCTCAGGCTGCGGTGGCAGTAGAAAAAGAAGTAAACAACCAGCGCGAATGACAGCGCATCTGCCAGTCCCGGCAGGAAAAATGAAGCCAGTTGCACCAGGCATGCGGCGATAAAAAAGGCGCTGTGGTTATACACCTGAAACACAAGGTGTTCGATGTAGTACCGTTTCGGGCGCCAGTACCATAGCTTCATGGCGAGGGCGAAAAACGGCACCAGCAGGAACATCGCTGTCGGCAGGTAGCCGCGAAACTCCCGCAGCAGATTCTCTCCGTTATCCCGTCGGGCGCTTTTGCAGGTGTTGACGAGTCGGGGTTGAACGAATTCGGGCCAGGGTCCCCGATAGTTAACGGAGCAGTCGCCAGTCAACCTGGCCATCCCCCTTGCCCATTCATCCTCGGTTTGCTGCGGTGGGGATGCGGCCCCGGGTGCCTCCTCCATGCTTTCGGTCGCCGGCAGTGATTCAGTGACCGATTGGCGGACCGATGCCTTCAGTTCATCCGGGCTTTGGGGCTCGATGGCCGGGGCCCCATCGCTGTTTGCCGGTAATGCAGCGGCTGACTCTGTGCCACCAGCCTCTGGCGCTGCCTCCGCACTGCCCGCTCCTTGTGGCCCTGTCGCCGCCTCCGAAACAGAGCCCTCTGGTTCGTTATCAGACAGGTTCACCGCTTCCGCTTCAAGGCTGCTGTCAATGGCGCTCAGTGCTTCCCGCAGTTCGTCCTGCTGCAATTGTATCTGGCTGTCTGCGTCGACCAGGCTGGGGCTGCCACCCAGTGCCGATGCCAGCATAAAAAACAGCAGGCTGCTGCTCAGATACAGGCGAAGGGGTGGCAGGTAACTCGCTCTCCGTCCCGCCATGTAGCGGCGCGGCAGTTCCCCGGGACGCAGCAGCAACAGCCCCAGCGTGCGCCAGATCCTTGCGTCAGCGTGGGACAGATCGACGCTGGCCTCATGGATTAGATGACCCACTGACGGCCGGTTGCCGGTATCCTTTTGGCCGCATTGGGCGCAGTAGGGTCCCTGCAGTGGTGCCGAGCAGTTAGCGCAATTACCCACCCGGGGGTCTCCTTTCGTGAACTGGCTGCTGTTGGATGAACACTACGCGAGTGCGAGGCGCAGGGCCTCTTCACAGTGAATTTGCGTGGTATCGAATACCGGCAGATCGACGTTACCGTCGTTTAACAGCAGTCCGATCTCGGTGCAGCCGAGGATGAGGGCGTCTGCCCCCGCCCGTTGCAGGTCTGCGCAAATGTCCAGGTAGCTGTCGCGACTGGCCGGGTTGATGAGATTCTGGCACAGCTCGCTGTAGATAATTCCATGAATGACATCACGGGCCTGGGCATCGGGTATGACCGGTTGCAGGCCAAATTGCTCCAGGCGCTGCCGGTAAAAACTGGCGTCCATGGTGAAGCGGGTTGCCATGAGCGCCGGTTTGCGACAGCCCTGTGCCCGAAGCCGGTTGGCGGTGGCGTCGACAATGTGCAATAGCGGGATGGACAGGCCTTCCATCATGGTATCGGTCAGCATGTGCATGGTGTTAGTGGCCAGCAGCAAGAGTTCAGCACCTCCGGCCTCCAATGCTCGCGCCTCCCGATTCAGCAGAGCTCCGGCAGCTTCCCAGTTGCCCTTCGTTTGCAGGGCTTCGATGGTGGCGAAGTCCAGTGAGCGAATGAGTAAATCGGGAGAGTGCAGACCCCCGAGTTGCTCCTGGGTGAGTCGGCACAGGGTTGCGTAGTAGATCTGGGTGGAGGCTGCGGACATGCCACCCAGAATGCCTATGGTTTTCATTAGCACCCGCCGTTGTAGTTCCGGAGCACAGTTTAGGGAATGGAAAAGTAAGGTCGAGCCCGCGAAGACGCTAATGCCGTGAATTTTGGCGGTTCCCTGCCTTCGCCGGGCCTACGCCAGCGTGTTGGCTGCTGGCTGGGCATCGCGATGGCATGGTGTCGCCGCAGTTCACAGGGTTTATAGGTGACGGCCCGGTGTGTGTCTATCCCCAATGTTATGGAGGAGACTCTCCCAGCAGCCTGATAAGGTGTGTTAGCATCGCACCTCCGCGAAAAGAGGTCTTCGCGGGCAGGGACAGCGCAGGGTGGCCGCTGAAGCGGCGACCGTTTGATGATGCACGTTTCTGATACCAACTTCCGGAGAAGTGGCCGAGTGGCTGAAGGCGCTCCCCTGCTAAGGGAGTATACGTTAATAGCGTATCGAGGGTTCGAATCCCTCCTTCTCCGCCATAAACGCCAGAGCCCGCCCAGTGCGGGCTTTGTCGTTTATGGGGTTATGTGAGGATTGATGAGAACCCTGGGTTCGACAAACTCTGCCTGGGGCAGAGTTTGGACGCGAAGCCGTTAGGCGCAGCGCCCCGCAGGGGTGAGAGCGGCGAAGGCAGCGCCGCTCGAATCAATCCCTCCTTCTCCGCCATAAACGCCAGAGCCCGCCCAGTGCGGGCTTTGTCGTTTATGGGGTTATGTGAGGATTGATGAGAACCCTGGGTTCGACAAACTCTGCCTGGGGCAGAGTTTGGACGCGAAGCCGTTAGGCGCAGCGCCCCGCAGGGGTGAGAGCGGCGAAGGCAGCGCCGCTCGAATCAATCCCTCCTTCTCCGCCATAAACGCCAGAGCCCGCCCAGTGCGGGCTTTGTCGT
>JAAXJC010000113.1 GCA_012270045.1 Luminiphilus sp.
TGCGGGAAAAAGCCCTGGAGATGGTGTCGGCCCTGCACGGCGAGGGTTAGGCCGGCTTCACTCAGAGGCCGATTCAAGAGCAAAAAAAACCCCACCATAGGGCGGGGTTCTATCGCCGAATAATGCCGGCCTGAATCAGCCTTCTGGCATCGCTGAACTGTGGTGTTCCAGAATCTTCCAATCCCCACCGACACGCTGGTACAGGTAGCTGAACCGGGCGGTCACCTGGCTGCCGTCGCCAAAGGTGAAGGTGTAGACGCCGGCATTGCTGGCGAGATCGTCTGCGAGGTGGCGGGTGTTGGCCTCGTCGATCACGCCCTGGGGTTGCTTGGCAAGAAAGTGCACGAAGTAGTCACGGATTTCCGCGTGATTGTGGCGCACCTGATTCGATACCGTGGGCAACAGGACGGCGTTATCGGCGTACAGCGCGGTTACCTGATCGGGGTCACCGGTAGCCAATGCGGCGTTCCAGTTGGCAAACAGTTGGACGATATCTTGTTCGGTCATTACATCAACTCCAGGGTTAAAAAAGCACAGTTCAATTCATGAGGCGCCGGGGCAGATTTGCTGGCTGCTCGCTGCCGCCTCGCCTTGTTACTTGCCGCGCTTGGCGGCCAGTTTGTTCTCGTATTCGTCGCGCAGCTCCCGCAGCAGGGTCAGCCGATCTTCGTAACGTGCTTCCCCCAGGTTCAGGCAGCAGTCGGCGTCGAGTCCCATCATGGTATCCGCGATGTCATCGGTCATGCCGGTGATATAGACCTGTTTGCCGGCACGTTCGGCGTCACAGGCGATGGTCTCAACCGCGCGAACGGCGGATACGTCAATGAACGGGACTCGTTGGAAGTCGAGGATGATGGCGTGCATGCCATCCGTGTAGCGCTCGCGCACGTGATGGCCTACGTCCGCCGCAGCACCGAAACTGAGGGGGCCGCCAAACTCGAACACGGTGATGCGATCCACCAGTTTCTCCAAGAGCTCCCGTTCTTCGTCGCTGGTCGCAGTCAGGGGACGGGACAGCAGATCATCGAGCTGGGTTTTGGCGACCTGGCGAACGTAGGCCAGTGCGGCCAGTACCACACCCGCACCGACTGCGGTAATCAGGTCAACAAGAACCGTCAGCCCCAATACCAGTGCCATCAGGGCCAGGTCCCAGCGGGGTCCCCGGTGGGCGTTCTTCAGGTAGCTGAAATCGATGATGTCCAGGCCCACTTTGATCAGTACTCCGGCCAATGCTGCGTGGGGTATGTAGGATGCAATGGGCCCCACACCCAGAATAACCGCGGCCAGCACCACCGAATGGATCATCCCGGAAATTTTGGTGTGCCCGCCCGAGCGGATATTCACCACGGTGCGCATGGTGGCGCCGGCACCGGCGATGCCACCAAACAGGCCCGCCACTGCATTGCCGACACCCTGACCAATCAACTCCTGGTTGGAGTCGTGTCGGGTCCGGGTCATGTTATCCGCCACCAGGGAAGTGAGCAGGCTGTCGATGGCTCCCAACACAGCCAAAATAAAGGCCGCTTCCAACACCAGCATCATGGCGCCCTGCTCAAACACAGGCATGCGGAAACTGGGCAGTCCACTGGGGATTTCGCCCAGTATGGGTAGCTCGCCAAGGAACAGGGACAGCACTGTGCCGACCACCAGCGCGGCCAGCGCTGCCGGCAGGTACTTACCCCAAGCCGTGGGCCAGGTGTAGACCACCACCAGGGTAACAACTGCCACGATCAGCGCCGACATGTTGATATCAGTAAACGCGGTGGGCAGGTATTTGAGGGCCGGAATGGTCCCGGCCGGCGCCATGTGGCCCACGGTGGCATCCAACTGCAGGATAATGATGATGACGCCGATACCGCTCATGAACCCCGATACCACGGGGTAGGGCACCAGACGGATAAAGTCCCCGAGTTTAATAACACCGAATACGATCTGGATGATGCCGGCCAGAACGACGGCGGTGAGGATCAGGCTGACATCGCCGGACAGGCTGGCAAACAGGCCTGCCAGTACCACCACCATTGGGCCGGTGGGTCCCGACACGTTGGTGGGCGTTCCGCCCAGCCAGGCGGCAAAAAAGCCGACGATAATCGCGCCGTACATGCCGGCCATGGGGCCCAGCCCCGAGGCAACGCCAAATGCCAGTGCCAGTGGAATAGCGACAACCCCGGCAGTCAGGCCGCCGTAAATATCGCCCCGGAGGTGTGTAAAGTCGAAAGTGTACGCTGCGCGCATGGGTGGGTCCGTTAGTGAGAAGGCGCGGAGTATACGTGCTTAGCCATATCGAAGGTTTTTGGGTTTTGTGATAGATTTTTACTATATAGTTGTCCGCCGCGCCGGATGCGGCTGCAAGAGCGGTCTGTGGCGCGGCTTTGGTCATTATTTCTAGGGAGCACTGATCCGTTGGCATCGTTACGACAGCTGGAATATTTCGTGGCCATTGCCGACGCGGGATCCTTGCGTCAGGCGGCCCAGCGCCTGGGTGTTACCCAGCCGACCCTGACCGTCCAGCTGAGGGCTCTGGAAGAGGTCCTGGGTGTGACGTTGTTTGAACGCACCCGCAGCGCCACCCTGCTGACCCCGGGGGGTCGGGGCTTACTGCCCGAGGCCCGGGCCCTGATCGCCCAGTGGCGTAATATCGTCGAGAGCGCCCATCTGATCAGTGAACACAGCCACTCCACCTATCGCCTGGGTGTGCCCCAGACCCTGGGCCCTTATTTGCTGCCCAGTCTGCTACCGAGCCTGCACCAGCGTTTCCAGCAGCTGCGGCTGCACGTGCGCGAAGAAGTGCCCGACATGTTACTCAAGGGCCTTGAAGAGGGGCAGTTTGACCTGGTCATTGGACCCATCTCGACGGTGCCTGAGGCGGTAGTAAGGGAGCCGTTGTTTCGGGAGCCTTTGTTTTTGGCGAGCCCGGTGGATATGGCCGTGCCACCCCTGGCCGATGTCGGGGAGGTTGACCTCAGCGGCCTTGAAATTCTGGCGGTGGATGAACGTCACACCCTGCGCCGGGAAGTTGAGCGTATTTGTGAACAGACCGGGGCCCGGCTCAATAATGATTACGAGGGCACCAGTCTCGATACCCTGCGTCAAATGGTGGTGATGGGCATGGGTCTGGCGTTTCTGCCGGCCCTCTATGTCCGCAGCGAAATTCACCGTCCCGAGGAACTGCGGGTCCAGCCGCTACAAGGCGGACGACTGTTTCGCGAGCACGCCTTCCTGTATCGCCGTCATGCCCCCTCCAGGCAGTTTTATCGAGAACTCCACTCCCATATCAGGGACGTTATATCCCGGGATCTCAGTGACACGGTGACCCCACTGGGATAGCGCCTGCAATCACCTTTGCCTGCCAAAAGTGATTGACCTTCCCGGGCACCGAGACAGCGCTGAGTGTTGCACTTACTCCCGGCCAGACTTGAGTTTGAACTTGGAGTATGTTTTTCTTCCCGCCAGTTTTTTTTGGTGATTGGGCGTGGGCGGCTGACCGTCGCAAGCCGATCACAACCAACATGTAGCCGACAACGGAGACACCATGACCACAACTGCCTACATCTACGACGCTGTCCGAACCCCCCGTAGCAAGGGTAAAAAGGACGGCACCCTGCACGAGGTAAAACCGGTTGACCTGGGCGGGGGCCTGCTGAAGGCCCTGCAGGCTCGACATGACCTGGATACCTCCTATGTGGATGACGTGGTTATGGGATGCGTTACCCCGATTGGCGAGCAGGGCTCAGACGTCGCCAAAATGATTGTCCAGAACGCTGAGTGGGACGAGTCCGTGGCCGGCGTTCAGCTGGATCGCTTCTGTGCTTCAGGGCTTGAGGCGGTCAATATTGCTGCGCAAAAAGTGGCCTCGGGCTGGGAGGATCTGGTGGTGGCCGGGGGCATTGAGTGTATGTCCCGGGTGCCTATGGGTTCCAACGGTGGTGCCATGGGTTCTGATCCGGCGTTTTCCATGAAAACCGGTTTTGTGCCCCAGGGCATTGGTGCCGACACCATAGCGACCCTCGCGGGATGGTCCCGTGACGATGTCGATGCCTACGCGGTCCAGTCCCAACAGCGGGCCGCCAATGCCCGGGACAATGGCTGGTTCGATGGCTCGGTGATTCCGGTCAAGGACGAATGTGGCATAACGATTCTGGAGCGCGATGATTTCATCAAGCCCCAGACTTCCATGGAGGGCTTGGCAAAGCTGAAGCCATCCTTTGAGATGCACGGTGGGTTGGGGTTCGATGACATCATTATCAACAAGTACCCCGAACTCGAGCACGTCGACCACGTGCACACCCCCGGCAACTCGTCGGGCATCGTTGATGGCTCCTCTGCGGTACTAATCGGCAGTGAACAGGCCGCCAAGGATCTTGGCCTGAAACCCCGGGGCCGCATCGTCGCCACGGCTGTGCTGGCCACCGACCCGATCATCATGCTGACCGGACCCGGTCCTGCCGCGATGAAGTGCCTCAAGCGGGCGGGTATGAGCAAATCAGATATTGATCTCTGGGAAATCAATGAGGCGTTCGCCTCTGTTGTGTTGCGCTACATGCAGGACCTGGATCTGGATCCGGAGGTGACCAACGTCAATGGCGGTGCCATTGCGATGGGTCATCCCCTGGGTGCAACCGGGGGCTGCCTGGTCAGTACCGTGCTCGATGAACTCGAGCGCAGGGACGCCAAGCGCGCCATGCTGTCCTTGTGTGTGGGCGGCGGCATGGGCATATCCACGATCATCGAGCGCGTTTGAGACCAGGGAAAAGGACGTCAGAAAAATGAGCGGATTCAATTACGAGAAAGATGCCGATGGCATCGTCACTGTCACCATGGATATGGCTGGCCCCGTGAATTCCATGAGCGAGGAATTTTTGCCGCTGCTGGAGGACACCGCTGGCAAACTGGAAGCGGAGGAAGGCCTCACCGGTGTCGTGCTGACATCGGCCAAGAAAACCTTTTTCGCCGGTGGCGACCTGAACATGCTGTGCCAGGTCACGCCGGATACCGCGGAGCAATTTTTTCAGGGTGTGGAGGCCACCAAGGCCGTCATGCGTCGCCTGGAAAAGCTGCCGGTGCCGGTTGCGGCGGCGATCAACGGCGCGGCATTGGGCGGCGGACTTGAACTGGCCCTGGCCTGTAACCACCGTGTGGTCTGGAATGACAGGTCGGTGCAACTGGGTTTCCCGGAGGTGACACTGGGCCTGCTACCCGGGGGCGGTGGCGTGGTCAAAGCCATTTACCTGATGGGCCTGATGGCCTCCAACGAGTATCTGTTGGAGGGCAAGCGGGTGGCACCGGCGAAGGCGCTGGAGTCGGGTTTGATTGATGCCACTGTGGATACCCTTGAAGAACTGGTGCCCGCGGCCAAGTCCTGGATCATGGCCAATCGGGAAGATGAGGCGGCGATGACCCAGCCCTGGGATACCAAGGGTTACAAGATTCCCGGAGGCAATGCCAATACCCCTGCTGTGGCACAGATGCTGCCCGCCGCCGCTGCCATGCTGCAGCAGAAGACCCGGGGCTTACTGCCGGCCCCGGCAAAGATCCTCGATATTGCAGTGGCTGCCATGCGCGTCGATTTTGAGACGGCCATGCGCATCGAGAGCAGGGGCCTGACGTATCTGGCCCTGACTCCCCAGGCCAAAAACATGATTAACACCTTCTTCTTCCAGATGAACCAGATCAACGGCGGGGCATCACGGCCGGCAGATGTGGAGCCCCAGAAAACCCGCAAAGTGGGTGTGTTGGGAGCGGGCATGATGGGGCAGGGCATCGCCTATGTTTCCGCCATGGCTGGTATTGAAGTCATCCTGAAGGATATTTCCCAGGAGGCGGCGGAGAAGGGTAAGGCCTACACCGAGAAGCTGGTGGCCAAGCGCGTGCAGCGGGGCCGCATGACGGAAGAGAAAGCCCAGGCCGTGCTCGGGCTGATTACGCCCACCGCCAGCAGCGAAGATCTGCAGGGCTGTGATCTCATCATTGAGGCGGTGTTTGAGAACATCAAGCTCAAGCACCAGATCACCGAAGAGATGGAAGGCTACCTGGCCGAGGGCGGCGTCTGGGGCTCGAACACCTCAACCCTGCCCATTACCCGGCTTGCGGAAGCGAGTCGCGATGCCAGCAATTTCATTGGTATCCACTTTTTCTCACCGGTGGACAAGATGCCCCTGGTGGAAATCATCATGGGTGAAAACACCGGCGATGTGGCGTTGGCCAAGGCCTTTGACTACGCCCTGCAAATTAAAAAGACACCGATTGTGGTGAATGATTCCCTGGGCTTCTTCACTTCCCGCACCTTCGGCACGTTCCTGGACGAGGGGGTGCGGTTGCTGAGCGAAGGCATGCACCCGGTCAAGATCGACAACCTGGGCAAGGCGATCGGCATGCCCGTGGGGCCATTGCAGGTCTACGATGAGGTCAGCCTGGAGTTGTCCCGCAAGGCCCAGGAAACCTGGGAAGAGATGGGGATCGATACCAGCGGCCGTGACAACGCGGCGGTGAGTTCGGTGGTGTCGACCATGATTGGTGAGCACGGCCGGGGCGGGCGTTACCACGGTGGTGGCTTCTACGAGTATGGCGAGGACGGCAGCCGCAAAATCTGGCCGCCGTTGCTGGATATCTACTACCAGCCCGAGGTGAACATTCCCGATCAGGATGCCAAGGATCGGATGTTGTTCCGTCAGGTCATTGAGGCGCTGCGCTGTCTTGAGGAAGGCGTGTTGCGCACGGTGGCTGACGGCAATATTGGGTCGATTATGGGCATTGGCGCGCCGGTCTGGACCGGGGGTCTTATCCAGTTCGTCAACACCTATGGTCTGGAGCGCTTTATCGCTCGCTGCGATGAACTCGCTGAGGCCTACGGTGAACGTTTCAAAGCCCCTGCAAATGTCGGTGCCAAGTTGGCAGAGGGTGCGCTGTTCACCTGAGTTTCAGTG
>JAAXJC010000170.1 GCA_012270045.1 Luminiphilus sp.
CCACCCTTTCCACCGTTAAGCCGTTCCCCGGCGAGGCCATGTATGCCGCGGCCAAGGGTGCGCTCAATGCGGTCACCCGCCATATGGCCAATGATTACGGGCCCATGGGTATTCGGGTCAATGCCCTGCGCATGGGCTGGATTGGGGGGGCGCCGGTGTACGCCTACATCGATCAACAGGTCGCCGCCGGTGCTGACCGGGAAGAAGTCATCGCCGGCATCACCAGTCGGATACCGATACGGGAGATTCCGCCGGAAGTGGATTGTGCCCGGGCGGTGCTGATGTTTCTCTCGGATTACGCCCGGGTGGTGTCCGGTGCCTCCGTTGACGTCAACGGCGGCGAATACATGGCCCCCTGAGGAGGTTGCTCTGGTGGATGATGACATCAAGCTAAAGTTTGATCCCGAGGCCGTGGTGGTATCCGAGCGTGTTGTGATCCATGCCCCCCGGGAGACGGTCTGGTCGGTGCTGGTCGATTTTGCCAACTACGGCAGCTGGAATCCCTTTTGCGTAGCAGCCCGGGGCGAGTTGGCGGTGGGCGAGCCCCTGACCATGAAGCTGAAAAATTACCTGGTGCCCGGTGAGTTTTTTGACAACGTCGAAGTCATCAGCGCTATTGAGGCCCCGCGACTGATTGCCTGGTCCGCACCCTGGGTTGACGAATGGCCCTATCCCGCCCGCCGCGACCAGATCATAGAAGCCCAGGGCCCGGATGCCTGCGTTTATCACTCCACGGATGCTTTCCTGGGGCCCCATGGTATTCACGTCATGCGATTTGCCGGTCCTTGGGTGAAGCGGGCATTCGATGACACTGCCCATGCCCTTAAAGCCTATGTTGAGTCATTGGCGGAATGACCGCCTGTCCCAGGGTCAGGCCATGAGATAGCGCTCCCGGTAGGCTAGGAACTGCTGGTCCAATTGCCCTGGGTCCAGTCCAAATTCCGCAGCGGTGTAGTGATGTTCGGGGCGATTCTCCCGTAGGTTGAAGTCCCGCCAGCGCTGCATTTCGGCCAAGGCCTCAGGGCGTAGTTCCAGTCCCGCAAATTCGTACAGCCGGGCAATCATCGTCTCGGGCTGATCGAGTGACTCTCGAAATGTCAGGTCCAGGTAGGGTGCCTCGGGGTGTTGCTCCCGGTAGCGCTGGGTTGCGGCCAGTCCCCGTTGCCACTTCCCCACCCAGTGATCGGCCATTGCGGCCTTGTCCAGCTTGTCCGTGAAGGGTGCCGCCAGTTCACACATCATGCTGGCGTAGGAGGGCATGACCTCCCGGGGCTCGCGGTGGCTCTGGACGACGACGGCATCCGGGAAGGTCCGGAACAGTTGGTCGGGGAAGTGCAGGTGGTGGGGGGTTTTCAGTAGCCAGCGCCGGGCCCGCTGACCGCGCTGCCGCTTCTGCCACTGCAAAAAACGCAGCATGGCCACCAGGCAGTCGTAGGCCGGAGCCTGGTCCTGTTCCTTTAGCCATTGTTCGTAATGGGGGAGATAGCCATAGCACTCGGGCACCGTGCTCATGAAGGAGTGCTCAAGCAGCATGACCTCCTCATCCGGGGCCAGGGCATCCATGGGGTGTATGGCCGCCAGTCCCGGCATCGTCGCCAGCATCGCGTCTATTTCCGCTTTGGCAACGGCTATTCTGGCGTCATGGTCGACGAAGTCCTGTTCCAGGGGCGCGGGCTGACGCACCTCATACCAGAGCGGCGCCATCAGACTGTCGTCAGTGGCGACGGTGCGATGCATGAGCGTGGTGCCCGTCCGGGGCAAGCCGATGATGACTATTGGGGCAAAGATCACCTCATCTGCTATCTCGGGGTGACGATCGGTCCAGTCTTCCAGTGCTTTGCGGTTGCGCAGCAGGCCGATCAGCCGATTGCGGTGAAAGTCATAACCCGCATCGTTCAGCTGGGCTTCGCCGTTGAGTCCATCCACCAGCGCGGATAGTGGTCCAATAAAAACGGTGTCTCGATAGTGATCGGCGGGGGAATGCGCCAGGCCCTCCAGCAGCAGTCGCTCGAGTTCCAGCACCGGTGCTAGGACCCCGGTACCGGCTGTGTAACGGCGAGGCTGGCAGTCGGTACAACGGTCACGGTGGGATCAACCGGTGTTTCAGCTCCCACCCAGCGGAAGCACAGGGTGCCCTGGGAGTGTCCCGCGGTTGACAGCCAGTTGCTGCAGCCCGGGTTGCATGCTGAAAGCACCAGGGTGACGCTGCCATCGGCGTTGACAGCGGCCTGGGCCTGATTCATGGAGATGGGGTGATAGCGATAATCCAGGGACTCCATCCAGAAGTTGTCCACCTGGATATTCCAGGTCTGGCAGTCGGGAATGCGGGGCAGGGTGATCACCATCGCCTCATCTGCAGCCAGATCGAAATGGCCGTGGTAGTAGAGGATGTTGGGATCGCCGCCCACGGATTGGCAGAAGGCCTGATCCCAGAGCGGCAGGCTGTTCGGCTGTGCGGCTATGCGATGGCTCCAGTCACTGAACAGGCGGGTGGTGTTGCCGAAGAATAACCTGGCCTTGTCGAATTGGGCGGCAGCGGTGGCGAGGTCCAGGGGTTGGGGGGCCAGGCCGGTGTCCAGGCGCTCAATGCGGATGCTCGCCGCCTGTTCCCGGTCCCGATGCCGGTAGGTCTGGCGAATCAGCAGGGATTCGCTGTCCTCGGCCATGGGTAGCCAGTTGCCCGCTTGCTGATGCTGGCTGATGGTGACTTCAAAATTGCCACTGGGGTCGACTTCCAGGGCATCGCCGTCCAGGAAGCCGGTTTCTATCTGGGTGAAATTCTCGGCGTAGCTGCCACGGCTGGTAGCCATGCTGAGGTAGTCCACCGTGCCCCGGTTGCCCACCAGGCGGTAGTCATAGCGTCCGTCGATGACGGCCTTCTGGTATAGGTTGTCCGGGTTATCGGCGCCCAGCTTGATGGTTTCGTGGGCCGGGCGATACAACACCGGAAACGCCGGGTCGTTGAACTCCACATACCACTCCAGGGCGGCCCGGGACATTCTCGACAGATACCGCAGCCCTTCGGCCTGGGTCTGGGCGTCCTTGGGAACCCCCGGAGCGTCAAGCAGGTCGCCTGCTTCCCGCAGGGCGTCGCAGTACTGATGCCACAGTTCCCGGGCGCTGCCGGATGGCGTGCTCATGGTCCGTTAATTCCCTTCACTGACCAGCCCCGGTGCGGCACCGATCTGGATGATTCCCAGGCCCGCGTCCGAGCCCTGAAGTTGCAGGTTGGACAACAAGGTATATTTTGAAAATCGCATTTTCCATTCGCCATCCAGGCGCACGTAGCGATCTTCGTAGAAGCCGCTCATCAACTGCACCTGCTGTTGCTCGGTTTCAAGCAGCTGGAAACGCATGCGCCAGCGACCCTCAGCGGCGTCCGCTGACAACAGTTTTATCTCCGGTGCCAGCCCGTGGTGCATGTCGATGTGTGTGGGGTGACAGGCCAGGGATTCGAACACGCTGATGAAGGCATCCATGTCGGTAAAGCGCCCGATAAAGCCGAAATCGATTTCGAAGTTGCTCTCGTCGAAGCAGGCTCGCATGCCGGCCGTATCCCGGGTGTCGCAGGCAAACCACCAGCGCGCTTTCAGCTGCTTGATCGCCTCGATGGCTTCGAGACGATCAATGCGCTGTTCCAGATCCACCGCGGGTCAGGCCTGCTGGGGCGGTGGCGCGCCGTTAACGCCGGGCCAGCGGGAACCAGAAATGGTGTCAGCAAAGGGCAAAAAGGCTTCGGGATCCAGGGGTTTTGACAGGGTTATGGAGCGGTCCAGGAAAATGGGCCACCACAGGTAGGCGGACAGTTGTTCGCGCATGGGCAGTCTGGAACTGAGCGGATCCCAAGGGCTGTCCCTGAGTACCAGTTGTCCCTGCAGGGGTTCCTGCCAGGCGGTGCCGTACTTACTGTGCACGTGCACCACGTGGGGTGGGAAATCGTAGCCGGTGGCGGGGCCACCCATGCTGACGGCCCTGGATACCTTGATCCACCATTCGTTCTGTTCGAATTCAGGTTGCGGCTCTGTCGGGCCCTCGCTGATGCCCTGAAACTCCAGGAAGGTATAGCCCTGGTGCGTGCAGCGCGCCCGGACCATGGGGCCGATGCGGTGGTAGTCGATTTCAGCGGGATATTTGGGCTGGCCGTTGGTCTCCTGGCTGATAAAAATGGCGGACTCCTGGTCGATGCCGTAGCCCAGGGTGTACTCGCCCTGTATACCGTCGAAATCTGCATTGACGGTAGTTACCACCCCGTATTCGGGGACGTCGGGTACCGGAAAGTTGTACACGGTCAGGTTGACATTGGGCTCGCTGCCAACGGTGATCCCTGGCGGCAGCAGTGCGGCAATGGCCTCGGGGTCAGTGCGGTAGTGAATTTTCAGCATGGGCCAGTTGATAATGTCGCCGGTGTTGCCCTGGGGTGCCTGCGCTGCGTCGCTCATGGTGATTCCTCGTTATGGGTTTGTTTTAGCCAACCGATTCAGGTACTGGGGTGGTTTTGTTGATAATCATGTCGGCGCGCCGACGTATTTTGGCCTCGTTTTCCTCGGTCAGGGTCAGCAGCCAGAAGTTGCCATCGGGCAGTCGGCTGAGGGCCATCTCAGCGACTTCGTCGGGATGGGTGGTCTGAAGGTTGATGCCGAATTCCTCAGCCATCCGCTTCATGTCCTCCACTGAGTTGATGCCGGTTTCGTTGCCCTGTACCCCTTTATCGAACTCCTCCGGGCGAACCCGGCCGGAATTGAACAGACCCGTTTCAACCACGTGGGGTCCGGGGAAGAGGGCGCTGACGACAACGGGCAGCCCCCCGGCTTGCACCTGATAATGGAGATTTTCAGTGATGGTCTGAACAGCCGCCTTGCTGGCGGTGTAGATGGGTACATCGGGTAGCACGGCGTAGGCCCCGTTACCTGAGCCGGTGATCACCATATGTGTGCGCTCGGGTCGTCCCACCAGGTAGGGCATGAAGACATTGATGCTATTGACCACGCCCCAAACGTTGACGTTGAAACACCACTGCCAGTCCTTGTCCGAATAGGCCCACATGGGACCGGCTTCGCCGGCGCCGATACCGGCGTTGGCGAATACCATGTCGACCGCGCCGAAGCTCTCCAGGGCGCCGTCCAAAACCCCCTGCAGACTGTCTGTCTGGGTGACGTCGCAGAAATCCACCCGGTGGGGTATGCCGGCAGCTTCGAGATCCTGATCGATGGCAGCCATAGCCGACTTGTCGACATCGCCCACAACGATGTTACTGCCGGCCTTGCCCAAGGCCAGGGCGAGTGACCGCCCGACACCGCTGGCGCCGCCGGTGATAATGGCGGTCTTACCGGAAAAATACTGGTCTGTCATTGCTGCCCCCGCTCGCTGTTAGGGAGATAAAATTTGCGTACCCATTTTCGGAACATCACCAGGGTCTCATCGCCTTTGCAAAAAATCGGCTGTCGGCGATGCACCTTGTTCTTCCAGATCGGGTAGTCGTCCTGCAGGCCGTCGATGATGCCGTTCATTACCTGGTCTCCCGCCAGATCCGCTATCTCCCGGCGCACGGTCAGGGTCCAGCGCAGCAGGGTTTCTTCCCGGCTGTAGGGCTGTGCGGAGTTGTAGACAAGCATCTCGGCACCGGGCCCGTAGCTGGTGTGCACGGTGGCGAGTCCGGGTTGGAACATGGTCGCGTGCAACTGTCCGGGCATGCCGCTGGCATTCATGTCCGCCCGCAGGTGCACGGCACCATCGTCTTCAACCGTCACTGAGGATGGCGGTGTTTCGTTCTGTTTGTGCACATACTGGAAGTGTTCGGGGTCGCAGGAGTTCTCGGCGATATCCTGTACATGGGTGGGCACCAGAAATTCAACCTGACGGGGCTCGGTCCAGTTGTCATCGCCCAGTTGTTCCACTTCCGGGACCTGCCACTGGGGTTCATCGCCGGTCGGGTGGAACCACATGTAGATTTCACCGTTGATTTCCGTGGTCGGCCAGTTGGTGACCCGGGCCCGGGAGGGGATGTCTTCACAGTAAGGGATGTGCTCACAGGCGCCCTCGCCGTTGAAGCGCCAGCCATGGAATGGGCACTGTATGGATTCGCCAACAACTCGCCCGTTGATCCCTAGGTGGGCCCCCAGGTGTGGGCAGTAGGCGTCGTGAACCCGGACGGCACCGGACCGGGTCCGGTAAAGCACAAGGTCCCGATCCAGGGCCGATACCGCTTTGACCTCACCGACCTGCAGTTCATGGCTGCGGGCTAGCGACCACCAGCCCATGGGAAAGTCAGGTGCTGTATTGGTCTTGGAATCACAAACCGCAATTAGTTCCATCGTTCAGTTCCTCGTCCGGGTATTCGGCTATTTTTGATTCAGTTGAAGATGCTCGCATCGGGTCCGATCTCATCGGCAACGGTTCGCAGGTAGTCGCCATCCATACCGTAGAAGCGGCTGGCATTGCCCCCGAGGATCGCCTTGCCCGCGTCGATCGGGAAGCCTGAGAACGTTTCGGCGAAGTAGTTGGCCGTGTGGGGCCAGGTGCCCTCCGGATGGGGGAAGTCGCTGCCCCACATGATCTGTTCGAGACCAATTTGATCCCGAAGATCCAGGTCCCGGCGCGGTACACAGGAGGCGCCAATGCCGCAGTTACGGGCGAAATACTCGCTCGGGGCCATGGACAGGTGTGACCTGAAGTCCCCCAGTTTGGCGGAGAAGTGCACGTCGGTGTAATTGTGGTCCAGCAGGCGCAACCAGGAGGGCACCATGAACAGGGTGCCGCCTTCCACTACCATGGCTTTGAGCCGGGGGAAACGCTCAAACACACCGCCCCAGAGCATGAAGGTGAGGGGTCGGAACAGCCAGAACATAACCTCCGAGACATAACAGCCCATGGCGCCGG
>JAAXJC010000176.1 GCA_012270045.1 Luminiphilus sp.
GCGCACATCTGCGCCAGTTCGGTCTCCCAATTGGCCCGCAGCGGCCCATCGGACAGCACCCGGCCCGCCAACAACGCACCGTGGGCGGGGGGCATTGAATAAATGCGCCGGGCCGCCACTTTGGCCTGACTGACCGTTGCCTCCGCGGTGCGGGCATCCGGGCCGGCAAAAATAGCGACACCGGTACGCTCCCGGTACAGCCCCATATTTTTGGACAGGGACGCGGCCACCACCACCTCAGGGACGCTGGCTACCAAATGACGAAGCCCATAAACATCGTCCTCCAGGCCCTGGCCAAAACCCTGGTAGGCAAGGTCGATCATCGGTGTAAAACCCTGGGTGACCGCCATGTCGGCAACAGTCTGCCACTGCTCACGGTTGAGGTCCGCGCCACTGGGGTTGTGGCAGCAGCCGTGCAGCAGCACGATGTCACCCCTGCCGGCCGCGGCCAGGTCACTGACCATCGCCTCAAAGTCGACCCCGTGGGTGGCCGGGTCGTAATAGCGGTACTTGCTCAGGGCCAGCCCGGTACTGGTAATAAGGGGCACATGAACCGGCCAGCTGGGATCGCTGATCCAAACCTTGCCATCGGTGCCCGACGCCTTGAGCACCTCGGCTCCCAGACGAACGGCGCCGCAGCCGCCAGGTGACTGCACCGCACCCACCCTGTCGGCGTGGTCCGCCATGTATCCGGCACCGAGGACCAGTGCCATCATCCCCTCCAGAAATGCGGGATCTCCCTGGGGCGACAGATACGCCTTGCTCTGTTCCTCCTCAACCAGGCTGCGCTGTGCCTGCTTGATCGCCTCAAAAACCGGGCAGAGTCCCGCCTCGTCCATATAGATGCCAATGGTCAAATCCACCTTGTCGGGATTGGGGTCTGCCCGACATTCGGCTGCAAGCCCCAGTATCGAGTCCGGTGGCAGTATGGGGAGTTCTTCAAACATGGTGATTTCCAGTGGGGCTGGTGGCAAAAAAGAGCTGGGGAGTATGGATCACAGGCAGTGGGTCTGCCAACCGCCGAGGCCTCTGAATTGGTATCCTACCGACCCCAAGCCCATCCCTGCATACCACCATGAAGTCATCCCGCGACACCCTGTACGCAGACACCCTCGCCGACCCCGGCCTATTCACCTTCGACCAGGCCGTGGTGGGCGTCTTTCCCGATATGATCCAACGCTCGGTGCCGGGCTATGCCACCGTCATTGCCATGACAGGACTGCTGGCGGCGCGCCATGCCCGCCCGGGCACACGCATCTACGACCTGGGTTGCTCCCTGGGCGCCTCCCTGATCTCGGTCGCCCGCTATCAGGAAACCACTGACTGCGAGATTATTGGTATCGACAATTCAGAGGCCATGCTTGCCGGGTGTCGGGAAACCCTGGATCGCGAACTGCCCGGACGCGACATCGCACTGGAGTACGGGGACATCACCGGGCTGAGTTACAGCAATGCCAGCGTCTGCATACTCAATTACACGCTGCAGTTTATTGCCATTGACCAGCGGCTGGCGCTGCTGGAGGCGCTGCGTCGGGCGATGGCCCCGGGGGATGTTCTGATTCTCTCGGAAAAGATCGAGCTGCAGCCCGCCAGCATGAACCGTCTGATGATTGACATGCACCACGATTTCAAACGGGCGCAGGGCTACAGCGATCTCGAAATAGCGCGGAAACGACAGGCACTGGAAAACGTATTGCTACCGGAAACCCGGGACGCCCACATCGAACGCCTGCAAAAGGCGGGATTCAGTCACTGTGATTTCTGGTTCCAGTGCTACAACTTTGCCTCCCTGATAGCGATCGCCTGAATGGACAACCTGATAGCGGCAGAGTTGCAGACCCTGGAAGATCGCTGGCGGGACAGCGGGCTGCAACCCTGGCTGGAACAACTACCCCAGCAAATGGCCCGGGGGTTCTCCAATACACGTTACGGGGATTTGCCGCGCTGGACCGAGGCTCTTGCCGCGTTGCCGGAGATAACTCCGGAGGCTGTGCAACTGGACGCTGCCCGGGTCGGTTGTTCCGGCACTCTGGATCCCGTTGAACGTGAACAGCTGCTGTCGGCCCTGCAGGGACTGCACCCCTGGCGTAAGGGCCCTTTCCAATTGTTTGATGTGCATATTGATACCGAGTGGCGTTCTGACTGGAAGTGGGATCGGCTGCGAGACGCTGTTGCTGATCTCGCTGGTAAGCGTGTACTCGATGTCGGATGTGGCAGTGGCTACCACTGCTGGCGCATGCTGGGCGCCGGAGCGGCAGAGGTGATTGGTATTGACCCGAGCCCGCTGTTCAACGTGCAGTTCCGCGCTATCCAGCATTTCCTCCGGCAGCCGTCGATCAATGTACTGCCGGTCACCCTGGAGCAACTGCCCGACCAGTTGAAAACATTTGATACAACGTTATCGATGGGCGTGCTCTATCACCGCCGCTCACCCATCGCTCACCTGACCGAGCTCCGGGAAACCCTGGTACCGGGGGGGCAACTGGTGCTGGAAACCCTGGTTGTGGAGGGCGGTGCTGATACGGTGTTTGTGCCCCCGGGGCGCTACGCACGCATGGGCAACGTGTGGTTCCTGCCCAGCCCCAGTGCGCTGTGCGTCTGGCTGGCCAAGGCGGGCTTTTTGAATGTCCGGCTGGTGGATGTCAGTCAGACCGGTACCGACGAACAGCGTGCAACCGACTGGATGACCTTCCACTCCCTGGCCCAGTTTCTCGACCCGGATGACCCGCAGCAAACCGTCGAGGGCCACCCCGCTCCCCGCCGGGCCATTCTGACCGCGGACGCACCCGAATAGGGCCGGCGGCGGCTCAATGCAGGGGCTGATTATCCCTGCCGGGCTCAAAGACCACGTCGAAGACCTCTCTGAAAGTCCGCACGAAGTGCACGGACAGCCCGTCCCGCAGATAGTCGGGTAAGGCCTCGTAATCACCCCGATTGGCGAAGGGCAATAACACCTCTGGGATTTTGTTGCGTCTGGCCGCGATGATCTTTTCCCGAATGCCGCCCACCGGTAGCACCCGACCGGTCAGGGTCAGTTCGCCGGTCATGGCCAGGGGGCGCTTGATCCGTTCGCGCCGGGCCAGGGACATCAGTGCGGTCGCCATGGTGATGCCGGCACTTGGCCCATCCTTGGGGGTTGCTCCCTCAGGGACGTGCAGGTGCACCATGGACATGTCGAAAAAGTCCTCGTCACCGCCGAACTCCTTGAGGTGGGCGACAACATAGCTGTAGGCGATCTCGGCGCTCTCCTTCATGACATCGCCCAGTTGTCCCGTCAGCTTGAAGCCCCGGTTCAGGGTGTGAATTTTGCTGGACTCGATCGCCAGCGTCGCCCCACCCTGGGCAGTCCAGGCCAGGCCGGTGACAACGCCCCGGCCCCGCACAGGTCGTTCATTGCGGTATCGGGGCTGCCCCAGGAACTCGGTGACTTCCCGCTTGCCCAGGCGCACCCGCTCAACCTCACCGTCTACGATACGTACCACCGATTTGCGTATCAGGGCGGCCAACTGCTTCTCCAGCTGTCGGACACCGGCCTCCCGGCAATAGCCATCGATAACGAGGCGCAGGGCGGCCTCATTGATACGCACCTGGGTGGGCGAGGCACCGTGGCGCTCCAGTAACCTTGGCCACAGGTGGTTGCGGGCAATGGCCAGTTTTTCCTCGGCGATATACCCGGACAGGCGAATGGTCTCCATGCGATCCAGCAACGCCGGGGGTATGGTATCGACCTGGTTGGCCGTGGCGATGAACAGTACCCGGGACAAATCCACCCGCAGATCCAGGTAATGGTCCAGAAATTCGCCGTTCTGCTCCGGATCCAGCACTTCCAGTAGCGCCGAGGCCGGGTCGCCCTGGTAGGAAGCACCCACCTTGTCTATTTCATCCAGCATGATCACCGGATTGGCAACATCCACGTCCTTGAGCGCCTGGACCAATTTGCCCGGCATGGCACCAATGTAAGTGCGTCGATGGCCCTTGATCTCCGCCTCGTCCCGCATACCGCCCAGGCTGAAGCGGTAAAACTTGCGCCCCAGGGCATCGGCGACCGAGCGACCGATACTGGTCTTACCGACCCCGGGTGGACCCACCAACAGCAGTATCGAGCCGTCGATACTGCCCTTGAAGTTGCCCACTGCGAGAAATTCGATAATTCGCTTTTTGACGTCCTCAAGCCCGTCATGGTGGTGGTCTAGCTCCTCCCGGGCGTGGGCCAAATCGAGATTGTCATCGGAAAAGACACCCCAGGGGACAGCACTGATCCAGTCGAGATAGTTCCGGGTGACCCCGTACTCGGGGGATCCCGACTCCAGAACGCGCAGCTTCTCCAGCTCCTCGTCAAAACGCAGTCGCACCGCCTCGGGCGGATTGCGGGTTGCCATGCGAGCCTCAAAGCGCTCGGAATCCGAGGTCCGGTCGTCCTTGGAGATACCCAGCTCCCGCTGGATAACCTTCATTTGCTCCTTGAGAAAGAACTGCCGCTGATTATCGGAAACCTTTTCGTTGACCTCTCGGCTGATTTGCCCCTGCAGCTCGGCGACCTCCTTTTCCCGACGCAGCAACTCCAGCACCTCGGCCATGCGCGCGGACAGGGACAGGGTTTGGAGAATGGTCTGCAGCTGCTCACCCGAGGCTGTGGTCATGGCAGCAGCGAAGTCCGCCAGCAGGCTGGGTTGGTTGGGATTGAAATTCCCGATGTAGTGCTTCAACTCCTCGGAGTACAGGGGGTTCAGGGGCAGCAATTCCTTGATAGCCGCGATAATGGCCATGGCATAGGCCTTTATTTCATCGCTTTGCCGATCACCCTGGGACCTCGGGTACTCCACCTGGGCAATGAATGGCCCATCGGTTCGCAACCACCGGACCAGTCGAAAGCGCCTCATGCCCTGGGCAATGAACTGACCCGGCTTGTCCTGGTGGCCCGGCGGGCGGTGCAGCCGGACCACGCAGCCCATGTCGGGAAAGTCCTCGGAAGTCGCTTCCGAGGGACTGATATCGCCGATGAAAGCCAGGCCCAGCAGTCCCGAGCCCTGCTCCGCCACCGCCTGCAGGGTGTCCTGCCACTGGTCGGGATTCAGGCCGATAGGCTGCACCTGGCCGGGGAAGAAAGGTCGCCCCGGCAGGGGCAGCAGCACCAGGGTATCCGGTAACACGTCCTCGGCGACCGCCGGGGCGGTGGATTCACCCGCGGGCAACACGTCGTCGGCTGCCAGTTCGTAATGGGCTGATACGCCGTCCAGGAACGTTCGCTCCTGTTCGTCCCCGGAAGTCTCTGATTGCTGATCGTCATCGCTGTGCATGACAGCTGGCCCCATCCTCAGGCCGGATTACGTCCTGAAGTCTTAGATGGTGGCAATCGGCTGGAAATTCAAGCCTGTGACGGCAGTCTCAGTCGTCCCCTCCGGAGGGAACCGAGGGCATACCCGCGAAGGGTAAATGGGACACCTTGGCGCCCGGGGCGGTGGTCTCGGAGACACGGGCGGCCCCCTCTTTTTCCACCTCGTCGATACGAATGACCGAATGCAGGGGAATGTAGCTGCGCTTGACCCCGGAGAACTCATTCTTGAGTTTTTCTTCCGAGGGATCGACCAGAACAGCAGACCGCTCCCCAAACACCAACTCCTCGATTTCGATGAAACCCCACATATCGCTCTGGAAAATTTGCCGGGCGAAGACCTCAAACACCTGGCCTCCGTTCTGGAAGATCACCTTGTAAACGGGCTGCTGGCTCATAAATGCAGGACGCGGTTCGGAAAAAAGGGCCGGAATGGTACCACTTCTGACGGCTTCCGCCACCGGATTCTGGTCCATCCGCCCGTTGATGGCGGTATACTCCGCGTCCTTTTCTTGCCAAGCCCCATGCAGGAGCCACAACCCGTGACCAGCGGATCGCAGAAAAAACTCTTCGTCCAGACCCACGGCTGCCAGATGAATGAATATGACTCGGCACGCATGGCCGATCTGCTGGGCGAAAGCCATGGTCTGGCACTGACCGACCGTGCCGAGGAGGCCGACGTCCTGCTGCTGAATACCTGTTCCATTCGGGAGAAAGCCCAGGAAAAAGTGTTTCACCAGCTGGGTCGCTGGAAGCCCCTCAAGCAGGCCAATCCCGACTTGATCATCGGAGTGGGCGGCTGCGTCGCCAGCCAGGAGGGCGCGGAGATCAGTCGACGAGCACCCTTTGTCGATCTCATTTTTGGACCCCAAACCCTGCACCGTCTGCCCGAGATGATGGATTCCCGCCGCAACGGAGCGCCCGTGGTGGTGGATGTCAGCTTCCCGGAAATCGAGAAATTTGACCGGCTTCCCGAGCCGCGGGTAGAGGGACCCAGCGCGTTCGTATCGATCATGGAGGGCTGCAGCAAGTACTGCACCTTCTGTGTTGTGCCCTACACCCGGGGTGAAGAGGTGTCGCGACCGGTGGACGACGTGATCGCCGAAATCGCCGGCCTCGCTGAGCGCGGGGTTCGGGAAGTGAACCTGCTGGGGCAGAACGTCAATGCCTACCGTGGCAGTGACCACGACGGCGCAGTAGTGGATTTTGCGGACTTGTTGCACCTGGTCAACCTGGTGCCCGGTATCGAACGGATACGCTACACCACCTCCCACCCGGTGGAATTCTCCGATGCACTCATACAATGCTACGCGGACATCCCCGCCCTCGTGGATCACCTGCACCTGCCGGTACAGAGCGGGTCAGACCGTGTCCTGATGGCCATGAAGCGCGGTCACACGGCACTGGAGTACAAAGCCAAGGTGCGGGCTCTGCGCCGAATCCGCCCCAATATTTCCCTGTCCTCGGACTTCATTATCGGTTTTCCCGGTGAAACCGAGCAGGACTTTCGGGATACCCTGCAGTTGATCGACGACATTG
>JAAXJC010000073.1:0-1226 GCA_012270045.1 Luminiphilus sp.
TTTTCCTTGGCTGTATCTGCAGCACGCTTACCTTTGCTGACGGCGTAGTCTTCAATTGAATCAGTTGATTCATCGGTCTCTTCCTGAGTGCCTTCAGTTGCTGTTGGTTCCGCGATCTTGGTTTCGTCGTCAGGTGTTACCGTAGCGCGCGACTGCCCCGAAGCGGCGCTGCTGTCGGACTCGCTAAGCATTACATCACCCGATGACCGCTCCATGCTCTCGTAGCCCGGCAGGGCAAAATCTACCCGCCTGTTGAGCTGACGCCCTTCTTTGGTGTTGTTGTCGGCCACCGGCATGGACGCGCCATAACCACGGGAACGCATTGCCGTAGACGGCACGCCAAACAGTTCAAGGGCCATTTTCACGGCCTGTGCTCGCTCGGCAGACAACTGCAGATTTCGCTCCGCCGTGCCGGTGGAGTCAGTGTGGCCCTGTATTTCCAACGAAAGCCCCGGTTGGGAAATTAATACTTCACTAATAACATCCAGCGCGGCGCCAGAACCGGGCAGAAGCCTGTCGCTATTGGTTGCAAAGAGTATGCCGTAGATCGAAACTCGACCCTCCTCGAGCAACTGGCGGGCAAAGCCCTCAGCGTCGAATTCAACTGCCAGCTCCAGTGCAGCTTCATCGACTATCTCAAGCTCATAAACCCCGTTGCTCTTCAAAACCAGCTTTAGCCAGGACTCTCCGCCATCTGATCTGGGAATCCTGAAATTCGCCCTTGTGGCCCTGTTCAAACCGTAGGGTTCGCCACCGATTACCAGCACTGCCTGGGTAAAATTCGCCTTGATTTCATCTCTGCCCATGCCCTCGATCTGATACCTGAGCAGCCAAAAATCACCCTCTACCCGGTCTACGTTTCTATCCTCGCCCTCATAATCGACCCGCAGCGACCCGAAATCTTCGCGACGTGACGCTTCTTCCAGCAGGACGCTGCCATCGATGGGTTTGATGATGGGATGAATCAGAAGCTCTGTGGCTGACACCATCTGTGACAGGCTCAGGAGAATGCTTAACAGTAGCGCCAGATGACCGTTCATGGGTAAGCCTCCTGCTGATCTGAACTTGGGTGTTTAGTTGCACTCGGGAATGACGGGATCGTCGCGCAGAATTTCGCAGGGCAGTTCAGACGCAGCCCGGTAGCAAAGTGTCATGGCTTGGGCTTGGGGCATGCCTTCATACTGGCTGATTTTCGCCACCTGCGCCTCACACTTACCCTCCATACC
>JAAXJC010000073.1:1326-31484 GCA_012270045.1 Luminiphilus sp.
GTTTTAACACCCGCGTCCTCAAGGGCGGCAAATTTCTCGTCCGCCGTGCCCTTGCCACCGGAGATAATCGCCCCGGCATGGCCCATGCGCTTGCCCTTGGGGGCCGTGACCCCGGCAATATACGAGACAACGGGCTTGCTGACGTTCGCCTTGATGAAAGCCGCGGCCTCTTCCTCAGCGGTACCGCCAATCTCACCAATCATGACGATTGCCTCGGTTGCCGGGTCTCCCTCGAACAGGGTCAGGATATCGATAAAACTTGACCCGGGGATGGGATCACCGCCGATACCGACGCAGGTGGACTGACCAAACCCGGCGTCTGTGGTCTGCTTTACGGCCTCATAGGTCAGGGTTCCCGACCTTGAGACAATGCCGACCCGACCGGGCAGATGAATATGGCCAGGCATGATGCCTATTTTGCATTCACCGGGAGTGATCACGCCCGGACAGTTGGGGCCTATCAGGCGCACACCGAGTTCATCGCACCGGACTTTGCAGTCGAGCATATCCAGGGTCGGAATACCTTCGGTGATGCAAACAATCAACTTGATGCCCCCGTGGGCTGCCTCGAGAATTGAATCCTTGCAAAAAGCTGCTGGCACATAGATCACCGATGCATCCGCACCCGTCTCAGACACCGCTTCGGCAACCGTATTAAAAACCGGGCGGTCCAGGTGCTGCTGACCACCCTTACCCGGCGTCACGCCGCCCACCAGGTTGGTGCCGTAAGCAATGGCCTGCTCAGAGTGGAAGGTCCCCTGGGAGCCGGTAAAACCCTGGCAGATAACCTTGGTCTGTTTATTGATTAAAACGCTCACTGTGCACCTCCAGCCGCAGCCACTACCTGCTGAGCGGCATCTGTAAGGCTGGATGCCGCCGTGATGTTCAGACCGCTGTCGGCCAGTACTTTTTGCCCCAGCTCGGCATTGTTGCCCTCAAGCCGCACTACCACCGGTACCGTTACACCAACCTCGGCAACCGCACCGATGACGCCCTCGGCGATGAGATCGCAGCGCACAATGCCCCCGAAGATATTGATCAGCACGGCTTTCACGTTGTCGTCGGACAATATGATCTTGAAGGCCTCAGTGACACGTTCCTTGGTAGCGCCACCCCCGACATCGAGAAAGTTTGCCGGCGCCCCGCCGTGCAACTTCACGATGTCCATCGTACCCATTGCCAGTCCGGCACCATTGACCATGCAGCCGATATTGCCGTCCAGCGCCACGTAATTGAGATCCCATTCCGCCGCATGGGCCTCCCTGGCATCCTCTTGGGAGGGGTCGTGCATGGCCTGGAGATCCGGGTGCCGATAAAGGGCGTTGGAATCCGCGACTATTTTGGCGTCCAGGCAGTGAAGATTTCCCGCGTCGGTAATTACCAGGGGGTTCACTTCAATCAAAGCCAGGTCCTTATCCTGAAAGAGCTTGGCCAAACCCATAAATATCGTCACAAACTGTTTTACCTGCTGACCTTCAAGACCCAGGCGGAAGGCGAGTTCCCGTCCCTGGTAGGGCATGGGCCCGGTGAGTGGATCAATCTCGGCCCGGAGAATTTTTTCCGGGGTTTCCTCCGCGACTTTCTCAATTTCCACGCCACCCTCAGTGGATGCCATGAAAACGATCCTGCGGCTGGCTCGGTCAAGAACGGCGCCCAGATAGAGCTCACTGTGGATATCGGTGCAGGCCTCCACCAAAATTTTAGAGACCGGCTGGCCGTCTGCATCCGTCTGGTAGGTAACCAGGCGCTTATCCAGCCAGTGCTCGGCAACCTAGGCGACCGCGGCAGAGCTGTCCACCAGCTTCTCACCCCCCGCCTTGCCACGCCCCCCGGCATGGACCTGTGCCTTCACCACCCACATGCTGCCACCGATTTCCTCAGCGGCCGCCCTGGCCTCCTCTGGGGTAGAAACGGCATGGCCTTTGGAGACTGGCAGGCCGTAGTCGGCGAACAGGGCCTTCCCCTGGTATTCGTGAAGATTCATAAACTATCCCACTGTTGTCATCGAAAATACTGGCGTCCTGGGCGCGGAATTCTATCGCCCCGGATAATGTCTAGCGTTTCTTTCTGTTGGCCATGTGAATCGCTTTACCATCGACGGCCAGGGCCGCTTCGTGCACGGCCTCCGACAGCGTCGGGTGTCCGAACACCATCATTTGTATGTCTTCGGTACTGGAACCGAATTCCATGGCTATCAGTAACTGCTGCACGAGATCAGCAGCGGAAGGCCCCACACAGTGGGCTCCCAACAACTGATCGGTGTTCTCATCGGAAATAATCTTGACCAAACCGTCACTGTCCCCCGCCGCCAGCGCACGGCCAATGGCAGCGAACGGAAAGGTGCCAACCTTGTACGCGATACCCTCAGCTTCCAGCTCCTGTTCGGTCTTGCCGACGCCGGCTATTTCCGGGTGCGTATAGATGATGGAGGGAATGAGATCGTAGTTCAGGGGATGGTGTTTACCGGCGATCTGCTCGGCCACCATGACCCCCTCTTCAGAACCCTTGTGGGCCAACATGGGGCCCCGAACGATATCGCCTACCGCCCAGACTCCGGGAGCCTCGGTCGCACACTCTTCAGTGACAAAGATGGAGCCACGCTCATCCATTGTGACGCCTGCATCCTCGGCGAACAGATCCTCGGTCTGCGGCCGCCGACCCACCGAAACAATCAGGCGGTCAAAAACCTCGGTGTGACTGTCGTCACCGACAGCGTAGGTAACATGAACCTTGCCGTCCTGAATCTCAGTGCCGGTCACCCGGGCTCCCAGGCGGATATCAAGACCCTGCTTTTTGAACAGCTTCTGGCTCTCTTTGGCAATTTGCTTATCCATAGTGGGTAGGAAGCTATCCATCGCCTCCAACAGCACCACCTCGGCGCCCAGCCTGCCCCAGACGCTACCCAGTTCAAGGCCTATCACACCGGCACCAATGACCCCCAACTTGCCGGGCACCTCTTCAAACGCCAGCGCGCCGGTAGAGTCGACAATAACATCCTGATCCACCGGGGCGACCGGGATATCAATGGGCAAGGAACCCGCAGCGAGAACAATATTGTCGGCGTCGTATGTGTTTTCGGAGCCGTCAGCGGCCACCACCTGCACCCGGCGATTGGCCAGCAATTTGCCTCTGCCCTGTATTACGTCCACCCCGTTGTGCTTGAGTAAGCCGGCGACCCCACCGGTCAGTTGGGCCACGATTTGCTCCTTTCTCGCCATCATTGCAGCAATGTTGATGGAGGGCTGCTCCACCCCAATACCATGGTCGGAGTAATGCTCCGTAACCTCCTTGTACTTGTGTGAGCTATCCAACAGGGCCTTGGAGGGTATGCAGCCGACATTGAGGCAGGTACCTCCCAGCACCGACTTGCCCTTGTCGTCCAGCCACTGCTCGATAACAGCGACTTTCTTACCCAGTTGGGCACAGCGGATGGCACAAACGTAGCCCGCCGGGCCAGCACCGATAACCAGAACATCGAAATGTGTTGTCATGTTGATCTTCCCGTGCAGCGAGCGTTCAGAGTTGTAGCAGGATACGTGCGGGATCCTCAATGAAACCCTTCACCGTCACCAGGAATTGTACTGCCGTCTTGCCGTCAATGAGTCGATGGTCGTAGGACAGGGCCAAATACATCATCGGCTGGATGACAACTTCTCCGTCAATCGCGACCGGGCGCTCCTGGATGGTGTGCATGCCCAGTATGCCTGTTTGCGGCGGGTTGAGGATGGGCGTGGACAGCAACGAGCCAAAGACGCCGCCGTTTGACACGGTGAACGTGCCTCCCGTCATGTCCTCTATGGTCAACTTTTTGTCCTTGGCCTTGATGCCGAGGTCTCGAATAGCCGCCTCTACATCTGCAATGCTCATGAAGTCAGCGTCTCGCAGCACGGGCACAACCAGGCCGTCATCAGTGGAAACGGCCACCCCGATATCCTGGTAACCGTGGTAGACGACGTCGTTACCGTCAATGGACGCATTGACTGCGGGGTAGCGCTTAAGAGCCTCGCAACAGGCTTTGACAAAAAAGCCCATGAAACCCAGCCGGGTGCCATTGTGTGTCTGCTCAAATTGCTCTTTGTAACGTTTCCTTAGCGCCATCAGTGGCGCCATATTCACCTCGTTAAAGGTGGTCAGCATTGCCGTTTGCTGGGTTGCATCCAGCAGCCGTTCCGCAATCCGAGCTCGCATCCGGGTCATGGGCACGCGTTTTTCGACACGCTCGCTGGAGGGGCCTGCCACATCCGCAGCACCGACCTGCGCCGCCGGTGCGGGCACCGGATTAGGGGCTTCGGCGGATTGGGCAGGCTGCTTCTGCTCCTTCAGGTACTTGCTGACGTCATCCTTGGTAATGCGCCCACCCTTGCCGGATCCAGCGATCGCCGCCGCATCAATTCCGTGCTCATCAATCAGGGCCCGAGCCGCGGGACCCATGGCGGGTTCCGCCGCTCCAGAATCGCCAGCACTTGCGTCCGACACGGGCTCAGGTGAAGCCGTGCTCACTGCACCCGGCTCCAGCAGGGCCAGCAACGCCTCGCTGACGATGGTCTCTCCCTCTGGGGCAACGATCGAAGTCAGGACGCCAGACTCAGGCGCCACGACTTCCATGACCACCTTATCGGTCTCGATCTCGACCAACAGTTCATCACGCGCTACCGAGTCCCCTTCCGCCTTGTGCCAGGTGGCCACTTCGCCATCGGCCACTGATTCTGGAAATGCCGGCGCCTTGATTTCAATTGCCATACTCTATTCCTATCTCAAAACCGCTTAGATTCCCCAGGGCATCGGCCCCAGGGCTTCATCAATAAATGCTTCCTGTTGCTTCAGGTGCAGAGCCGTGTAACCAGCGGCCACCGAGGCTGAGGGCTCACGCCCGGCGTAGCGCAGGTAAACATCGACCTTGTGACGCTGAATCACCCGCCGCATGTTGTGCTGGCTGGCATACCAGGCACCCTGGTTCATGGGTTCTTCCTGACACCAGATCGCATCCTCAAGATTCGGGTACTGGCCCACCACCCGTTCCAGATCCTGCTCGGGGAAGGGATAAAGTTGCTCAATTCGCAGCAGCGCAATGTCCTCGATACCGCGATCCCGTCGAGCAGCCCGCAGGTCGTAATACACTTTGCCCGAGCACAAAATGATGCGTTTCACCTTGTTGGGGTCCAGGCCGTCGGTCTCATCGAGAACAGACTGGAACGATCCCTCAGTCAATTCTTCAATGGAAGACACGGCCTCCTTATGGCGCAACAGGCTTTTGGGTGACATCACAATCAGCGGCTTCCGCAATGGCCTGATCGCTTGCCGGCGCAACATATGGAACACCTGCGCCGGCGTTGTGGGCATACAGACCTGAACATTGTGCTCGGCGCAGAGTTGCAGGTAGCGCTCAAGGCGCGCCGACGAATGCTCTGGCCCCTGGCCCTCATAGCCATGGGGCAGCAGCATGGTCAGACCACAGAGGCGGGTCCATTTGTTCTCACCACTGGTGATGAATTGGTCGATAACCACCTGGGCACCGTTGGCGAAATCCCCAAACTGGGCTTCCCAGATAACGAGACCCTTGGGTGAGGTCGTGGCATAACCATACTCAAAGGCGAGGACCGCCTCCTCGGACAACAGTGAATCGTAGATCTTGAAATCCGCCTGATCGGCCGCAAGGTGCTCAAGGGCAATGTGCTGGCCTTCCTCTTTCTGGTTGTGCAACACCGCGTGACGATGGGAAAAGGTCCCCCTGCCAATGTCCTGCCCCGTCATTCGTACCGGGTAGCCATCAACCAGCAGGGTGGCGTAGGCCATAATCTCGGCAAACCCCCAATTGATCTCCTGGGCGCCGGCACCCATCTTGAGCCTGTCCTCCAGCAACTTGCTGACCTGGCGCTGAACCGCGAAACCCGGTGGCGCCGATGCGATGGCCTCCGACAACGCCTTGATTTGACCCGCCGGCACCCGGGTGTCTGACTCAACGGTCCAGTCGTGGCCAAGATAGGGCGACCAGTCGACGAACAGGGATTTGTTGGGCTCCATGCACAGAGAACTCACCCGGGGCTCACCTTTCTCCAGTGACTCCCGGTAGCGAGCTACCAATGCCCGGTACTCCTCCTCGGTACGCACACCTTCGGAAACGAGGCGATGGGCGTATAGATCCCTGGTGGTCGGGTGTTTCTTGATGGCGGCGTACATTTGGGGCTGGGTTACCGACGGCTCATCGGCCTCGTTATGCCCCCGCCGTCGATAGCATATGAGGTCGATGACCACATCTCGCTTGAAGGTATTTCGAAAATCCACCGCCAGCTGGGTAACAAAAACTACCGCTTCCGGGTCGTCGGCGTTGACATGGAAAATCGGCGCCTGGACCATTTTGGCGACATCGGTGCAGTACTCGGTAGACCGGGCGTCATCCCTGCGGTTGGTGGTAAATCCGACCTGGTTGTTGAGAACTACATGCAGGGTGCCACCGGTTTTGTAGCCCCGGGTCTGGGACATCCGGAACGGCTCCATCACCACACCCTGCCCCGCGAACGCTGCATCACCATGGATGACAATAGGCACTACCGTGTCCCCGTCAGGATCGTCCCGGCGGTCCTGCCGGGCCCGCACCGAGCCCTCGACCACGGGGGATACAATCTCCAGGTGGGAAGGATTGAATGCCAGGGCCAAATGCACTTCGCCGCCGCTGGTCATCAGATTGGAGGAAAATCCCTGGTGGTACTTCACATCCCCGGAGCCACTGTATTCGGCCCGGCCTTCAAATTCGTCAAACAACTCACCCGGGTTTTTACCCAGGATATTGATCAACACATTCAACCGGCCCCGGTGGGCCATACCAATTACGATCTCCTTGGCACCGTAGCCACCGACTCTCTCGATCGCTTCAGACATCATGGGTATCAGGCTCTCACCACCCTCAAGACCGAAGCGCTTGGTACCGGGATACTTTGAACCCAGGGATTTTTCCAACCCCTCCGCTTTGATCAGCCGACGCAACACCTGGATTTTTTGTTCCCGGGTGAATTCTGGCGCTGAACGAACGGACTCCATACGGCTCATAATCCAGTGCCGCTGCTCGGTGTCGACAATGTGCATGAATTCCGCACCGATGGTGTGGCAGTAGGTGCGCTCCAGAGCATCAACGATATCCCGCAGCGTCGCATCACTGGCCCCGTAATACAGATTGCCCACCTGAAACACGGTATCGGCATCTGCAGCACTGAGTTGATGGAACCCGAGTTCCAGGTCAGGAATCGGCTCCCTGACATGAACTCCCAGGGGATCGAGATTGGCCCTCTGGTGGCCCCGCTGGCGATAAGCGGAGATCAATTGCACCACCCGGACCTGCTTACGCTCATATTCGGTGGCCTGTGAATCATGGGCCACAGTTGCCTCTGTTCTGACCCGCATCTTGCTGATCTTGGCGAACTGCTCCTGGACCACAGAGTGGGGAACATCATGGAGTGCGGTGCTACGGGTTTCGACTCTGGGCAGGCGGTCAAAATAATCCCGCCACTCCGGGGCGACGGCATTGGGTTCAGTCAGGTATTGCTCATAGAGGGATTCAACGTAGGCGGCGTTGGCCCCTGAAATATGGGATGACGCCCACATGGCCAACATACCCTGCAGCACAGAGGGTTGTGTCATGACTGACTCCGTTTGGTTGATTTACTTAGCCGGGCCGGAGAGCCCCATCAACCGCCGTATTGGCGGCTGATCCCCCATGGAACGCAGATATTTTAGTGGCTACCGGGCCAGCGTAGTAGCTGCACACGGGCTTTCGAGGCCGCTGGGCCCCGATTTTTTATGTCTTTATGTCACAATATTCTCTGAAGAACTGAGGTAGATAACTTTTAGTAATGTCAAGTCGCGGCGCACTAAAAAGGGGCGTAAGCCCCTTTCCTGGTGACACTGGTCTCGTTGTACTCAGGTCGCTCTGTTAAGCAGCATGGTCCGGATATGACCAATTGCCTTGGTCGGATTGAGTCCCTTGGGGCAGACATTCACACAGTTCTGAATGCCGTGGCAGCGGAAAACGCTGAAGGGGTCATCCAGCTTGGCCAGGCGATCGTCGGTTGCGGTGTCACGGCTGTCAGCGAGGAACCTGTAAGCCTGGAGCAGGCCCGCGGGGCCAATGAAGCGGTCGGGGTTCCACCAAAATGAGGGGCAGCTGGTAGAACAACAGGCGCAGAGAATACACTCATACAGTCCGTCAAGTTTGGCGCGATCTTCCGGCGACTGTAGCCGCTCTATGGCGGGGGCCGGACTTGGATTTTGCAAAAACGGCTGAATCTTCTCGTACTGGGCGTAAAACAGGCTCATGTCAACGACCAGGTCGCGAATGACCGGCAGTCCGGGAAGGGGCCGGATAACCAGCTTGCCGTTTTTAACGGTTTCAGAGAGCGGCGTAATACAAGCCAGGCCATTTTTGCCATTGATGTTGAGGCCATCGGAGCCGCACACCCCTTCACGACAGCTGCGGCGGTAGGTCACGCTGGCGTCGGTTTTAGCCTTTATGGCCTCCAACACGTCCAGAACCATCAGGTCCCTGCCTTCGGCATCGAAGTCAAAGTCCTGCATATAAGGGGCACTGTCCACCTCGGGGTTGTATCGGTAGATGCTGACCTGCAACATGGTTAAGTCTCCCAAGTCACTCAGTAGGTGCGAATTTTCGGCTGAAAGGTGTCCACAGTGCTGGGAGTGAAATTCACGCCCCGCTTGCTGACTCGCTTACCAGCGCTGTGATAGAGCGAGTGGCAGAGCCAGTTCTCGTCGTCCCGCTCGGTAAAGTCCTCACGGGCGTGGGCCCCACGGCTCTCATCCCGAGCTTCCGCGACCACTGCGGTCGCCTCCGCCACTTCAAACAGGTTCTGTAATTCCAGAGCCTCAATGCGGGCGGTGTTGAAGGCATCTGACTTGTCTTCCAAAGCGACATTGTCAACACGCCCCCGGAGTTCAGCGAGCTTGGCAATACCTTCGCGCATGAAGTCACCGCGACGGAACACGCCAAAGTGGTTCTGCATAACATTCTGTAATTCCCGACGCAGGTCGGCAACGTTTTCTCCGCCCTTGCGGTCATTGAGCTGCTGCAGACGCTCGCCAGCCGCCTCAATGTCGGACTGGCCTGCCTCCCTCAACTCAATGCCATCCCTGAGCGCACTCTCGATGAAAATACCCGAGGCACGGCCAAAGACCACAAGGTCCAGCAGGGAGTTGCCGCCCAGCCGGTTGGCGCCGTGTACGGACACACAGGCGACTTCGCCACAGGCATATAGGCCCGGGATAATCTGGTCGTTGCCCTCGGCATCCACCGTAATGGCCTGACCGTGAATGTTCGTGGGGATACCCCCCATCATGTAGTGGCAGGTAGGCACTACCGGTATCGGCTCTTTGACCGGATCCACATGGGCGAAGGTCCTGCTCAACTCGCAGATGCCCGGCAACCTCGACTCCAGCACCTCCTCACCCAGGTGATCGAGCTTCAGTTTGACGTGGTCGCCATCTTCGCCGCAGCCCCTGCCCTCCAGAAGCTCCAGCACCATGCATCGAGCGACAACATCCCGGCCCGCCAGGTCCTTGGCGTTGGGTGCATAACTCTCCATAAAGCGCTCACCATCCTTGTTGATCAGGTAGCCGCCCTCACCCCGACAGCCCTCGGTGACCAGGGTACCGGCGCCGTAAATGCCCGTGGGATGGAACTGCCACATCTCCATATCCTGCACCGGCACACCGGCGCGCAATCCCATACCAATGCCGTCACCGGTATTGATATGCGCGTTGGTTGTCGAAGCATAGATGCGGCCCGCGCCGCCGGTTGCAAACACCGTCGCCTTGGATTTAACAAAAACCGTCTCTCCGGTCTCTATGCAAATCGCGATAACCCCAGTGACCGCCCCGTCCTGATTTTTGACCAGGTCGACTGCAAACCACTCATTAAAAAACACCGTCTCATTCTTGACGTTATTCTGGTAAAGCGTATGCAGCAGTGCGTGACCGGTGCGGTCCGCCGCAGCACAGGTGCGGGCTGCCTGCCCACCTTCCCCGTAGTTCTTTGACTGCCCTCCGAAGGGCCTCTGGTAAATGCGGCCCTCTTCGGTCCTGGAGAAGGGCAAGCCCATGTGCTCCAACTCGAAAATGGCCTCGGGACCAACAGAGCACATGTACTCGATAGCATCCTGGTCACCGATGTAGTCCGAGCCTTTGACGGTGTCATACATATGCCAGCGCCAGTCGTCCTGGGGGTCGGCGCTGGCGATGGCACAGGTGATGCCACCCTGGGCCGACACGGTGTGGGATCGAGTGGGAAAAACCTTCGAGATGACGGCCGTCTTGTAGCCCGATTGAGCCAACTGCAGTGCAGCACGCATGCCTGCGCCGCCGCCGCCCACGATGACTCCGTCAAATGAAATGGTTCGCATTGTTGCCTCCAATCACGCGATCTGGCGGGGTTATAACGGAAATTGCGAAAAATCCAAGGCCGCCGTCTTCAACCCCAGATAATCTGTATCACCCACAGGACATAAACGATCAGCGCCAGAACAGTGGCCAGCTGGCAAAAGCGCCGCAGCGTGTTGCCACGGGGCCCCAACATCCGCTCCGTCAGGTAATCCGTGTACACAGCCCACAGGCCGATCCAGGCATGGGCTGCCATGGACAGCGCCGCCAGCAGGGTGAAAATGCGCATGCCTGTTGTCTGATGCATGGCTTTCCAGGCCGGGTAATCAACCCCGGCAAGCAGAGTTCCTGCAATGCACAGAAAGTAAGCCAGCAGGATCACGCTTGTGACCCGCTGGATAAGCCAGTCAGAGAGCCCGGATCGGCTGAAACTTGTTACCTGGGTCACCATAGGACTACACCCCACGCCAGCGCCGCGGCAACTGCCAGGCCGATAACGAGGCGCGCGCCGACCACGCCGCCCTGCATGGACTCCCCTATTCCGAAATCCATGATGATGTGCTTGACCCCGGACAGCGCGTGATAGCTGAGCGCCGTCGCTACCGCCCAAACGATGACCTTGCTGACAGGGGCGGTCAGCATGGCAGCCATACGGTCAAAGCCCTCGGGAGAGCTCAGGCTGAGGTCCAGCGCCCAAACCATGAGGCCACTGGCCAGGAATAAGAAGACGCCTGACAAGCGGTGGGAAATTGATACATAGGCCGTCACCGGCAACTGCATGGATCCGATGTCCAGATTGACCGGACGCTTATCCTTACTGACCCTGGGTTTCACTGGCTGGTTCCTTGCGCATGCGTACAGGGGGAATAATTCGCAGCGGCGGAGTATAAGCCGCCGCCACTGCCCTGACAATTTCCGTGGTCCTGGGGGGATTCTCTCGACCAAGGTACCGTGGACAGTGTAAATTGACTTTCCTGAGCGCCGACCTATAGTTTGGCGCTTCCCGCCAATGCCGTACCAGGAACTTTCGATGAGTGAGAAAAAAGCCACGCTGTCCATAGACGACCAGGATGGTTCAGTGAAATCCATTGACCTACCGGTGATGGAGGCCGAGCTGGGGCCGGACGTGGTCGGCGTCGCCAGCCTGACAGCGAACGGTCTGTTTACCTACGACCCGGGCTTCACATCTACCGCCTCATGTGAATCCAAAATTACTTTCATTGACGGCGAAAAGGGCATCCTGCTGCACCGGGGCTATCCCATCGAACAGTTGGCGAAAGAGAGCGATTACCTGGAAACCTGCTACCTGCTGCTCTATGGGGAACTACCCTCGGCAACTGAAAAGCACGAGTTTGTCACCACGGTGCACAAGCACACCATGGTGCACGAACAGATTCGTACGTTTTTCAACGGCTTTCGGCGTGATGCGCACCCCATGGCGATCATGTGCGGCGTGGTTGGCGCTCTGTCGGCGTTTTACCACGACTCCACCGACATTTCCGACCCCTATCACCGGACCGTGGCGGCCTACCGCCTGATAGCCAAAATGCCCACCATTGCTGCCATGAGTTACAAGTTCAGTATTGGTCAGCCGTTCATGTATCCGGACAACAGCATGGACTACGCCACCAACTTCCTGCACATGATGTTTGGCGTACCCTGCGAACCCAGCAAGATTTCGCCCACCATCGCCCGCGCCATCGACCGGATCTTCCTGTTGCATGCCGACCATGAGCAAAACGCTTCAACCTCGACGGTCCGGCTCGCCGGATCATCCCAGGCAAACCCCTTTGCCTGCATTGCAGCGGGCATCGCCGCCCTGTGGGGCCCCTCCCATGGGGGCGCCAACGAGGCTGTAGTCAAGATGCTTGAAGAAATTGGCACCGTGGAGAACATCGACAAGTTCATCGAACGCGCCAAGGATAAGGATGACCCCTTCCGCCTCATGGGATTTGGGCACCGGGTCTATAAAAACTTTGATCCCCGGGCAAAAGTCATGAAAAAGTCCTCCTATGAAGTATTGGGCTTATTTGGTATTCATGACGAAATGCGCGAAATCGCCAAGCGGCTCGAGGAAATAGCCCTCAAAGACCCCTATTTTATCGAGAAGAAACTGTACCCCAACGTCGACTTTTACTCGGGCATCATTCTGAAGGCGCTGGGCATTCCCACCTCGATGTTCACGGTCATTTTTGCCATCGGCAGAACCGTGGGCTGGATCGCCCACTGGAACGAAATGATTTCGGGCAGCTATCGCATTGGCCGGCCTCGGCAGCTGTATACCGGCTATCCGCAGCGGGATTACATCCCTCTGGACCAACGCTAAGCCAACGTCTGGGGGATAGCGATCGCCATGACGCAACACCGTGCAGTGATCAGTGGTACTGGGCTTTATACCCCCCGGGAATCCATCAGCAACGAAGAACTCGTCGCCGCTTTCAATAGCTGGGTCGATATCTTCAACGAGGACAACGCTGAAGCCATTGCCGAGGGGCGGGAGCAGCCGAAAACCCACTCTTCGGCAGAATTCATAGAGAAGGCGTCTGGGATTCGCTCCCGTTTCGTGCTTGATAAAGCGGGTATTCTCGACCCCCATAGAATGACCCCGTCCATTCCCGAGCGGGCTGACAGCGAACTGTCGGTGATGGCCGAGATCGGCGTGGAAGCGGCAAAAGAGGCTTTGCACATGGCCGGCATTGACGGCTCTGACCTTGATGCGGTCATCGTCGCGGCCTCCAACATGCAGCGGGCCTACCCCGCCATGGCGGTCGAGGTTCAGGATGCGCTGGGAGCAAAGGGCTTCGCCTTTGACATGAACGTGGCCTGTTCCTCCGCCACCTTTGGCATCCAACAGGCCCGGGACGCCATCCGCTCAGGATCTGCCCGCCGGGTCCTGATGGTGAATCCCGAGATTTGCACCGGGCACCTGAATTTTCGTGACCGGGACTCCCATTTCATCTTCGGCGATGTGGCCACTGCGGTGGTGATCGAAGCCGGGGAGACCGCCACCTCCGAAGGCTGCTTTGAAATCATCGATAGCCGTCTGCAGACCCTGTTTTCCAATAACATCCGCAACAACTTTGGATTTTTGAATCGGACCGATGAGAGCGGCATTGGCGCGGTAGATAAATTGTTCGTGCAGGAAGGGCGCAAGGTATTCAAGGAGGTGTGCCCTGCCGTTGCTGAACAGATATGCCAACAGCTGGCGGATCTCCAGATCAGCCCTGAACAACTGAGCCGCTTGTGGCTGCATCAGGCCAATCGCAACATGAATGATTTGATCGCCAGACGCGTCCTAGGGAGGGATCCCTCTGAAACGGAATCGCCTACCATTCTGGATACCTACGCCAACACGTCCTCGGCTGGCTCCATTATCGCCTTCCACCTGAACCGCAACGACCTGAGCACGGGTGACCTGGGCGTGCTTTGCTCGTTTGGGGCCGGATATTCTATTGGCAGCGTGGTCTTACGGGCTCTTTGATCCCGCATCGCCAACTTTAGCGGCCAGGCAGGCCAGCAGAGCATTGCAGTCAGAATTCGATCCAACGGTGATCCGCAGGTGATCTGCAATGCGCGGCTTGTCCCAGCGCCGGACCAGGATATTGTGCTCCCGCAGGTGGTCAAATAGTTGGCGACCGGCACACTCGGGATGTCGTGCAAATACAAAATTGCCCGCGCTGGGGCAGACTTCAAATCCCAGGCCCGTCAAACCGGCAAGCAATGTCTCCCGTTGCTGCGTCACCTCGGCGCTGGCCTGGCGCAGCCAATCAGTATCCTCAACAGCTGCCAGGGCCCCCGCCTGGGCAAGGGCGTCCAGCGGGTAGCTGTTAAAGCTGTCCTTGACTCTCCTGAGTCCCTCAATGAGCCCGGGGGCAGCGAGGGCGTAACCCACCCGTAATCCCGCAAGGGCATGGGATTTTGACAGGCTTCGAGTCACCACAAGATTCTCTACGGAATTGACCAGTCCTGCCATGGAATCGGCGCCGAATCCATAATAGGCCTCGTCCACCACGAACAGACGGTCCGGGTTGGACTGCACCGCATTGGCCAGGGCATCAGGGTCTAGGGCAATGCCGGTGGGGGCATTGGGGTTAGCGAACATGATGGCCCCTGGTTGCTCCATATAGCCATCCAGATTGATAGCAAAGCCCAAATCAAGGGGCACTTCCACTACTGGCAGTTGGTAAAGCCTGGCCCAGACCGGGTAAAAGCTGTAGGTGATGTCCGGAATCAAGAGTTGGCTCTGGCTGGTCAAAAGCCCTTTAAACACGTGAGCCAGCACCTCGTCCGAGCCATTGCCAACGAACACCTGCTCGGGGGACAACCCCTCCCGGTCCGCGATTGCCCTGCACAAAGCTCTGCTGTCCGGGTCTGGGTACCGGCGCAGGGCATCACCGTCGACAGAGGTTAACGCAGCAATCACCCGCTGGGAGGGCGGCAGGGGGTGTTCGTTGGTATTTAATTTTATGAGCCCGGAGACCCGGGGTTGCTCCCCAGGGGTGTAGGGATGCAGATCGCGCAGCAGCGCGCTCCAGAATTTACTCATGACAACATGCCGGTTGGACGTGCGGCTGCAGGATAGCCGAGACCCACCCTAGGTGTCAGCGCCGCTGTCGAGAAGTTTTACCAGCGTTGGTTCATCGACATGGCGAATATCGACAGCTGTAACCAGATAGACCACCTGCTCTGCCACGTTACAGGCGTGATCGCCGACCCGGTCCAGGCTGCGCAGCGCCCATATTTGGTCCATGCAGGACTTCAGGGATGTCGGGTCATTGCTGATGGCAGCCTGAAGCAGCACCATACCTTCCTCGTAATCCGTCTGAGCCGACTGTGCACTCAGCAGCACACGAACAGCGGCGTCGACATCGAGACGGGCAAAAGCATCCAGCGCACGGCGCAACATCGCGCTGCCGTGCTCCGCGATGGCCATGGTCTGGGATTCAGCGCCCCGAACGGGCTCCCTGATGCTTGATTTAAGTGCCATTCGGGCCACCCGGGTCGCCTCATCGCCGATACGCTCCAGATCGGTCGTCACCTTGGCAATGGAGATAATCAACCTGAGGTCAAAAGCTGCCGGTTGCCGGCGCGCAATTATCCTGGCGCACTGCTCATCAATATCAACCTCCATGCGGTTGATATCTTTATCCATTGCCACGACTTCCTGCGCCACATCCCCCGCCCCATTTAGCAGCGCCCGCGTCGCCAGATTGATCTGACTTTCGGTTTTGCCGCCCATTTCGAGCAGGGCATTTTTTATGGCCTCAAGCTCGGCACTGAATCTCGCCGAGATATGCTGCCGGCCTGCAACAGAGCCGTCGCCACTGTCATATCTGCCCTCTGCCATCAGCCGTACCGCCCGGTGATGTAATCTTCGGTAGCACGCTGGGATGGATTGGTGAAGATCTTGTCCGTGGCGTCGTATTCAACCACCTGACCCTGGTTTAGAAAGGCCGTTCGGTCCGACACCCTGGCTGCCTGCTGCATATTGTGGGTAACGATCACAATGGTGTACGACTGCTTCAATTCGTAAATCAGCTCCTCTATACGCAAGGTCGATATGGGATCCAGCGACGAGGCAGGTTCATCCATCAGCAGAACTTCGGGCTGCACCGCTATCGCCCGCGCTATGACGAGTCGCTGCTGCTGGCCAAGGGACAAAACGGTCGCATTTTTTCCCAGCTGACCCTTCACCTCATCCCACAGGGCAGCGAGACGCAGCGCGTTTTCTACCACCTCGTCCAAATCTCTGCGCCGACGCAGCCCGCCAATCCGGGGGCCGTAAGCCACGTTATCGTAAATACTCATGGGAAAGGGGTTGGGCTGTTGAAACACCATTCCCACCCGACGTCGTAACAACGTCACATCGGTCATTGGATCGAGGATATTCAGATCACCCAAGGTGATCGAGCCCGAGTACTGGCAACCCTCCAGCATGTCATTCATACGATTAAAGCAGCGCAGCAAGGTGGACTTACCACAGCCGCTTGGGCCGATGACCGCCGTCACCTCCCCGCCAGGTATCGAGAGGTTGATGTCGATCAGGGCATTGGGTTCGTCCGGATAGGTGAGCGAAAGCCCCTGCACCTCGATACCGGGCGCCACATAGTTCAAATTGGCCCTGTTATTTGATGCGGCAATTAATGCCTCTCTGTGATCCACGGCTTATGCTCCCGAAGACACGATCACTGACCCCCTGGGGCACCCAGGCGTGATAAAAGTCCGGCAGACAAAACCCCTGCCGTCATATTGATTCAGTCCATCCGACCCGGCATCCATCAGTGCCATGCCCCCCAACGACTCCGGCCGACCATCGATGTTGGCGGCGCCAAACAACGTCTACACGCCACTTTGCACATACGTCCTCCTCAGTCTCACACGAAGCAGCAAAGCGACAATATTCAGACTGACAATAACCGAAACGAGTAAAAGGCTGGCCGCCGCCACTATGCCCACGCGCCCCTCACTGCCGGGGGCGTGCATGGTCAGATCATAGACATAAAACCCGAGGTGCATGAATTTTTGTTCAAGTTGCAGGAACGGCGCCTCGATACTGACCGGCAGCGTAGGCGCGTACCGCACAACGCCGACAAGCATCAGTGGTGCAACCTCACCCGCAGCCCGCGCCACGGCGAGAATAATACCGGTCAGGATGGATGGGGCGGCCGCCGGCAGCACGACGCGAAATATAGTCTCGACTCGGGTTGCCCCCAGAGCACGACTGCCCTCCCTGAGACTGGAGGGAATCCTCAACAAGCCCTCCTCTGTGGCCACAATCACCGTTGGCAATGTCAACAACGCCAGGGTTAAAGACGCCCAAAGCAATCCCGGAGTTCCAAAGGTGGGCGTTGGCAGATTAGAGGCATAGAACAGCTCGTCGATCCGGCCGCCAATCACGTAAACGAAAAAGGCCAGGCCAAACACGCCGTAGATAATCGAGGGAATTGCCGCAAGGTTCTGCACCCCAATCCGTAACAGCTGGGTGGGCCAGCCTCCCCCAGAGTATTCAGTCAGGTACAGCGCAACAACAATGCCAAGTGGTGCGACGATAACCGCCATCAACAACGTCAGGACTACGGTACCCACGATGGCCGGCAGCACACCGCCACTGGAGGCAAGCTCCCTTCCGCCGAACAAAAGCAATTCGAAATTGCTGCTGTGCTGCTGGCCTACAGTGGCCGAGAGCGCCTGCTCCTCTGCAAGCCAGGCACCCCCCAACAGGACAATAAAGCCCAAGAAAGCCACTACCGACACAACAGCAAGCAGCGTGGCCGCGCCGGTCGCGGCCGTCATCAGGGTGTTGATTTTCTCGTCCCGGATTCGTGCCGAATTCAGGTCTGGGTAGTCGAACATGTCAGGGTTGGTCATCGCCGCACCCGCCCCTTGCCAATAACCCTCTGCCTGAGCAGCTGCGCGCAGGTATTGATTACAAAGGTCAGAATAAACAGCAGTAAGGCGCCCAAAAAGAGTATTTGGAAATGCTGCCCGCCCACAGCTGCTTCCGGCAGTTCAATGGCCAGGGTTGCGGACAAACTCCTGAGGCCGCTAAACAGGCTCCAGTCGGAGCCAGGAGCATTGCCCGAGAGCAGTAGAAAAATCATGGTCTCCCCTACGCCCCGACCAAACCCCAGCATAACTGCCGAGACGATACCTGGCGCCGCCACCGGTAAAACAACATCCTGAAAACTCCTCCAGGGTGTGGCACCCAGTGCGATACTGCCCGTTGCCCCGATGGCGGGCACCTCATAGATAGCCTCTTCGGCCAGCGAGAAAATGACGGGGAAAATGGCGAAACCCAGCACGAAGCCAACCAGAAGGCTGTTCAGTTGCTGTACGGGTATGCCATGGGTTGGCAACCACATCAGTAGTGAGCCCTGGAATATCCACTGCTCCGCCCAGTGGCCGAAAACGGCCCCTGCAGACAGCACCAGTACCAGCGCGGGCAGCAGAACCAGGGGGCGGATCTTAACGCTGCCAATCCTGCCAGAGGCCCGTGGTAGTCGATGCAGAATCCCGAAAACGGCCATCATGGCCAATGGGATGATAAGGACGGCCCCCAAAATTTCCGGGAGGCTGTCCGTGAGACGAGGGGCGAGCCAGAGCCCCACCAGCCCTGCAACCACAACCGTTGGAAATGACGCTATCAGTTCAATGAAGGGCTTGATTTGCTCGCGCCGACGACTGGGCAGGTAATATCCGACAAACACAGCCGCACCTACGGCCACTGGAATGGCGAACACCAGCCCAACCAGGGCCGCCTTCAAGGTGCCTATCAGCAAGGGCACCAGGCTGAGCTTGGCCTCAAAACCATCCGAAGCGGCAACTGGCTGCCAATAATACCCGGGCTCCTGATAGCCCTCGTGTTGTACGGGCAAAAATAACCGCGCTGCTGATACCCCGGTTACCCCATCCCTTAACTCGTAGTCCCTTGCCGGGACCGATTCATAGTGCACCCGGAATCGAACCGGCGATAACCAATTAGCAGACGTGCTGTCACTGCCCAGCATGTCCAGGGTTGCCGGTTCAGGCCTACCCAATTGCCACAGCTGCGTGCTGCCGCTACGGGTGGTCACCAGCAAGCGTCGACTGGGGCTTACCTGGCTGACATGCCGTAACCCCTGCCCTATGGCCAGGGTCCGCAAAGGCACGAGTTCCCCTCGACCCTGCGCAAAGCGCAGGTGGACCTGCTCCAGGGTGTCCTCGGTCACCAGTATCCAACTCTGCCGTCCCGGAACCGACAGTACCGACCGGTGGGGTGGCAAGCTGCCAGAGACACCAGATTGGAGCCGACCGTCAGCGTAAATCTTGATCAGCCGATAAGCGCCGGAATTGAATATCAGCAGTAGTTGCTGCTCTGCCTCATCAGTGGTGACCAGGCTTAGGGCGTCCAGGTCGCCCGGCATTGCCAGCCGTCGCCGGCTGCTGGTTCCGACAGTGGCGGAGCTGGATTCAGAGATAATACTGATGCCCTCCGGCCCAGAAGCCAGGCTCAGCTGCAAGTTCCTCTTTGGGAGAGTGATGGGAGTGCTGACCGTCACTGCTAGCTGAACCCCGGTGTCATCAAGCACCTGAAGCCCGCTTTCTGTCTGATGCGTAGCCAGGCCAGCAGACGAGCCCCGTGCTACTGCGGACGGCTGCTCGAACAGGGGCCGAACAATCAGGACCATCTGGATAAACATACCCAAAATCAGCAATCCAATGAGCACACTGGTGACCCTTACCAGCCCCGCAAAAAGAAAATCCTGCAGGAAACGCTGCCTAGGGACAGACACTGGCCACATCCTCGGTCAGGCCAAGGCCGTCGGACTGAAATCCGTGTCGGGTGAACGCTGCCTGTCCCATTGGCCCAGCCACATGCTCCAAAAACGCACATTCAAGGATGGACAGGCGCCGCCCGGGAGCCTGGGCTAAATAGAGATAGAGGGGACGGGAAAAAGGATAGCCCGTGTCGCCGGGTTGTAGCCCCGACCCCGGCTCATCTCCTGCATTCGAGATCGCCAGCACCCTTACCCTGGGGTCGACAAATCCGGCTCCGACATAGCCAATGGCTCCAGGTGATCTCGCTACCGCGTCAATAATGGCCGCAAACCCTGGTAATTCCATTACCTGGGGCCTAAGGTCGCCGCCGCAAAGCACTTCTTTGCGGAAATACCCATAACTGCCGCTGAGCGCCGTCCGGCTGTACCGCTGGATCGACAAGCCAGCAATTTCTGCCCGAGGCAAGTCCCCCAGTTCATCAAAAACGCTGGACCATTGGAGTCCATAGCGGGGTCCGCCACAGCGCTGGGATATGGAAAATATGCCGTCGAGGATCCTGCGCGACACCTGCCGCAGGGGATTTAACGGATGAACGATGAGGGCTATGTCATCGCTGGCGACCTGTATTCCCCTGGGCTCAAAGCCCCTGCGCCGGCGGAAATCAGCTAGTTCCGTGGAACTCATAGTACGGCTCATGGCGCCAAAATTAACGGTGCCTTCCGCGAGTGCAGGTGGCGCAGCGGCCGAACCGGTACCCTGTATTTCAAACGAAACATCGGGGTGGACCGACTGAAATTCCCGAGACAGGTCGGTCAGCACCGAAGCCATGGTGTCGCTGCCGACAATACTCAGCTTGCCGCTGATGGCAAAAACTGGAGTGGCGAATACCGCAAAGTGCAGCAAGAATATCGCGCGTCCTATCATCAGGACTGCGGGGCACTGGCCACGGGTAGTGACAAACTAAAACAGCTGCCGACACCCAGCTCGGACTCGATCAGCAGTTCGGCCTGGTGTGATGCCGCCACGTGTTTAACAATCGCCAGTCCCAAGCCGGTGCCGCCGCGGTCATCACTACGGCTCTTGTCCACTCGGTAAAACCGCTCGGTCAATCGGGCAATGTGCTGTTTCGCAATGCCAATGCCCTTGTCCGATACAGAAAACCGGGCTCGATCATCGTCGGCTGACCAGGTTACCCGCACGTCCTGATCACTGTACTTCAGGGCATTAACAATCAGATTGCTGAGTGCGCTGTGCAGTTCAGAGCGATCGCCTAAGACCTCGATGCCCGATGCAAGTTCCGTCTGGATTTCCCGTTCGGCATAGGCGGGTTTCAACTGGGACACGATTTCCGTCACCAGCACAGCAACATCGAGGGGTTCCGTCTTGCGCAGAGTCTCCACGGTTTCAATACGAGACAACCACAGTAAATCCCGGACCAGGTTTTCCATACGCAGGGTTTGTTGCCCTATCTGCTTGAGTGGCTGTTCCAGCACTGTGGTTTGACCTTCGGGGAAAGCTTGCAAGGTCTCCACATAACCTTTAATGACGGTCAAAGGCGTCCGCAGTTCGTGGGAGACATTGGCGACAAAGTCACGACGCATCTGCTCTAGCCGGTAGTTCTCTGTCGTGTCCCTGGCAAAAATCAAACGATCCCCAGCACCAAATCGTGCAATTTCGAAGTGCAGGCATCGGTCACCTTCGGTCACGGGAAGCAAACGCAGGGGATTGGAAAAATCGCCGGTCTCAAAGTAGCTCTGGAAAATCGGCGATCTGATCAGATTGACCAGAGGCCTGCCCTGATCCTCTGGAAATTTAATGCCCAGCAAAAACTCCGAGGAGTCGTTGGCCCAGGCTATGTTTTCCCTGGCGTCTACAATGACTGCGGCATCCCGCATCGCCGCCAGGGAATCCTGCAGGTAGTCAAGTGCAGTTTCCAGACGAAGCTGAGCCTCCCGGTTCCGCCGCTGCAGTTGGTAAATATTGTCCAGTATCAGGCCCCAAACCCCGCCCGCTTCCGGAGGTTCTGCGGTGGGTTCTTCCATCCAGACGTAAATACTGTAGAGCTGCAGTGACCAGCGAGCCATCACGGCCAGCAGCGCGACGCAGGCACCCCAGGCGGGTTGCCCAAAAAAGCCACCCAACCCGACTCCGACAGCGACCAGCAACAAAACCAGGCGAATTTCCCTCCGCCACATTTTGTCCCTAGCCATTTGGCAACTCACCCATGCTCTGAGAACCGGTAGCCCGTGCCGCGTACCGTCTGTATGAGTTTACTGTGGTCACCATCAGGAACCTGCATAAGTTTCCGCAGGCGACGGATATGGACATCAACGGTCCGCTCCTCAACGTAGACGTTGGTACCCCAGACGTGATCGAGAATCTGACCCCGGGTATAGGCCCTATCGGGGTGGGACATAAAAAAGTGCAGCAGCTTGAACTCGGTGGGGCCAAGGTCAAGGGGCTCACCGTTGATGAAGCCCCGTCGGGCAGCGAGATCCAGCCTCAAACCGGCCACCTCTATGGTTTCCTCTGCTTCCCTTGGTTTGGCTCGGCGCAGCAGGGCCTTTATTCGGGCGATCAGTTCCCGGGGGGCAAAGGGCTTTGTAATGTAGTCATCAGCACCTACATCCAGGCCCTGGATGATGTTGTCTTCGGTGGTCTTGGCCGTAACCATAATCACAGGAATATCCTGTGTAACCTGGCTCTGCTTCAGTCGACGCAACAGCTCGGTACCGTTACCTCCAGGCAGCATCCAGTCAAGGAGCACGATATCCGGACCCTGCTCCAGCACCAGTCGGTGGCCATCAAAAATATTCTCGGCCTCCAGGCACTCATAACCGGATAGCTCCAGGGCCATACGCAGCATGTCCCGGATCGCCGATTCATCATCAACTACGAGTACTTTTTGTTGGGCCATGTCAGGACCTTGTTCTGCCGCCGTGGCTTCATTTAATGACTACAGTATTACAGCAATATGACAATCTCGATCATCAATCGCCGTCCCTCGCTAAAAGGGCCACCAGCCGTCGTCTTCCTCCAGTTCCTTGACGCAGCTTTTTAACTGCGCGTTGTAGGTCTGGGCTTTGCGATCGACTTTTCTCGCTACATCGACCAGCCATTGTTTGTCACGGTAGGTCTTGCGCTCATACCCGCCATGGCCTTCGTGATAGGCCAGGTAAAGTCGAAAGGTGTCGTCCTTGGCAATACGGTTTTGCCGGTAGCTCATGTCGTTGTACCAGCCGATAAAATCGATAGCGTCACCAAAGTCATCCCGATCTGCCCCGTAGTTTCCGGAACTTCTCTCGTACCATGTCCAAGTGTCATCTTTGGCCTGGGAATAGCCATAGGCATCAGAGGGTCTGGGGCCCGGGATAACCCCCCAAATTTTCTTGCGCGGGGGCTTCGCCGTGGCAACGAAGCGAGACTCCTGGTGCATGATCGCCATCATGACCGAGATCGGAGCATCCCAGCGGGCACGGGATTTCTTGGCGTCCTTGTACCACCCAGACTTCTCCCTGAAGATCTCACAAACATTGTCCACATCATCCGGCGGCGATGAGGCACAGCCTGAGATGATCAGCGCGACCGACAACATTGCGATGCGGAATGAGGCCTGTCTCATGCCTGCCATGAATTCAACCTCGATAAAAACTCCGTTTCGTCGATTACCTCAATCCCCAGTGTCTCGGCCTTCTTCAGTTTTGAGCCCGCTCCGGGTCCCGCAACAACGGCGGTGGTCTTACCGCTGACACTGCCTGAAACCTTGGCGCCCAAGGCCCGCAGCGCCTCTTCCGCCCCATCCCGGGACATCGCCTCAAGTTTGCCGGTGACCACCCAGGTTTGGCCGCTGAGCTGTGAACCGCCCTGATCCGGCTCGGGGATTGGCCAGTGCACACCCAGGTCGATGAGCGAGTCCATGGTTCGCCTGTTGGCAGGCTCTGCAAAAAAACCGACCACGTGGCCGGCAACAACCGGACCCACATCTTCAACCTCCTGCAGCTGTTCGACCGAGGCCTGGATTAGGGGATCCAGGTTGCCAAAGTAAGCCGCCAGTTGCCGGGCGGTCGTCTCCCCCACTTCTCTAATACCCAGGGCATAAATAAACCGTTCCAGGGACGTGTCCCGGCTCTTTGCTATGGCGGCTACAAGATTTTCAGCAGATTTTTCGCCGAAGCGCTCAAGATCTGCCAACTGCTCGGTATTGAGCCTATAGAGATCCGCCACCGTCTGGACCAGGTCGGATGCGAGCAATTGGTCGATGATTTTCTCTCCCAGGCCGTCGATGTCCATGGCGCGTCTGGAGACAAAATGGGCGATGGAAGCGCGTCGCTGTGCCGGGCAACCCAGTCCGGATTCACAGCGCCATACGGCCTCGCCCGGCGCTCTAACCAGCGTGCTATCGCAGGCGGGGCACTGTTCAGGAAAGGCAATAGGCTCCGCGTCATCCGGCCGCCTATCGGCCACCACTGCAGCCACCTGGGGAATCACATCGCCAGCACGGCGCACCACAACCGTGTCCCCGGTCATCAGGCCGAGTCGATCGATTTCATCGGCATTGTGTAATGTCGCGTTGGACACCGTCACGCCGCCTACAAACACCGGATCGAGTCGCGCGACCGGGGTGACGGCCCCCGTTCGACCGACCTGGAACTCGACACCGCGCACCACCGTCATCTCCTCCTGGGCCGGAAATTTCCTGGCGATGGCCCAGCGCGGCGCCCGGGACACGGCACCGAGCTGTTGCTGCAGTGCCAGGTCATCGACCTTGAACACGATGCCATCAATGTCGAAGCTCAGCCTCTGTCGCGACTCGGCCAACTCTTCGTAGTAGGCCTCGCAGCCGGCAATTGAATCCACCACCCGACCATACTCCGAGATCGGGATACCCCACTCGCTCAGCTGTTGCATGGCCTCGCTGTGACTGGCGAATGGGCCGCCATCGGACTCCATGTGCCCCAGCGAGTAGGCGCAGAACGCCAGCGGGCGTTTACGGGTGATGCCTGAATCCAATTGGCGCAGACTGCCCGCCGCTGCGTTTCTGGGATTTACAAAGGGCTTGCTCCCCTCTTCCCGGGCTCTCTTGTTGAATTGCTCAAAGCCTGCGCGGGGCATGTAAACCTCTCCCCGGACCTCGAGATAAGCGGGTATATCCGCACCTTTCAGCTGCAGGGGAACACACTCGATACTACGGACGTTCTGGGTAATGCCCTCCCCCGTTCGGCCATCACCCCGGGTGGCAGCCAAAACCAGATCGCCGTCCCGCCACACGATGCTGACGGCTATGCCGTCCAGTTTGGGCTCACAGGCATAGCGAATGGCAGCGGCATCGAGGCGCTCCCGAACCCGACGGTCAAAATCAATGAGATCATCGCTGGAAAAGGCGTTGTCCAGGGACAACATCGGATGACGATGGGTGACTGGTTCAAAACCCTTGAGGGGTTCAGCGCCCACTCTCTGGGTCGGTGAGTCCGGCGTCGCGAGCTCAGGATGCTCCTGCTCCAGCTGCCTGAGGGCCTGCAGGGCTCTATCAAACTCACTGTCGCTTACCGAAGGTGCATCGTCCTGGTAGTACTCTTTGCTCCAGCGCACGAGACGCTCTCGCAATTCTTTCGCCCTGGCCTGATGTTCGCTCACCCTCGGCCTGCCTCAGAGGCGCTGTTGCATTGCTATGCGTCGCTCCAACTCCCTGATCTGCTGGCGCATATGCTCTAGGCTCTGGCGGGTAATCGCGCTGCGGGTCTCATCCAGCACATCGCCGTCAAGATTTCGTGCCACCACCTTGGCGGTTTCATACATGTAGTCGAAGGCCTTCAGCATGTCATCCGGGCCCGGCAGGGTAACGAAAAACATCAGGCCCCGGGTGCGCAGGTGGTCCATGGCGTCAATGTCAAACACCCCGGGCTTCATCATGTTGCAAACAGTGAATTGGATAGGACCCCGTCCCGCGCTTTGCTCATGCCTGTGGAAAAAATCCATATCCCCGAAACGCAGGTCACAGGCCAGCAACACAGCCAGAATATCGGAGCCCGAAAAGCCGTGCTCCGAACGGGCCACGACGTTAAGCACAAAGACGTGGGGATCGATGTCCCGGGGCAGACGCACCTCGGGTTCTGGCTCCGGCTCGGGGGCTTCCAGGGAATCAAGCCAATCCATCGTCTCGGGCGTGTCATCCCGCCCCGCAGGGGTCGGCGCAGCGACCTCCCCAGGACCTTGCCCTTGGGCACCCGGAGCCGCCTCAACGGCTGGCACAGGGGCTTCCTCCGTGGCCGAGAACGACGGCAGTTCTTCCTCCTCCTGAGCGCGGGCGGATTCGAGCACCGGCGACACATGATCCTGGTCCGTTACCGGGTCCTCACTGCCTTGCTCTTCATGCTGTGGTGCGCCGTCGGATTGGAGATCATCCCGCTGAACTATGCGGGCACCGCCATTGGGTAGCTCGTGCAGCAGGTTGAAAGCGTCGTCATCATCATCCGCCTCATCCCGTCGGGATATTTTGGCGTTCATGCGCACCTCACTGCGCCGGTCCTGATAAACCCGTCGCACAGCATCGGCGAGCACCAGCAGGATCAGCCCGGCACCGATGACAATCATCCAGTCGCGAATCGTAAGATCCATCAACTATGCTCCCCCTGAAGGCCTCAACTGGCTGCGAGTTGGGCGGCCTCTTCTATATCCACAGTTACCAATCGGGAAACCCCCGGTTCGTGCATGGTCACGCCCATGAGTTGATCAGCCACTTCCATGGTGATCTTGTTGTGGGTGATGGAAATAAATTGAACGCTGTCCGCCATTTCCTTGACCATGCGGGCATAACGGCCACAGTTGGCGTCATCCAGCGGAGCATCGACCTCATCAAGCATGCAGAAGGGCGCTGGATTCAGCTGGAAAATCGAGAACACCAGGGCAATGGCGGTCATGGCCTTCTCACCCCCTGACAGCAGGTGAATGGTGCTGTTTTTCTTGCCCGGCGGGCGCGCCATGATGGCAACCCCGGTATCCAGCAAATCATCCCCGGTCATTTCCAGATTGGCTGTACCGCCGCCAAACACCCGGGGAAACAGCTCTGCAAAGCCGGCATTGACCTGATCAAAGGTTTCCTTGAATCGACTTCGGGTCTCCCGGTCAATTTTTCGGATAGCGCCCTGCAGGGTGTCCAACGCTTCCTGCAGGTCTGCGTCCTGGGAGTCCAGGTAAATCTTCCGCTCTGATGCCTTGGCATATTCGTCAATGGCCGCCAGATTGATGGGCCCAAGCCGGGCGATGCGAGCCGCGATGCGCTCTACTTTTACCAGCCACTCGGGCTCGGTAGCCCCCTCGGGCAACTGCTCCACCACCTGCTCTGGGGTGACCTCAAGCTCGGCCAGCTGAGCCACCAAATTTTCGATGCGCACATTGCGCTCTGCCAGCTGAAGTCTGCCTGACTCGATTTCCGAATTGATTCCCTGCAGTCGGTGCTCACTGGCCACCTTCTCTTTTTCCTGCTCCCTGAGCGCATGCTCCTTATCCGCCACCGACTGGCGGGCTGCGGTCAGCGCAGTTTCAGCCGCCACACGCTGGGCCAGCAGTGTCTCGAGCTCCGCCTGCAGTTTGGCATCGGGATTGTCTTCAGTAGGGAGTTGTTCGGTAAGGTCATTGGCCCGCATTTGCAACTGCTCAACCTGCTGTTCCAGACGAGAAATCGAACCGGCAACGGTCTCTACCTGTCCGCCCAGGCTTTGAACACGCACCTCCGTGCGATGGGCGACGTCACGGGTTTCTCGTGCGCTGTCCCGGGCTACCTGAAGCGCATTTGCGAGTGCCTGCCGTTCTTCATTCAGCGCCTCTCGCCGCTCACCGTCCAGGGCCATTTGGTCGATCGCCCGCTGCAGGTCCGAACGGGCTTCCGACAGGGCCTGCTGTTCACCTTCGAACTGGCTCTGGCAATCCGCAAGATCGGTGCGAATTTGCTCAACACGCTGCCGCGCCTGTTGCACTGCGGCTATCCGGGCGCCCCGCTCGGCCACTACCTCTGCCTGCAAACCCAGGGATTCCTTCAGCGCGGCCTCCCCAGAACGACGGGCATCCTCGGCTAACTGCCTGGCCTCCCGCGCCTTGCTGAGGTCATCGTCGACCGTCGCCAGGGACGCCTGCAGCTCAGAGATCTCAACAGCCAGTGCCTCAATGGCCGCCTTGCGCAAAATCATGCTGTCCCCGGCATCCTGCTCCGAGGGTCTGGTCACCCAACCATGGCGCAGCCAATCCCCGGCAGGGGTGATCACCGAGGCATGATCGGGCAGTTCCCGCAGCAGAGAGCGGGCCCCATCAAGGGAATCTGCGGTATACACCACAGACAGCATCCGGCGCACGGCTGCGGGTCCGGTCACTTTCTCCGCGAGGGTGCCCGGGGGCGGCGTAAAGTCGCCGCCAGAGGTCAGGACATTGCCACCCGGGGGTAGCCGCTCCAGGGCTGCCTCAACGACACTGAAATCATTTGTACAGAGTCCTGTCAGTGCGCCGGAGAAAACAGTCTCGACGGCTGGGGCCCATTCACCCTGCACCTGCAAAGACTCGTAGACGCTGCCGCTGTGACCCAAACCCAGGGACTCCAACCAGGCTGCCGTTGAGGACACGTCATCCCGATCGGTAGCAGCCTGCTGCAGGGCCACCAATGAGGCTTCCTGCCCTCTCAGCTGCTGCAATTCAGCCCTGATTTCATCCTGCTTATCCCGCAGGCTTACGATATTGTCACGGTGCCCGCTGATCTGCTGGTCCAGTGTACGAATGTCGTTTTCCTGGGTCTGAACCGCTGCGTTACTGGCACTCAGCCGTTGCTCCAGCAGCGATATATCGGCATCACTGTCTGCATCAGAAACCTGCTCCAGCTCTTCCTTCAGCTTACCGCTGCGTTCCTGCAGGCGCTGCAGCACCTGCTCCAGGTGCATGATCCGGCTCTGCTGCACCTCAGACGCCTGCCTGGGACCTGCCGCCTCCAGGTTGAAATCATCCCCCCGGGCCTGCCAGTCATTCATTTTTGCTTCGGCGTCGGCGGACCCGGCCGCTGCGCCCTCCGCTGCCCCGCGCTGTTCCGCCAGCTGGGGCTCCAGCACCTCCAATTCCTGCCGCCATTGGGCCAATCGATCACTGTCGGCCTTGAGATGCCCCCTGGCCTCCTGCAAACCCGCCTGGGTTTGGCTGAGGTCCTGGGCGACGGCTTCGCGACGCTCCTGCTCGTATTTCAGGGCCTGCTCAACCCGGGTGACCTCGCCACCCACCGAGTAATATTCACCCTGAACCCTATTGAATTTGTCAGTCGCGTCGGCGAGATCGACCCGTGTCGACTCGATCGCCGTCGCAACTCGCTGGACCTCGGCGCGCTCAGCCTCCAGCTTCAGGTCCAGTTCAGCCTGCAGTTCACGACTCGCGGCATTGGACTGCTGAAATTCCCGCCATTGCAGGGTCAGCAGTTGGGCCTTGGTCTGTCGCTCCTCAGCCCGTAACTCAGCATATTTCTCGGCGGCCTGGGACTGTCGCAGGAGATGCTGGAGGTTGCGTTCCAGTTCCTCCCGCAAATCGGCGAGTCGCTCCAGATTTTCAAGGGTGCGCCGCATGCGGCTCTCGGTCTCACGGCGCCGCTCCTTGTACTTGGAGATCCCCGCCGCTTCCTCAATGAAGACCCTCAGTTCCTCTGGTTTGGACTCAATCAGCCGGGAAATCATGCCCTGCTCAATGATCGCGTAGCTTCGGGGCCCCAACCCCGTGCCCAGGAACAGATCGGTGATGTCCCGTCGCCGGCACTTGCTGCCGTTCAACCAATATTCCGACGTGCCCTCTCGACCCACCACCCTGCGCACGGATATTTCCGCGTAGGAGGCATATTCCCCCACCAACTTGCCGGCACTGTTGTCGAAAATCAGTTCTATGGATGCCTGGCCCACCGGTTGCCGCTGGGTGGTGCCGTTAAAGATGACATCGGTCATGGCTTCGCCACGGAGGTTCTTGGCCGAACTCTCGCCCATGACCCAGCGCACGGCATCAATAATGTTGGATTTACCACAGCCATTGGGCCCGACTACGGTGCACATATTGCTGGGAAAGTTGACCGTAGTGGGGTCAACAAAGGTTTTGAAACCCGCGAGCTTGATGGACTTTAGACGCATGTACTTACCTGGTGAGGGACGCCATGAAGCGTCCGTATGACACAAGATGTAGTGTATACCCTGTGGGTCGATAACACTATATCTGGTCCCACTACCGGGTCACGGTTTCAGCTATCAGGGGCTGATTTGCTCCAGAACCACATCAACACTGGCTGATTCAGAGGGTTCGACGGAGCTGACCGTCGCCACCCAACTGGCATTGGCCCGACCCGGCTGCCCGGTGGGTGAAACCTGCACCTCAATATCAACCCGCGGTAGAGATGAAAGGGTCTGGCCGGCCATGGAGGCCGCATCATCCAGTCGCACCCGAAATGGCAGCTGGGATGCATCCCGGCGCACTACCGCGGTAGGCATGCGCTGGGCGCTGCCGCTGGGGCGAGCCAG
>JAAXJC010000129.1 GCA_012270045.1 Luminiphilus sp.
TTTTCTCGGCGTGCTTCTGGGCATTGTCGTCGGCGCCATCCCCGGCCTGGGCGGTTCCCGGAGCTTCAGAGCGCCCGGTCACACCGCCCCTATAGCCGTGCTGCCCCAGGGCCCGCGCGATACCCGCCCCCGCGCCCCGACTGGCACCGGTCACCAACGCCACTCCTGTGCTCTCAGACATACCCGCAATCCTCCCGACCTGTCATGGCTGTGCCGCCAATTCCTCGGCACGGAGCACCAACGCCGCCGTCATCGAAGAAAAGCCCCGGCGCAAAAAATACCCCATGAAAAGCCCCACCAGGGGTGACAGCCAGCCTCGCAGTTCAAAGTAAGAGGTGTAACAGCTGCCACCCGCAGCGGAGGGCGCGAGCCGGTGCTGACGTTTACTGTAAAGCAGCTTACCCACCGGACGCATCCGGTATTCGAACAGGGACTCAGCCTCCACCCGGGTCACCTGCTCGGTCTGTTCCGTGGTGAACATTCCCATATTCACAGACATGACAATGGGCGCACCGGGAGTCAACTCAGAGGCGCAGCGGGTCACGAAGGGATTCCACTCAGGATAGTCATCAAAATCAACTATCACCCCCCAGACCTGGGTCGGGGACGCCTTGATGGAACGGGTGTACTCCAGCGTCAGCACGGGCATGCCCCCCGCCAGTCACAGGTTGCACCACGGCCTGGGCAAACGTCACGCCGGGCCACTATACGGTGCCCGAGGACGCCAACACCTGATTGGCCCGCAAGTCGTTGGCCGGTCGATGGATGCACCAGGTACCTGCCGGATGGTAGATGTAGGCCACACAGCTGTTGCAGTTGTCACACAGGGAGGGTTCTTCCGGTTTGCTGCGCCATTTCTGCGGCAGGTCGGGTTCCCGAAGTAGCGCCCGGGCCAGCGCTACAGCGTCAAAGCCCGCCTCGAGACACTGGGCGACGTTATCTGCGGATTTAACGCCACCGAGATAGGCCAGGGGTATGGATACCTGCTCACGAATTTGGGTCGAATACTGCCAGAAATACAGCTCCTGAAAATCAATCTTTGGCGCCGACTTGGCGGTGGCCGCGATCGCCATGCCGCTGAGGGACCATTTACCCAATACCTGCAGCATTGCATCGAGGTTGATGTTGCTGCCGAACATGAACCAACCGGACTCGACATTGCGCCCCCCCGACAGCACCAGCATGTCAGCACCCGCTGCCTCCAGTATTCGAGCCGTCACAATCGCGTCCTCAACCGTCGCCCCTCGACTGCGACCGTCGGAAACGTTGATTTTGGCCAGCACCGCAATGCGCTCTCCCACCTGCTGTTTCACCGCCGCCAGTACCCGGGCTGGAAATCGTGCCCGGTTCTCGGCACTGCCGCCGTAAGCGTCCCGGCGCTGGTTATCCATGGGAGAGAGAAACTGGTTCAGCAGGTAACCGTGTCCCATGTGAATTTCCACAGCATCAAATCCCGCTGCGACGCAACGTTCGGCACCCCGGACGAAGGCATCGACCATTCGGTCCATGTCAGCCTCATTCATGGCCCGGCGCATCAGGTTACCCCGCAACAGTCCCGCGGGATTGAAACCCGACACCGAACTCTGCAAGCGGCGGGGAACGAAAATCCCGGTAACAAAGGAGCCGCCGTGGGTGATCTGGGCCGCAATCTTGCCGCCTGCCGCGTGCACCGCGTCGGTTACCGCTCGCAGTTCAGGCACCACATCATCGTTGAGCCATAACTGGTCTGGCAGGGTTCTGCCGACTTTGTCCACGGCAAGGTAGGCCATGGTAGTCATGCCCACGCCCCCGGCGGCTAACTCCCGGTGGTGCTCCAGCATGGCCCGGGTCGGCATGCCGGCCATGGACATGTTTTCATTGGCTCCCGCTTTGATGAAGCGGTTGGGTAGCGTAATCGGCCCGACCTGCATCGGTTCGTAGGCCCTGTCGAGCATGGCTTGGTCCACGGCAATCCCCGGCGACGTTATTTGGCGCCAGTATAGCCAGTCGCCCGTTTGACACTATCGTCCCTTTGCAGGTGTCGGCCCCGCGACCCGCGTCAATTCAGGGCCACTGGGTGGACACTGCCAAGAGCTATTCTTGGGGCCCAGGCAAGCCACCCAACCGACCCCTGAGGGCCTCGCACTTGCCACTGTCAAAATTCAGTGCCTCAGCAAGGAAATGCTTGTCGTCCCGATAACCCGCTTCGATGGCAGCAAAAGCAGACACCAAGTAGGCCGGCTCCACTTGCATCAACACGTCCAATGCTTGGCGACGGTCACCTCCGCCTTGGCTATCGGGTACAGTCGCCATCAAAGCAGCCCGGTACCGGGCATTGCAGTCGTTGGTCGCCAGGTAGTCCGCCATGATGGTGTCCCGGGACACCCCTGCAACCAACAGGGTCAGGGCAGCCGCAAAGCCGGCGCGGTCCTTGCCCGCTGAGCAATGGAACACCAGGGGGTATCGATCCGCTTCCAGCAACAAATGCATAAAGTCGCTGAACACCCCGGCGAACTGGGTCACGAACGCCCCATTGGCCCGGGTCAAATAGTCTCTGGCGCCCTGGGCATCGACAGCTCCGGACTCAACCGCCTGACGAATATTGATGACGTCGACACCCTCTGCCTCCACCGGCAGCCAGACTTCATCGATGCCCGTGCCCTGCAGTCGATCCGGATGGTCCACCCGCTCCGAGGCGCGCCTGAAATCCACCACGGTTTTGATCCCGAGGTCCCGAAGTTGCTGACGGTCCCGATCAGTCAATGCGCCGAGATGATCGGAGCGATAGATCAATCCCTGCTCAAAACGACCGCCGCAGGCCAGTGGATAACCCCCAAGGTCACGGAAATTGTGGGCACCCTCAAATTGAATTTGTCGTGGCAGCACCGCAGTCAGTTACCCGTCCCGGTCACTGCGGCCTGCAGCGGGCCTGCCAAGGCCAGTAGCGAGACCACCCCTAAAAGCCCTCAGCATCGTGGGACACCCGCCACACCAAACCGGGAAACAGCCGCCTCATAATGACACCCAGGCGGGTTTGTTTGCCCGGGTAGGCAAAGGGCTTGCCCTGGTCCAGGCAGCGCTCCACCTCATCAATGACCTGATCAGGGAGCAGGGTTTCACCCCGGGCCGGGAGTTTTGGTACTACCGTAGCCTCGGCCTGCTGCCAGAGCGCCGTCTTGACCGCAGGGGGACAGACGCAGCAGAAACGGATACCGCTGTCGCGGTTCTCGTGGTACAGGATTTCACTGTAAAACTGCACCGCCGCCTTGCTGGAGGCATAGGCACCCATCAGCAGGCCCGGCACGATACCGGTCATGGAAGAAAAACTGATGAAATCACCCTGCCCCCGGGCCAGCATGGGCGGCAGTGCTGCGGTGGCCACGTTGACCAAGCCTCCGTAATTGACCGACATGACCCGGTTCGTGACGCCCGGATCCTGCTCCAATAAGCGGCCGAAGGGCATAATCGCTGCGGCATTGGCCACCCGGTCCACCGGGCCCAGATCCGCCTCGATCTGGGCAAAGGTCGCCGCCACAGCGGTGCCATCGGTAATATCCACCACATAGGGTTTGATCGATGCCGACGTGTCGACCGTCTCGCCAAGACCGGCTGCGTCAACGTCAAGGACGGCCACCGTGGCACCGTCAGCGGCCAGGCGCCGGGCCCAGGCTCGACCCATTCCGCTACCACCGCCGGTGATAACCGCTACCCTACCCCTGAACGTCATGGTGAATCCTAAGCAAGATCGAGTTGGATGATATGAGCTTACCCCCGGCTCAGGCGACTTCCTGCTCCGACTCCGGAGTGAATACCACGGGCATGGACTTGATGGTGCTGATCATGAAGGAGCGCATGTAAGTGATTTCACCCGCCAGACGCATGTCCCGCAGCCGGGGCAGGATTTCCTCAAACATGATGCGCATTTCCAGCCGCGCCAGATTCATACCCAGGCAAAAATGCTCGCCGATACCGAATGAACGCAGTTCCCGGTTGAGGGACGGCATGCGCTTCTTTCGATGGATGTCAAAGCGCGTGGCATCGTCACCAAACACCTCCTCATCATGGTTCACGGCGTGGTAGTGCATGATGATTTTGTCACCCTTCTTGAACTGATAGCCATTCCATTCCAGGTCCTGGGTTACCGTGCGGCGCATGGCGATAAACGCGGTGTTGTAGCGCAGCATTTCTTCAACCGCATCCGGAATGTCCTCGGGATGATTGACCAAATGCTCCAATTGATCGGGGTTCTCCATCAGCAGGCGCATACCGTGGGCTGTGGCGGTACGCGTGCTTTCATTGCCGCCCACCATGAGCAGGATGAAAACCCAGGCAAACATTTCATCACTGATGGGCTGGCCGTCTACTTCACCCTCCAGCAGCGCCTTGATCACCGGTCCGGTAAAGCCCTGCCGCTGCTTTTTAGCCAGTTCAATGGCGTAGAGTATGACTTCGAAAGACACGGCATTGGCCTCATCGGGTCCTGTCGCGATGTCTGGGTCATCGCCGAAAGCCATGATGTTGGTCCATTCAAAAAATTGCTTGCGGTCCTCCTGGGGCACTCCCATCAGTTCCAGCACGGCAATCAGGGGCAATTCCGCAGCGACCTCCTCCACAAACTCGCAGGACCCTTTCGTGGCGACCCGATCCACAATGGCCTTGGCTTGCTCCCGAAGCCAGGGCTCCATGGCTGATACCGCCCTGGGTGTAAACGCATCCCTGACCACCCGTCGATGCGCCATGTGCTTGGGCGGGTCCATCGCGATAAAACTGTTATCCAGCATCACCTGCATGGTCTCGCGCTGCAGTTCAGACTCGGGCTCCATCGGAAAGGGACCCTCTACCTGGGACGAAAATAGAGCCGGATTCTGGGACACGTAATCCAGGGCATCCCGTCGCACCGCCGCCCAGTAGGGAACCCCGGTCCCCGGATCGTCAAAGCGCACGAAGCTGCCCTGTTTTCGAATCTCCGCCAGGGTGTCGTAGGGCATGCCCTGTCGGTAGGCGTCCAGGTCGAGTAGATGGGTGAAAGGGCAGTTTGCCGCTGAGTTTTCCATAACCTGCTGTTCTCCAATGTCTGTGGCTGTTGCGTGTCGTCTGTTGTCGCCGTCCAACCTGCCACAGCCGAACACACTGGTTCGACTGCCGGGACGTATCGATACCGACGGCGGGTCTGATTTGCGGCCCTGGGCCGGAATCTCCGATTGCTTATAGGAAAACATTGTTTTTTTAAAACGTCCAGTATTACTATGGGCCGCCTTGAGGATGAGAGCCGGAACGGAGACCACCGCTGCATGCCGCGCCCCCTGCTGGATACAGAAACCATTATCACCGTGGCCTTGGATGCCATGGAGGAGTCTGATGCCGGCGCTCTCACCGCCCGAGGGCTGGCCACCCGGCTCAAGTGCTCAACCCGCACCCTGTATCAACAGATGGGCAAGCAGGAGGAATTGATTTCGGCCCTGCTCAATCACTACTTCGTGCAGCAGCGCCCCGCATTACAACGCGGCCTTGACTGGCAGTTGACGGTGTATGAATGGGCGGACGCCCTGCGCCTGGCCATTCTCGAACGCCCCAAACTGTCGCGACACCTGAGTCCGGAGAATCGACCGGCGTTGATCGAGTTCACAAGACCGTTGTTGGAGGCCCTGACGGAAGCCGGCTTCGATGACAGCCTGTCGGTGGAAGTGTGCCGTTCACTGGTGCACGTGGTAATCAGCCTGACGCTGGGTGAATTGGAAACCCAGTCCCACCGCTACGAGGAACTGACCGTATCCGGAGACCGATTCGCCCACATGCTCACCGATGACGCAAACAAACTGGAGCGATCTCCCGATGGCAAGACGCCACCGCCGGTTTTCGTGCAAACCATCCGCTGGCTGGTGGCGGGCATTGAGTGCCCGCAGCAGTCAAAGGCTGGGCAACGGTGATCCACCTCGTGTCGGGGTCAGTAAGCCTCGAAAAGCCCCTGCCGCCGGGCCGGGCCAGGCGGGTTACGGCTGACACCCCCGAGGTGACGCGGTTGTTGCCTCGCCCGCAGAGCACTAATTTTCTCACTGTCACATTGCATCAGGACGACAATTAAATGAACGAACGATTACTGGTTGTTTCCACCGACTGTCACGCGGGGCTGCCCATAGCCCAGTACAAGCCCTATGTCGAAACCAAATACCACGACTTCATCGACATGGCCATTGACGTCCAGGTGGACATGATGAACAAGGCCGAGGAACAGTTCCTGATCAAGGAGATCAATGACGCCTGGCGCGCGCCAATCCAGGAAGAGCTCACCGGAGCCTGGGACTACGCCGAGCGCAGCAAGATGCTGGCAAAAGACGGCATCGCCGCGGAGATTATCTTCCCGGATGGCATCACCGAACAGAACACCCCGCCCTTTGGCGCCGGACTGGGCCTTTCGCCCAAGGACGCGGTGCCTGAACTACAGTGGGCCGGCGCCATGGCACACAACCGCTGGCTCTCCGAACTGGTGGCCAACGATCCGAAGCGCCATTTTGGTGTCGCCTCCATTCCCCTGCTGTTCGATGTCGACCAGGCAGTGGAAGCGGCTCGATGGTGCCACGACAATGGCCTGAACGGCGTGATGCTACCCACGGTATGGGGCGAACACGCGCCTTACCATGACCGCAAGTACGATCCGTTCTGGGCTGTCTGTGAAGACCTCGGCATTGTGGTGCACTTCCACTCGGGACCGGCACCTCTAAATGAGTATTTCGGCCCGGAATTCCCCATGGTGGACGCCAGTGAAACACTCCCCGGCGCCATGGGCTGTTATGTCTCGGAGGTTATGTTCTGGCTGTTCCGACCCCT
>JAAXJC010000147.1 GCA_012270045.1 Luminiphilus sp.
GATGATGCGTTCGTTTCGCATGGGGGTGGGAACATGGATGGGATCCGGCGCCCAGTGGCTCAGTTGGATCCACCGCGTCGACGTGGTCCGAGCCATACTTCATTTGCTGGACCGTCACGATGCCCGGGGTCCATTCAATGTGGTTGCGCCGTTGCCGGTCACCCACAGGGAGTTTTGCCGCGTCCTGAGTGCCCGTAAGCGCACGCTAATCAATGTCGGGTTGCCCGCTGGCATCATGCGTTTTGCCCTCGGTGAAATGGCGGATGAGCTGCTCTTGTCAGGCCAGTCTGTTACCCCGACGCGATTACTGGACTCGGGATTTGATTTCCGTTTTGCCAGCCTGGACAGTGCGCTTGTGGACATACTGGGGCGAGGTTGAGAGTCGCCCCGACGGGTACCCAAAAACCCCTAAGCCCGTCTCTCAATAGTTGCTGGCGTCGCTGTAATCCTCGTAGGCCGATTTAATGCTGTCCTGAGACTTCAGCTTGCGTAGCGCCGAACGCTCTAATTGGCGTACCCACTCCCGGCTGACGCCCATACTGTCTGCCACTTCCGCGCGGCTGAGTGGCGGGCCGTCATGTAACCCCCAGCGAGCCACCACCACGCGCCGCTCCGAAGCCTCGAGACTGGCCACGGCATCGCCCAAAAAACGGTGCAGGGATGCCTGGTCCGCCGAGTCCTCCGTGCCACCGTAGGGATCTCCAGACAGGGTGTCGAGCAGGGTGCCCTCATCGTCGTCAAACCGGGGTGCATCCAGAGATACCCCCAGATTCCGCATCTGCAGCAGCTGCCGTGTTTTCTCAAGGTCCATACCCAGTCTGAGGGCAAGGGTTTCCTCGTCGGGCTCTACGCCGGTGCGCAATTGCTCGATTGCCTTTTCCTTGTAAAGACGCCCCAACTGCTCCTGCACATGGGTGGGCAGCCTGATCAGTGTGCCCACGTCGCCGACGTAGCGTCGGACAGCCTGGGTGATCCAGTTGAAGCAGTAGGTGCTGAAGCGGAACCCCTTCTCGAATTCGAACTTCTCGGCGGCTCGGATCAGTCCTAACGTTCCCTCCTGGACCAAGTCGAGGTAGGACACGCCGCGCCCCTTGTAGCGGCCGGCGATGGAATAAACCAACCTCAGATTGTGCATGACCAGTTTGTCCCTGGCCTCGGTGTAGAGTCGCAATTGCTTGCGAATGGCCTTCATGGTGTCTTTATCCAAGGCGTGGCCGCTGATCGGGGTCTGCCACTGTCGTTCCCAGTTGGCAATGGCGTCGGCAACGCTGTCGGGAAACTGGCCACCGGCCCGGCGCAACATCGCAACCGCCATGCCCACGGTCAGGCTGGCAGGAAACGCGAGGGCGTTGATCTGGTTTAGACGCGCCTTTGTTGACTTGAGAGTAATCAGCTTGCGTGCGGCGGTAGCTGCGGTTTCATGGGCCTTACCATCCGCGAAATAGTCAGCCAACTCCCGGCGCAGCACGAAATGCTGCTCCCGGTTGGAGAATCGTCGGATTTCGGGTGGATTGGCTCCGCACTGCTGCAGAAAGACAGCCGTGTACTCGGTGAGCGTGGTCTCGGCGACAAACAATTCCTGCAGTGCTCGCACCGCCTGCCATTTCTGGCTGTCGATCTGGCACTCTTCCTCGGCAGTCAACAGCGCGTAGCGCCGTGCCTCCGCAAACATAAGCTCGAGATCGCGCTCGTCCGCCTGATCTGTTCCCTTCATACGCTGCCCCCTGTTACACAATCTATACGGGGGCCTTCGCACAGGGGGATTGATAGCTAGGAGCAGTTGTCCAACCTATTTCTGGTCAAATTCTGGACACAATTCCTCTCTCGGAGCTGAAACACAACATCTGGGCAATCTGTTCTGGAAATTGGGACGTAACTTTGGACAAAACCGGACAAACGCTCGGAGAGTTGCCTTATGAATGCCCCCGCCAGCACCGCAGTACAGCTCGAACCCAGACCGCTTTACGGCATTGGCACTGTTGCCCGCCTGACAGGACTGAAACCCGATACCCTGAGGGTCTGGGAGCGCCGTTATGGCCTGGGGGCAAGTTACAAGTCGGCTTCCGGGCGACGCCAGTACACCCAGTCTGATCTTGAGCACCTGCAGCTCATCGCGGCCTTGGTCATCGAGGGCTCGCGCAGCGGGGAGGAGGCCGCCTCAGCCCGTAATAGCCTGGCGTGGCGGTTCACGGCGCGGGGCACGCATGTGGAGCTGGCAGTTCCCAACTCAAAACCCCACGTCATCTTTGTCGGCACCGAGCTTTGCAACTGGCTTGATGGTCACCAGGGCTGCATTTCCGGGGTAAGCGCGTTGCTGGCCAGGCAATCTCTGGCGGACGTTGTCCAGTCGCTGGAGAGCCCTGACCGGGAGGTGGCGCTGTTGGTCGTGGATTGCCCTGCAGTCTCCATGGCCCAGATCCAACTGCTGGAGCAACTCAGTGAGCGCCTGGGTTCCCCAAACATTATGGTCACGTATCGGATGGCCAATGAGCGTTGGCTTTCAGAATTGACCCGCAAGGGTGCGACGGCCATCGAATTTCCCATGGAGCCCGCACGACTTGCCTATGAAATGGGGCGTATTGCCGTTGAAAACGACACCAAGCAGGGCGAGTTTGACCTTGGAGAACTGGTCAAGCCCAAGGCAAGGATGTACTCCGACAGTGAACTCGCGGCGGCTGCCCAGCTCAAGCGATTGGTCAATTGCGAGTGCCCCAAGCACATCGTTGAGTTGGTCACCATGCTGAACCACTTCGAAACCTACACCACCCAGTGCGCGGTGGAGAATTGGACCGATGCCGCCGTGCACTCCACCATGTACGCCTATACCAACCAGGCTCGCTATCTCATGGAGAAGGCCCTCAAGGGCGTGTTGGATGAGCGGGGTATGGAGTATCACTCCCTGTTGCGGGAGCTTTCCAGCTGAGCTTCCAGACGAGTCCACAATGGAGACCCGCGCAGCTGTAGTACCCAAAGCAGCACGGGTGCCAGCGTGGGCATGAGTAGCACGCTGAACTGGTAGCTGACTGCAATCACCGGGGCTGGAGCGACCCAGGCTGCGCCCAGGAACGGTTCTCCAATGACCAACATCAGGTCCTTCGCTGCCATCGCACTGAGGCCAATACCCATGCATGCCCAGAGTACAAACAAACCCCAGGCAAAGGTGTTGAAGGGGCTGTCCACCCGCGAGCCCCAAAGCAGGGCGGCGTAAAAGGGTATGGCATAGGACACCAGTCGGGTGTTGAGCCTGAACGCCAGGCCGTCTTCCCCTTCGTTCGCCAATGCGATTGCGCCGTTGGTGTCGGTGAAATGGGTGACGATGAGCAGGGCGCCCGGCTCTGAAATGGTGCCGTTGACGATGCCGGGCAACCAAGTGGTGAGCAGCACCTCTGCGAGCCATTTTGCCGGTGCGGCGAACAGGGGCTCTGCTGTGAACCAGAGGCCGAAGGTAATCAGTAGCAGTAGCAGGGTGGTGACAACCTGCTGCCTGAAGGCGATGTCACGCATGCTGCACTGTTTCGCTCGAGCGCGACAACCAGCGCAGGTAGATGGCGAAAACCAGCAGTACATCCATCATGATGAGCACCGGCCACAGGTACAGATGTGTCCACTCAAAGATGTCATAGTTCCACTGCCCCAGGTAAAAGAGGCTGACAATGCGCACGATGTTCAGGGACTGGATGGCGATAAAACCCAGCACGATGGCGAGCAGCTTTTCACGCCAGGAGGCCGGGAAGGCCAGTACCCCGGCGATCAACACGATGGACGCCTCAACGCCATTGCACCCAGCCTCGATAGACACGGCGAAGCCGCTGACCGAGTCGCGCAATATGCGTCCGGTGCTGATGACCGTGTCATCAAATGGCAGGATGATAGACGCAGAGACCCACGCCAGCCCGGCAGTAAAGGGCTGGATCAGGTTGGCCTGCACCGGATTAAGCAATTCCAGCGTGAACAACACCAGCAGGCAGGCTAAAAAAATGAACAGAAATCTGGACATGGGTATTCCAACCGAATCGCAGTGTTAAGTGTAACAACTACAGTAGATATAAATCTTCCAGCCAGGAATCGGTGCGCCTAGTGGATAAGGCAGCTCTGGTGGTCAGCGCCGTCATGTTTGCCTTCAGTGCCTGGGTGTTCAGTCAGACAGGGGACTGGGTTGCACTGGTGTTCATGATAATGAGTGCCGGCTATGGTGTGCTGTTTATCCGCAGGGGGCGCAATCGTAGCGATGATCCGGCTGACGGCTCAGGCGAGTGACCGGTAAAAGATAATGGCGATGATGACCGGACATACGAACCGAACGTAAACGGGCCAGATCTTCCAGAACAGGCCATGTCGAACATTGGGATCATTCTTTTCAAGTTCCGCCAGCAGACTGTTTCGCTGCCACACCCAACCCACAAAGACACACAGCAATAGACCCAGCAGGGGCTGTCCATACCGTGTGCTGAGCGCGATCACCGCGCCGAATAAGGTTTCAAAGTTCAATATGATCAGGCCACTCATGCATCCTATGGCGGCACCCATCAGTAGCGCCGCCGTACGCCGACTCCAGCTGAAACGTTCAACAATAAAGGCCACGGGCACCTCCAGCATGGATATGGAGGAGGTGAGCGCTGCGACGCTCATCAAAAAGAAAAAAGCGGTCGCGAGTACAACCCCCGCAGTACCCAACGTGGCGAACAATTCGGGTAAGACCGTGAAGATCAGTGTGTCCTCGGACAGCAGGGCCCCGCTGGCGGAGAAAATGTCCACACCGCGCTCAGCGGCGACGTACATGGCGGGTAGGATCAGGAAGCCGGCCAATACTGCGATCCCTACGTCGATCAAAGCAACCTGGGCGCCGATGGAGGGCAGGTGTTCCCGATCCGCGATGTAGGAGCCGTAAACCAGCATGGTGCCCACACCCAGGGAAAGGGAGAAAAATGCTGAGCCCAGTGCCGACAGGATCAATTGGGATGACAGTATCTTGCTGAAATCGGGGATGAGGTAGACCTTGAGGCCGGTCATCGCGCCATCCAGGGTCAGAACATAGGCCACCAGCAGCAACAGGGTGATGATGAGTGTGGGCATGAGACGGGTAGACCAGCGTTCAATGCCTTCCTTAACGCCGCCCATGATGATGCCCACGGTCATGACCATGAAAATCGCCATCAGGGACAAGTTCCTGGAGGTGCTGAATTCGGTGAGCCAGTTGCCTGCGCTCTCCATGCCCAGCACGTTCAGTGGGTAGGAGACAGTGAAGCCCAACATCCAGCCCGCCACGATGGCATAGAAGCTCAGGATCAGGCTGGCGACCACAATGCCAAACAGCCCGGTGAGGGCCCCTATGGTTCGCGTTAGCCCCCGGTTGGCGATGCCCGTGAGGGCCGCAACCGAATTACCGTGGGTGTGGCGCCCAAGGATGAGTTCGGCCATCAATACGGGATAGGCCAGTGCAAAGGCCAGAACAAGGTACACCAGTAAGAAAGCGGCACCGCCATTACTCGCGGCTTGAGTCGGGCATCCCCATATATTGCCCAGTCCCACAGCGGAGCCGGTGGCGGCAAAGATAAACCCCAGCCTGGAGCCAAACTGGCCTCTGTTTGTTGTCACCCGGTATTTCCAGCAGTCCCCCTAAGATGCACGGCACTTTACCATCACCATTCAATGCGTGCAGGGCCCATAGCCATGGTTGCCATGCTATCCTCGCGCACCGTGGGCCCGGGTGGTGAAATTGGTAGACACAGGAGACTTAAAATCTCCCGCCTATTGCTGGCGTGCCGGTTCGATTCCGGCCTCGGGCACCATTTTCCTTTCGACCCCGAACAACACCACCAGAGCGAAGAAGTATTGCTCCGGTGTCGCGTTGGTTAAGGTGGTGATGAGTTCGTTCATAACTTAAAGCTGTCGCACCGCCCGCCGCCTGACGTCATCGGCTGATTTGCCGCGCTAACTACGGCACTGTCTGCCACAACTTCACGCTATACGTGTAAGGACGGAAGGGTTAGCCCTTGGTGCATTCGAAAGCTTGGACGCTAACCGTGTCGCGGTTGTCGCTCGTGCTTGTTGCGCCGTTCATTTGGCTAACGCCGCCCCTGCCAGTATTAGTATTGAAGAATAGATAGCCGCCTGAAGCGTCGTAACACCCTATGTCACCCCCCTGAAGATCTACGCACTCAACTAGACTTACTGGGGCTTTAATGGGCTTGGACACTGAATCCTCTGTCAGCGAACCGTTACCGTCGGACATTAAGACGAACGGTGATTCGAGCTGGAACCTTCCGACTCCCCATTGCCCATTCTTCCACTGGAGTCCAGCAGACTCTAAGTACTGACACGCCCACCAGTCTTTGTCGGGCTGGGCTACTGCGCTGGTGGATAACAGGATTGCTAGTGCTGTGATTAGGTTTTTCATTATTAGTCCCCAAGCGTTCAGTCGGATGATAAGCGGGCGGCTATGGTGCGGTCGAGGTTGCCAGAGGTGGGGAGACAACTGGAGCGCTGCGGGTTCCCCGCCTCCTACCGCCTAGCCCCCCGGTGCGCTAACGGGGCTTTTTATTTACCCGCTGAAAATTACGCAAAAATTACGTAAGCCGTTTTGGCCTTTATAAGCCCCTAAAAAATTGAAGGAAAATGGCCTGTTGCATTCCGGCCTCGGGCACCACTAACCCGGCAGTCCTAGATGAATAGGGCCAGGGTATCCGCAATGGATCCCACAGGGTCGTCAAAGAACGACACACCTTCCCGGTAAAAAGTGGTGGTAACCAACAGCAATATCATCACGGGAATGATCCAGCTG
>JAAXJC010000127.1 GCA_012270045.1 Luminiphilus sp.
CGACAGCGAGACTGATGGCATTCAGAGGCTGGTTGAGCTCATGGGCAAGGCTGGTCGACATTTCCCCAAGGGTGGCGAGCTTCGATGAGTGGATCAAATTCATCTCGGCCATTTTCCGCTCGGTAATATCCTGAAGGGTTACCACCCCTGTCTCGGGGCTGCTCTCTTCATCGTAGTGGTAGTGCTGCTCCACATGACGCACATCGCCATTGCGGTTGAGAATCCGATATTCGATGACGGCTTCGCCTTCTGAATTGTAGTACTCAAGGTAGCGGTCCCTGTCGGAGGGATGTATCAATTCAATATCGGATTCCAGATCGATAAAATTCGCAAGGTACTCTTGTGCCGAGTAACCAAAGATATCGGCCCACTCCTCTGATACATAAACGTATTGCGCCTTTGCATAGTCCCACACTGCGTGACCCAATCCCGCGACCCTTGTTGTGATGCGCAACAACTCCTGACTTTGGGCGACCTGGTCCTGGCTCTCTTTCAGTCCCTCTTCAACTTGTTTTATTTGGCTGACGTCCTGCACGGCAACTACTGAACGCCGTGGCGGATCGGAGCTATCGGTTAGAAAGCGGCTGGTCTGACGTAGGTATTTGCTGCCCCCATCCGGTAACCGGATTCGGAAATCATGGGAGGAGGTCTTGCCGCTCAGGTCGAGGTCATAGCTTTCCTCATAGCGTCGGTACGCTTGCTGGTCTTCTGGAACAATGATGGTCTCGACATAGGTGTCAAAGCTGGTGACCTTGTCCAGGTATTCCTGATAGCCCATGCCATGAATACGTGCCAGGACGTCAGAGACATAGGTCTCGCGATCCAGATCCTCGTCCCAAAGGCCATGACCCAGGTCGGCAATGTCAGCGGCATGCTCCAGCAGGGAGTGCCTGGCCTGAAGTTCCGCCAGCTCAGACTCCAGCTGCGCGATGCGCTGCTGTTGCCGTTGGATGGTATCTGCAAGTTCCTTCGCCGACGTGGTGTGATCTTCTGACACTATCTTGCCGCCTGTGTTTTCACTCTTCTAGCCTTGGGTTGTCATACCCCTTACGGGGTTCGGTTCCCGGCAGCCGAAATAGCATCTGGCATTAGGCTTACGGGATGGGCCGCAACCTGCTGCACGCTGAGCATTCTAAGTAGCCAGTCTCGTGATGTTTCTGCGGCCTGTCCAGTTTTAGCTCCGGGGTGCTGTGCTGAGCATCAGCGATCGGGTGAGGCGCGCCATGGCTTGCTGGGTTCTGAGCATCACCGAGATCCGGGGTTGCATGAACCCAGCTGCCAAAGCCAGTCACGGGAAAGCCTGTTATTGATCACCACCCTGGGCGGCCGTCCAGACATCGACCTGCTCCTGCAGCAGAGCGAGGGGCATGGCGCCGTTCATCAGCACCAGTTCGTGAAACTCCCGCAGGTCAAAGCGATCCCCCAGTGCCGCCTCGGCCCTGGCCCGTGCGTCCAGGATCGCCAGCTGCCCGGTTTTGTAGGCGGTCGCCTGCCCCGGTATCACGGCGTAGCGCTCGATTTCCCGGGTCACCTCCGCTTCGGTCATGCCGGTATTGGTCACCATGTAGTCGATGGCTTGCTCACGGCTCCAGCGCCTGGCGTGCAGTCCGGTATCAACCACCAGCCGCACCGCCCGGAACATTTCTGCCTGCAGTCGCCCCAGGTCGCCCAGTGGGTCGTCGTCGTACAGGCCCATGTCGGTCTTGCCGATGCGCTCCGAATACAGGGCCCAGCCCTCAGTGAAGGCAGTGAAGGGGGACAGTCTGCGCAGGAAGGGCACGTCCTCAATCAACTGGGAAGCCGATATCTGAAAGTGATGGCCCGGTGCGCCCTCGTGGATCATCAGGGTAGGCAGTTTCCAGCGCGGGTTGTCCTCGGTGCTTTTCTGGTTGATGTAAAAACGACCGGGTCGGGAGCCGTCCAGTGCCGGGGCGCTGTAGTAGCCACCTGGAGAACCATCTTCCCGCTCCGGGGCAACCCGCACAATTTCCAGGGGCTGGGGCGGAATAGTGATGAAGAACTCCTCGGCCCTGGCCATGACCTTGGCGTCAAAGTCTTTCAGGTAGTCGATCATTTCTGCCCGGCCGGCATCGGTGTTGGCGAATTGCTGGCTGGGGTCTGCCATTACCACCTGCACACGTTCTGCGAGTGGCCCTTCCGGAATACCCTGCTGGTCCATGATGGCGTGCATTTCAAGGGCGATCCTGGCCACCTCGTTGAGACCGGTGTCGTGGATTTCATCGGGGCTGTAATCGGTGGAGGTGCTGGAGCGCAGCCGATCCCGGTAGATGGCATCCCCTCCGGGCAGACGCCAGATACCCGCATCGTGGTTGGCGGTCAGGGCCATGTCCTCAAACAGGACGATGATGCCTTCATATCCGGGGATCACCTGGTCCCGCACAATGTCCTCGGCCTGCTGTAGCAGGCGCGCACGACTGGCTTCATCGAGTTCTTCTACCGCCGCCAGGCGCTCGGGCAATGTCGTCACGAGGACATTCCCCGCGGCACCGCCCTCGACGAACTTGCGCATGCCGACCAGGGCGCTCTCGATGATGAAGTCGGGGGGTACCACTCCGTGTTCCCGATCATCAATGACCCGCTCCTGACTTTCCCGCAGCACGCGTCCGAATTCTTCCAGGCGCGCCACGTAGCGCTCGGCGCTGCGGCGGTCGATGATGGCGTGGGCATCGGTGAGAAATTCAGGCATGTTTACCGTAACCCCACCCAATTGGGTGATGCGGTAGCCGCTGTACTCCCGCTCTGACTGGCGCAGTATGTCGTCGAAGAACCACGCGGCAATTTGCCAGGTCAGCAGTTCCTGCCCCTCCAGGCCCTCGGGACCGTAGTCATCCAGCCCCGCCCTGGCCTTCCGGAGTTTCTCCAGAGACTCTTCCTCCCCAGCCTTGGTGTAGTCCCCCAGCTTATCGCTGTGGAAGTCCAGCAGGGTGTTGTCGATCATCCCCAGTCGGGTGAGCAGCTCCGGGGAGTCGGTGGCCAACTGCAGGGAGACCTTGTTGACGTAGTTGTTAACACCCACGGGGGTAATCCAGAACCAGAACGCCGCGCCGGTGATGGCCAATACAGCAAGGCCCAGGGCACCCACAATTAGTCGCTTAAAAAGTCGCATAAGGAATCTCACAATCGGAAGGGCGCGAGATTAACACAGCGGTGCAGAAACCTGGGCCCGGCATAAGCCGTGGTTACCATGGCGCTAGACGATGCCAAGCTTGGTTCTCCCGGAGCGGTGCCCGGTCATCCCGGCGCCAGAACACTCCGCGTCTGCGCCCGGGGCACTGGCTTATCGATCAGCCCCGCTCAGTGTTCTCGATCAGCCGGGTGACGGCCCTCAGCACGGCTTCCCGGCGCGTCTTCTGCGGCTCATGGGCATCCAGTGTCAACCAACAGCCCTGGACCAGCGTCAGCCCCTGCAGCGCTGTGTCACTGATCTGATCGGGTGACCAGGCAGGGTGCATCTGTCGCAATCGATCTTAGTATTGGGCCTGAACCTGCCCGTGCCACGCTTTCCGAATGGCGCTCAGTTCGCTGTCCCGTGTCCAGTAGGCAAGGGCCTCGAAAAAAAACACCCGGTCTACATCGAGGATCGCATCCAGGTGAATTTGCACCAGTCGCAGCACTTCCCCCTGGGGATCATGTCCAGACCCTGGGGGCTGGGTATCGAACGCCTGCTGAATACGATCGATGGCCGCCAGGAAAAAAGCCTTTAGCAGTGACTCCTTGGTTGGAAAGTAATGTCGCACGGCACTCTGGGTTACCTGGGCCCGCTGGGCGATGGCGTCCTGGGAGGCCGCTCCCAGGCCATCGGCGACAATAATCTCCAGGGTGGCGTCCATGATCGCCTGTAGGCGAGCGGCTCCTTTTGGGGTTTTGGCGCGCAGTACCGATGGCGGCATGACGTATCCCTTGCTGACTCTGCAGACCACAAGTATCACCGCTTACCGAACAAAAAACCACTTGAATACGTTGTTTTTTGTTCGAGTCGGGTTTAAGGTGGCCAAAATCCCAGAATAAAAACAGGGGGTGGTCATGAATGCAGTGACCGAAATCCGCGCGGCCGGTAGCCGCGATGAAACCTTTCAGCAATTTGAGGTAACACCGGCAACGCCTGTTCTGGGCGCCTACATCAGCGATCTGCACCTCGCGGATATCACCGAAGCCGCGGCGGAGGAGTTGCGCCAGGCCCTGTGGCGTTATGGGGTGCTTTTTCTGCGCAACCAGCAGCTGACGCCGGCCCAACTCAGCAAGGCGGGGCGGTTGTTTGGCCCCCAGTTGGAGGAGCATACCTTCGGCAAAACACTGGTCGATGAGGGTTATCCCGAGGTGCTGGTGATAGAGCAGATGCAGTCGGATCGAGCCAAAACCACCACCGACATCTGGCATCACGATGTCACCGCCCGACAGCACCCCAATCTGGTGTCAGTACTGCAGGCCTCGGAAGTGCCCTTCGGCGCGGACACCATGTGGACCAGCGCGGCGGCCGCCTTTGAGTGGCTGCCCCAGGCCCTGCAGGTGCTGTACCTGAGTCTGGATGTTGAGCACGACACCACTTACATGGCACTCCGTCACGACTTCGCACCGGCGGACAAACTCGCGGAACTGGTGGCGCTGGGTGAGACTGCTGTGCACCCGGCGGTGATCCGACACCCCTTTAACGATCGGCTGTGCCTGTTCGTGGGCAACGGTTACACCAAGCGCGTCCATGGCTACTCGGCAGAGCAGGGCGAGCACCTGATCAAGTTGGCGATTGAGCAGGCCAAAATCCCTGAAATCCAGGTGCGCCTGCAATGGCAGCCCGGGGATGTCGCCATCTGGGACAATCTGGGTACGCTGCATTACGGCGTCACCGGCGACCTGCGCAACCAGCGGCGCCTACTGCACCGGGTTGCGGCCTGGTCACCCGACATCAGGCCCAGCCTCGATCGCGAGGCGGCGATCGCAGCTGTCACCGCGGCGTGACTGACAGGGGATTGAGCATGGGTGCTGGCGCGGGGCATCTGGTACCGGCCCCCGAACATCATCTGGTTGATTCCGACCTGCAGCGGTTGACCCTGTCACGACGACACCTCATGGGCCTGGCCGTGTCCGCAACCCTGACGCCAGCGGCCGCAGTTGCGGCCCCAGCGGCCGGGCAACCGACTGCGCCCGATAACGCCACGCCGCCTCCATCCTATGGCCTGGGTCAGCCGGTAGCGGCCCATCCCTACGGCCAGCCCTCCCGGCACCAGCGGGGCCTGGAGCGCCGCGCCCTGAAAGGGCTGTCCCCGGTACCCCAGAATTCCGCGTCCTTCACACCCCTGCAGGGGCTGTTCGGGATCATTACGCCCTCGGGTCTACACTACGAGCGGCACCACAGCGGCTGGATTGACCCCGACCCCCGGCAACACCATCTGATGATCTCGGGGGCTGAACCGGCGTTGATCAATAAGCCCATGCTGTTCAGCGTTGACGACCTGCTGCGCCTGCCGGCGGTTTCCCGAATGCACTTTCTGGAATGCAGTGGCAATACCGGCATGGAGCGCCAGCGCGCGGTGGCGCCCACGGTGCAGTACAGCCACGGCCTGTTGTCCTGTTCGGAATTTACCGGTGTACCCCTGCGCCTGTTGCTGGAGCGCTGCGGAGTGGATTTCAAACGGGCCCGCTATGTGCTGGCCGAGGGTGCCGATGCCGCGGCACTGACCCGAACCATCCCAATGGAATTGGTGGAAAGCGGCGAGGTGATGGTCGCCTACGGGCAAAACGGTGAGTACCTGCGCCCGGAAAACGGTTTCCCCCTACGGCTGGTGGTGCCCGGGGTCCAGGGCGTGTCCTGGGTGAAATGGCTGCGCCGCATCGAAGTCGGGGAAGCCCCCTACAACACCCGCGACGAAGCCCTTAAATATATCGACCTGATGCCCGACGGGACGCACCGCCAGTACACCTCCCTGCAGGAGGTCAAGTCGGTGATCCTGTCCCCCTCCGGGGGTCAGACCCTGGGCCGACAGGGCTTTTATGCCATCACCGGTGTCGCCTGGTCCGGGCGAGGCAAGATTCGCGGCGTCGATGTGTCCATGGACGGTGGCCGCAGTTGGCGCAGTGCGCAATTGACCGGAGCGGTACTGGACAAATGCCTGACCCGGTTCCACTGCGACTGGGTGTGGGACGGAAACGAGGCCATCCTGCAGTCACGGGCCGTGGATGAAGGCGGACACGTCCAGCCCACCCACACCGCCCTGCGGGCGGCCAGGGGCACGGGCTCGATCTACCACAACAACGCCATCCAGTCCTGGGGTGTCGAACAGAGTGGTGAGGTGCGCAATGTGCAGGTGGTGTAGCGTTGCCGCGCTGCTTCTGGTGCTGGTACCGGGCGTTTGGGCGGACTATCCCGGCGTCGGGCGCCCGGCCACCCAGGCTGAACTGACGCTCTGGGATTCCGACATCGGACCCGACCTGCGGCGGTTACCGGCGGCCAGGGGTTCGGTATCGGAAGGGCGAGCCAGCTATGCCGCCCAATGCGCGGCCTGCCACGGCGACGACGGGCGCGCCACCGATATCTTCTATGCGCTGGTGGGGGGTATCACCGCCGCCGACGTGGCGAGGGGGCGGGTAGCCGGGCTGCAGGGCGCGCAACCCAGTGAGGTGTCCACCCTCATGATGCTGCCTACCCTGACCACCTTGCTGGACTACACCGCCCGGGCCATGCCCTTTTGCGCCGGTGGTGCACTCAGTAACGATGAGGTGTT
>JAAXJC010000007.1:0-1790 GCA_012270045.1 Luminiphilus sp.
GGAAGTTGGTCGAATCGTGGAACGCCCTGAGAGCTCGCTGGAGCAGGCTATTCATGGGGTGCTGCACGCGGGTTAGCCTTCCCGGATGCCATAGCTTGTTTGCGGTCTGCTTTTGCGACCATCGCCCAAGAGGCTTAAACTACGCGCCACTGGATCCCCCTTTACAGCGTTTCATCAGAGAGCAACCCGTTTTATGGCATCCCAGACATCGCGCCCGGCGCTGATACCCATCAATGTGGCCATTTTCGTCGGCCTGCCCCTCCTGGCCCTTGTATTGGTGCCTGTATGGGGTATCTATTATGGTTACGATGGCTTCCAGTGGCTTTGGGCCCTGGCCTTTCTATACCTCAATGGCCTCTCTATTACCGCGGGTTATCACCGTTTGTGGGCGCACAAGGCCTACGAAGCCCGGGCACCCTTGCGCTGGTTTTTTGCCTTTTGGGGTGCCGGCGCCCTGCAGAACAGTATTCTGGTTTGGGCATCGGATCATCGCCGCCATCATCGTCATGTCGATGACCGGGATCGGGACCCCTATGCTGCGACCAAGGGGCTGTGGTTCAGCCACATGGGCTGGATGCTGAGGCACTACGAAACCAACACCGAGGACTTCAGCAACGTGCCGGATTTACAGCGTGATCCGATTGTTGTCTGGCAGCACGAGAACTATATCGCGCTCACTGTCTTTATGAATCTTGGGCTACCCCTGCTACTGGGCATATGGCACGGGGATATCATTGGCACCCTGCTGATCGTGGGTCTGTTGCGCCTCATCATCAATCACCACGTCACCTTCTTCGTGAATTCCCTGGCCCATTTCTGGGGATCGCGCCCCTACACCGAAGCGAACAGCGCCCGGGATAACGGTTTCCTTGCCTTCCTGACCTATGGCGAGGGCTACCACAACTACCATCACATCTTCCAAACCGACTACCGCAATGGTATTCGCTGGTACCAGTGGGACCCCAGCAAGTGGTTGATCAGCCTGTGTAGCAGGCTGGGTCTGGCACACAACCTGGTGCGCATCCCTGATTTCAAAATACAGCGGGCGCTGTTGGACACACAGTTCCAGCGAATCAGGCGCGAGGTCGAGGAACGTCAGTCTCCGGATAACTTGCTGGGTCTGCTGGAGCGGGAATACCAGCAGTTCACGGAGAGCGTGAACCAGTGGAAGGCCCTGCAGGCCGAACGCTATGAGCGTCAGGTCGCGGTGTTGGAAGGTGCACTATCGGAGCAGAGACAGCGCTTGCATGCCAAGTGGGAGCAGGCTGCCATGCACTCCAAGCTGAGAACCCTGGAGTATGCCCTGAAGATGCAGCGCAAGCGCCTGTCCCTGCTGATTGACCAGGTACGCATGCAGGCCCAGCCCGTATAGCGCCCGGTTATTCAAGATTCGTCACTGCCGGCGGTTCAGTCCGCCTCTGTTAACCAGAATTGCGAGGGTTTGCTATGCCTGAAATGACACTGCTGGGATGGTTCCATACTGTGCTGGGGGTCGGGGCGGTGCTGTCGGGTTTTTACACGGTGGTCAAATACCGGGTCATATCCCTGGCACAACCCTCTGGGAAACTGTATGCCCTGTTAACCCTGGTTGTAGCTGGTAGCGCACTGGGCATTTACAACCAGGGGGGCTTTGGTATCGCCCATATCCTGGCGCTGCTGACGCTGGCTGCCCTCGCCTGCGGGGTAGTGATGGAGAAGACCCGTCTGTTTGGTGCCGCCTCCAAATATTTTCAGGCATTGGGATATACCAGCACCCTGCTGTTCCACATGATTCCGGCGATCACGGATTT
>JAAXJC010000007.1:1890-3562 GCA_012270045.1 Luminiphilus sp.
GAGAAGCGTGCCAGCATCTCCTGCCACAGAATCTGCAGCTGCAGCTCAGCCAGCCTGTTGCCAAAGCAGCGATGGATGCCGAAACCAAAGGAGATATGGTTGCGGGCATTGGGGCGATCGAATATCAGGGCATTGGGGTTATCAAATTTCCGTTCATCCCGATTGCCTGAGGCATACCACATGGCAACTTTATCCCCCTTGCGGATGGTTTTACCGTGCATTTCGACGTCTTCGAGGGCGGTGCGTCGCATATAGGCCAACGGCGTCTGCCAGCGGATGATTTCTGCCACGGTGTTGGGAATAAGGTCGCGATCGGCCCGCACCTTCTGCCATTGGTCCGGAAATAGATGGGAGCCATAGACGGAGCCCGACATGGAGTTGCGGGTCGTGTCATTGCCGCCAACAATCAGCAGGACGAGATTGCCCAGATACTCCATGGTGTCCATGTTGCGGGTCTCTTCCCCGTTGGCCAGCAAGGTGATCAGGTCCTGACCATCACCGCCCACGCGCTCCTGCCAAAGGTTCATGAAGTATTCCACACACTCCATGAGTTCTGCCCGGCGCTGCTCTTCGCTTTCGACGATGCCGGTCTCGGGTCCGGCGGTGGCAACGTCCGACCAGCGCGTCAGTTTGCGGCGATCTTCGAAGGGAAAATCAAACAGGGTGGCCAGCATCATGGTGGTGAGCTCAATGGACACCCTATCGACCCAGTCGAACACCTCGCCGGTGGGCAGTCCATCGAGGACATACTGGGTGCGCTCACGGATCAGGGTCGACATTCTTGACAGGCTGGGCGACGAGACGATGGGCCCCACGGTCCGCCGCTGGACGTCGTGTTTGGGTTGGTCCATGGCGATAAACATGGGTAAGGGAAAATCATGGCCGGGGTTGGGCAGTACGATAGCCGGCTCAGAGGAGAAGCGGTGATGGTCGGTATCGATGGCCATGATGTCTTCGAAGCGGGTGACAGACCAGTAAGGTCCCACCGGCTCATCATCGGGCTCGCGGAATTCCGAGGTCCAGCCTTCCTTGCAGTAATGCAGGGGATCTTCATCCCTGAGCCGCTGAAAAATCGCCCACATGCGTTCGTCTGGCCAGAAGCTGGGGTCCGAGACATCCAGGTCTTCCAGCGCAGTGCTGTAGGCGTATTCATGGCCCGGCAAGGTATTTTTATTCAGCGCCTGATTCATTGTTGCCCCCGTCGTTCTAGAGTCTGCAGCTCTGATCTGATGTCAAGTTAGCAGTATTGCACTTATAGCGTCTACCGGCAGCGAAGTTGGCGCCGAGAACGGCTTTTCGGCGCATCGATAGCGTGGGGGAAACGGGCTGGCCCGCGGCTTACTCGCTAATGCCCGGAATTTCTCGAGGCGCCAAATGTCCTTGCCCTCCCACCGTTGCCGGCACTGCCCATCTTGCCTCTGGCATGTTGCGACTCCCACTGCTGGGGCTACTGGGGCAGCAAAGACAGTCTGCTTGAAAGCCTCTCTTCAGCATGAATGGCGATTGACTCGCTATATGGAGGCAGGGTTACCGACGCTTTGCTCCAGCCAGCCCGGCGCCGGCGTGCTAGGGTGCACCTATGGAGAGAGATCAATCCCCCACTGATACCCAGCCCCCAACCCATACCGCAACCTGCCACTGTGGTGCGGTGGAGCTGGCCTTGTACCTGCCC
>JAAXJC010000007.1:3662-6680 GCA_012270045.1 Luminiphilus sp.
GTGCCTGGAGGGGATAAGAATTGAGGATTTCCAGCATGTGGCATATCTGGACGGCAGGGACAATCATCCCCGCGACGTCTAACAGGCGCCATCCGTGCAGCAGCGTCATCGCTACACCAGCTGACGTTCAGTCTGATGGTCGGACCCCATGGCGCTGTCCTGTAGAGATGGTCAGGCAAGGGATTGTCCCGGCTTTACTAGCGCTGCTCCTGGGCTGTGTCCTGGGCTGTGACGCTGGCACAGGGGAGGGTGGTCACAGCGCTGAACCGGGGGAGGCTTCTGCCTTGGTGCTGGAACTGGCCCAGGGGCGCGTGCAGGGAATTCCTTCACCGTTCGCCGCGTCCAATGGTGAGCACATAACGGTGTATCGAGGCCTGCCCTACGCCGCACCGCCGGTGGGTGATAACAGATGGCGGCCCCCGGGCCCACCGCCCAGTTGGGACGGAACCCTGCTCGCCGACACCTTCAGTGACAGTTGCTATCAGGCCCGGCACAGCTCCAGTTTTGTCTGGCGCCGGGAGGACTTTCCAGTGTCAGAGGACTGTCTTTACCTGAATGTCTGGGCGCCCGCGGATGGGGCGAATTTGCCGGTTATGGTTTGGTTCCATGGTGGTGCCCACACCAGTGGCCAGGGCCACTCATTAATTTTTGATGGCACGGAACTGGCGTCTCAGGAAATTATTCTGATCACCATCAATTATCGGTTGGGTCCCTTTGGCTTCCTGGCCCATCCCTTGCTGGCGGCAGAGTCTGATCACAACAGTGCCGGTAATTACGGCTTGATGGACAAGATTGCCGCCCTCGAATGGGTGCGAGCGAATGCTGGGGCATTCGGCGGTGATGCCGATAACGTGACTATCTTTGGCCAGTCTGCCGGCTCCCAGAGCGTCTGTGCGCTGATGGCCTCTCCCCGCGCCAGGGGGCTGTTTCACAAAGCCATTGGTCAGTCGGCGGCCTGCGTCAACACCATGCCCGAGCAGGATGCCAATGGTTATGCCCGGGGAGCCCGCCTGCTGGAAACGCTGGCGGTCGATTCCGTGGCTGCGGCCAGAAGCCTGGACCCAGAAACCCTGGTCAGCGCCAGTCAGTCCAGTGGCTGGGAAGCAGAGAGCCGGCTCACGGTTGATGGCTGGCTGCTGGAAGAATTACCCCGGGAGACCTTTCGAGCCGGCCGACAGGCGCCGGTGCCCCTCATGTTGGGTTTTCTGGCCAACGAAGGAATTGAGTTGTTCCCCAGCAACCCAATGTTGACTGAGGACGAACTGCATACATTCTTGACGGGGGTCGCCGGAGAGTCCGGAGCGCCATTATTGCGACAGCACTACATCGAGGAGCACCCCGTCCCCGGTGATCTCCAGCATGCGGTCGCTACCGATTTTTTCATGGCCTTTGGTATGCGGCGCTGGGCTGAATTCCAGTCGGCGATCAATCAGCCAACGTTCTTTTACTTCATGGACCATGTGCCCCCCGCATTTCATCTTTATATGCCCGAGCAGCCGGTGCTTACGTTGGCCGGCGGCCCGCGCAGCGGCGGCGCTTATCACTCGGGTGACCTGGCGCTTGTTTATGGGTCCACGGATAAAGTGGGGCTGGATTGGAACCCCGCTGACAGGGTGGTGTCGGATTATATGGTCCGCTACTGGTCCACTTTTGCCCGAACGGGGACACCCAACGGCGATCAGCTGCCCCCTTGGCCGGCCTTTGATGGCAGCCAGTTTTGGACCCTGGTGCTCAACGACTCGCCCGCCGCCCAGCCTGGGGTGCGGACAGCGGTGTTGGATATTATGGCGACCCAATGGCCGCTCTGAAGTTCGGCGACAGGAATCCCCTCTTGAAGCGCAGCCGTGACAGTCAGGTAACGCACGGGGCCGCCCTTCAAAGTGCAATGCTGGCGGTTGTGGAGGCAGGGTAGAGTGACCCTCAATGAATACGTACTGAAGCGAAACGGTGTCCCCATGGGGGCCGCCGGTTCTCTGAGTCGAAACCTCCGCAATGCTTTCGGAGCCGACAGCCCCAAGGAGTTCTGGAAATACTGGAATCCTATTTGGGGCTATTACCTGGCCGGTTACGTGTACCTGCCGCTGAAAAATTATCTGCCCGCCGGTTTGGCGGTGCTGATAACGTTTGCCGTCAGTGGTGCCTTGCATGATCTCGCCATTGGCCTGCTTGGCCGGGGCTGGCAGGGCTTTATAACCCTCTGGTTCGTGTTTATGGGGCTGGTGGTGGTTGTCTCAGGGGCTCTTGGCGTTCGTTATGCGGGGCTGGGCTTCGTAGGCAGGGTCGCGATGAATGGCGGTCACCTCGCGATATGCTTTGCCCTCGCTGTGCTGTGCAGGGACTGGCTACTGGTCAGCTCAGCAGGATGATCAGCCAAGCCGGGCATGCAGTCACTTGCCTATCTTACCGTCACCAATCCGACTGTTATTATCGTCGCGTCGGAATCTGGTTATCCGTTAGCGTAAAATAGCAGTCGGGAAGCGGAAAACCACCAGACCGTGGTTTATAAGTTTCCAGAGAGAGGGCGACCCATGTTACTGACGCTGCACATTATCGCGGGCACCTGCGCGCTATTCTCTGCCGGTGCTGCGGTGTTCACCGGGAAAGGGAAAAAATGGCATATCACTGCGGGTCGTGTCTACGTGGTTGCCATGGCGGTGGTCTGCGGCTCAGCGATCCTGATGTCGGTGCGGACGGGCAATCTGTTTCTGCTGCTCGTGGGACTCTTTTCCTTTTACTTTGCCTTTTCGGGTTGGCGGTTTGCTCGCAATCGTTCGGGACAGGCCAGTTGGCCTGATTGGTTGGGGATCGGCACCCTGCTGGTCGCCGGAATCTCCATGTGGTTGCTCGCCGGCTACCTCCTGATGCAGGGGAACAGCCAATACATAACCATGGCGGTCTTTGGCTTCATCGCGATCATTCTGGGTCTGGGCGACGCCAGGCTGCACCGGCAGGGAAAAGCTGTGGGAAAGGAGCGAATTGCCCGTCATTTGGCCAGCATGCTGGGGGGCACTATCGCGG
>JAAXJC010000207.1 GCA_012270045.1 Luminiphilus sp.
GGGCAGGCGCTTATCCTAGCCTAGTCATGGAATTCCATGAATACTTATGCCTAAACCTGAAGGGAAATGTCTGGCTGCTGCCTGTCACTCCCGAGCGAAACGTGAGTACCATGACGTGAGAAGTCCTGATGAGCTGAAAACCTGGGTAGATGGGATTCTGGCCACTGACGCCGGCGATCACCCTGCCAACCGGGACATTCGATCGGACCAGCAGGGTGTTGGTTTCGACCTGATCGCCGGTGATGCCAGTCCGCGGAAGTACTACCGCGTGGTTTGCCCAGGTGAGCAGGGTGCCAAAGCCCGCAGCTATGTGGCGGTGGATGCCCCGAGCACTGAAAAAACACCCGAGTTCCTTCGAATTCGCGCCCTACTGGAGCGCGCCGGGGTGCGGGTGCCCGCACTGGTGGCAGCGGACGCGGATGCCGGCTTCATGTTGCTGGAGGACCTGGGAGACGATGTGCTGCTGCCCATTCTCAGCGACCACTCGGTGGCAGCCTGGTACGCGATGGCCCTGGGCAGTCTGGTCAAAATCGCGGCCTTGCCCCCGGCCGACGCTGGCCTACCCGAGTATGACGGCCCCCGGCTGCAGGCCGAGATGAATCTTTTCAAGGACTGGTTCGTACCCAAATTGCTGGAATTGCCCTGGTCCGATGGACTGGAGACCAGTTTTTCCGAGCTCAGCCGCCTGCTGCTGGCGAGCGCCGCGGAGCAACCCAGAGTCGTCGTACACCGGGATTTTCACAGCCGCAACCTGATGGTGGTGCACAACGGTGACCTCGCGGTTATCGACTTCCAGGACGCCGTGATCGGCCCGGTGACCTACGATCCGGTGTCTTTGTTGAAGGACTGCTATATCCAATGGCCCCGGGACCGTCAGCTCGCCTGGTTGCACGATCACAAACGCAATCTCCCGGGGCAGGGTATCGCTGATGTGGACGATGGCACCTTTGTGCGCTGGTTCGACCTGATGGGCCTTCAGCGCCATATCAAGGTGCTGGGTATTTTTGCCCGGCTCTGCTTCCGGGACGGCAAGCCCTCATATCTCAATGATCTGCCCCTGGTCATTGATTATGTTCTGGAAGTGCTGGAACTCTATGCGTCCGAGATCGTCCCGGTTGCCAACTTCCGCAAGGTGTTTCTTGCCCAGGTGCTCCCCGCCTGCAGGCAGCAGCCCTGGTATGGCAGGGGGTCCGCACCATGAGAGCCATGATTCTGGCAGCGGGGCGCGGGGAGCGCATGCTGCCCCTGACCCGACACACGCCCAAGCCGCTGTTACAGGTGGGCGGGCGACCGCTACTTGAGCACCATATCCTGAATCTCAAGGCGGGCGGTTTCGGGCAGTTGGTCATCAATGCCGCCTACCTGGCCGGACAGATCATCGAATTTTGCGGTGATGGCAGTCGCTGGGGGGTGCACATTGAGGTTTCGGAAGAAGAGGAACCCCTGGAAACCGCCGGTGGTATCGTCAGGGCGCTGCCCATGCTGGGGGATGGTCCTTTTGCTGTGGTAAATGGCGATATCTGGTGCGATTACCCCTTCACCAATCTGGCCCATCATGTCCCCGTTCCGGGGGGCGCCCACCTGGTTCTGGTGGCCAATCCCGACCACAACCCCGGGGGTGATTTCACCCTGTCGGGACCGGACGTTATCCCGGCGGGAACGGGGGACAAGCTCACCTTTTCGGGTATTGCAGTTTATCAACCCGATTTTTTCTCGGGCGTTACAGTCCCCAAAGCGCCCCTCAAACCCCTGCTTGATGGAGCCATTTCAGAGGGTAGGGTCAGTGGTGAGCGCTACAACGGCGCCTGGGTCGACGTGGGCACGCCCCAGCGCCTTCGAGACCTGGATCATGCGTTGAGTGGCAATCCGACCTAGCGCCTGGCATCCAGCTACAAGCTGATGTTGTTCCATAGGCCCGAAGTGTGCAGTCGGTCATATTTTTGCCTAATGGTTACTCCTTGACTTGGCGGTATAATTTGTGAAGTCAGAGTTAAGGGAATAATTCAGGCATGCCCCGGGCCTCCAGTAACCAGATTGCCTCTCGAGGCGCGTCCGTCGCGCTCGTGACAACGCTGTGCCTGCTGTTCCCGGGCGGGATGCCTTCAGCAGACCCTCACGGCGCTTTTACCGGGCTGTTGCAGTCGGTGAATAATGCCCGCGCGGGGTCGGGCGATGACAAGGGCGGCACCACGGCCAGGGATTTTTATATCAGCGATGTGGAGCCGGTGGTGCAAGACCGGTGTGTGGTCTGCCATCAGCAGGGCCTGACCGCGGACCAGCAGGGCGCCCGGATCCTGTTCACCAATGACGCCGACGCCAACCATGACGCGATGGAAGCCTTCGTTACCACTGATGGCGTGGGCGCGGACTGGCTGCTGGGCAAGATCGTAGGTGATCTGGGCCACGGTGGCGGTCCGGTCTTGACCGAAGGCGGCAGCGATTATCTGGCCTTCGCTGATTACCTGACCCTGCTGGTGGGTGCCAACACCGACGACGGCTCCGCCAGCGCCAGCGCTTTCTGGGACGGCACGTCCTATGAGAGTCGTGAGACCACCCTCCGTCGGGCCGCCATCCTGTTTGCTGGGGTTACGCCGACCCGGTCGGCGGTCAATCGTGCATCGGCGTCTGACGAGGCGCTGAAAGCTGAGCTCATCAACCTGATGAAAGGGGAGGATTTCCACGACTTCCTAATCAATGGCGCCAATGACCGTCTGCTCACCGACGGTCTCTACAACGGCATCGACTTCCAGTTTGATTTTCGCTGGCGCTTCCCCGCCTTTTACGAATTTGAAGCCACGCTTCCCGAGGAGCGTCCGGAAGAACTGGACGCCGAACCCTACTGGGACATGCCGTTCCTGACCCAGAACGACGCCAGCAACGAATTTTACACGGCCGTCGTCCGTGAACCCCTGGAACTGATTGCCTACATTGTAGAGACCAATCGTTCCTACAAGAAAATCCTCACCGCCGACTACACCATGGTCAATGCCTTCAGTGCCATCGGCTATCAGTCCGACGCCCAGTTTGACGGACCGCTGACTGACGAACTCGGGCTTTATGATCGCAGCCTGCTGAACGATTACCGCCCGGGCCGCAACGTTGGTCACATTCCCTTCGACGACGATACCTATTTTGATGATGAAACCGGCGAGACAACCTTCAGCGGCTACCATGAGTGGCCCCACGCGGGCATATTGAGTATGCCGGCCTGGTTGGGCCGCTACCCTTCCACGGATACGAACCGCAATCGGGCCCGGGCGCGCTGGACCTATTACCACTTTCTGGACATCGACATTGAGAATTCAGCGCCCCGAACCACTGATCCGGTTGCGCTGGCTGACACCAATAATCCAACCATGAACAACCCCGCCTGCACGGTCTGCCATGAACGTATGGATCCGGTGGCTGGTACTTACCAGAGTTTTGGTGACGCCGGGCACTACCTGGATCAGCATGGCGGCATGGACTCCCTGCCCGATTCCTACAAGCACCCGGAGTGGTATGGCGGTGAGGCGGGTTCCACGGGTTATCAGGAGGGTGATACCTGGTATCGGGATATGCGTGCCCCGGGTTTTGAAGGAGAGACCCATACCGGGGGCAAGGACAGCCTTCAGTGGCTGGGTGCGCGCATAGCCGAGCATCCGCGCTTCAAGCGGGCAACCGTCAAGTTCTGGTGGCCGGCGGTATTTGGTACCGAGGCACTGTCAGCGCCTACCGACCGCAACCTGCCAGGTTATGAAGCCCAGTTGCTGGCCTACAACGCCCAGGAGGCGCTGATTGATGAACTCGCCGCCGGCTTTGAGGCTGGCGGTTTTAAAGTGAAGTCCCTGTTGGCCGACATGGTGCTGTCGTCCTGGTACCGGACAGCCTCTGCTGAGGCCGGCCTGGATGAAACCCGGGAGGCAGCCCTGGCCCATGTAGGTCGTGGCAGACTGCTAACGCCTGAAGAACTGGACCGAAAAAACCGTGCGGTTTTTGGCCGCACCTGGGGCGAGCACTGGCGTAACAATGCCCATCATCATGAGCGGCTGAGTAACTTCAACCGTCAGTGGGGCGGTTACGCCACCTTTTACGGCGGCATTGACGGCGCCGCGGTGACCCAGCGCAATCGCCAGTTGACGCCGTTGATGTCCAATGTCACCGAAAAAATGGCAGTGGACCTGGCCTGCCAGGTGGTGCTGGAGGATTTTTACCGCCCCCCAGAACAGCGCCAGGTGTTCACCCATATGGACAAGAACACGGACCCCATGGCACTGGTGACGGCCGGTTACGAGTTGATGAGGGACGCGTCATTGCCCCAGGACGAGGCCCAGTACTACCAGCGGGAGTTGGACTTCAGCACCGGTGGGGGTGGGGTCAGTCTGCGCTTTTTGGACAGCTCGCCTCTGGGTTGCATACAGGACGAGGAAAACAGCACTGACGATCGCTGGGAAGGCTGGTGCTCCCACATGGGCGTTGAAAGTGTTGAGATCCGTAAAAGTGGTCGACTGGTAGCCTCAATGCTCGCCTCGGAGTTCGAGGACAGTGACGCCTTTGACCCCATGACCTGGACGGATAGCGAGACCGGTGAGGTGCACCCCCGGGGCTGGTTGCACACGGAAGGTGATGGCACACAGATTTATTACGCCCATACCAATGCCGGTTTTTCCCTGGGCTTCGATCTGGCGGCAGGTGATTATCAAGCCACCGTCAATCTCGTTTCCATGATGAACGAGGGGCATCCGGAGGATTCCGTGGTGGCGGATGTATCGGTCCGTGCCCAGGTATACGACCCCACCACAGAGGGTGCCGTGGCGTTGCGCAAGCAAATAGACGACATATATCTTCGGGCGACCGGGGAAGCCCTGGATCCCGAGGTGCGTGCCGGCCTGGTTGATACCTTCCTCGCCTACTCCAATGGGGTGGCCGCCGAGAGTGACTGGTTCAACAACGACGGCTCGAACTGCGAAATTTGGCATGTCTGGAATCTGGATATCCCCGAGGGCGTGGACTGGTGGGCGCGGGAGGGTGATCCAAAGGGGACCATGCGTGGCTGGACACTGATTTTGCAGGGTCTGATGACCAGCTACCCGTACCTGCACGACTGAGGGAGTTGCGTACCATGGCCAAGAATTCCGCTTATCGCCCCACCCGCAGGAAGTTCGTACAGAGCCTGGCTATGGGTGCCGGCCTGTGTGCTGGCGGCGCCGGTTTCCGGGTCTGGGGCAACGGTCTGGAGCCCTACGAGGGCAAACTGCTGGTGACGCTGCAACTCGATGGTGGTGCTGACGTTACCCAACTCTGTGACCCCAAGGTCAATACCCCGGGCGAACTGAAGATCAATAATTGGGCGGATACCGCCGACCCGGGTGAGGCCGGCAACATTCTGTACGCGCCCATCGCGGACAACGCCAATTTCTTCAATCGATTCGGCGCCGACATGGTGGTGGTCAACGGTGTCGATGCCCAGACCAATTCCCACCAGACCGGACGCCTGTACAACTGGACCGGCAGCAATGCCGAGGGCCGCCCGTCACTGACGGCCTTGCATGCAGCGGCCAACACGCCGGATCAGCCCCTGGCCTACTCGGTTTATGGCGGAGGCACTTCCCGGACAGCAGGTATCATCACCTACAACCGTTTTGATGACGTGTCCCGCTTGCGGGAACTCACCCGGCCAACCCAGAATCCCTGGAATCCCGACCGCCAGATCCGCCCGGATCTGGAGATCTCCGAGGCCCAGCGGCTTGCCGCGGAGTCAATCACCCGGATGCTGGCCAGGCCCGATCTCACCCCGCGTCAGCGGCGTAGCCTGACTGACCTCCAGTCCGCCAGAGAGGGCCGTGAGGGCTTGGCGAGGCTGTCTGACCAGCTGCCCCCCGAGAATGAATTTGAACAGCCCACTGAGTTTCAGGTGGGCACCTTCAATTTTTGGTCCAATCTCAAGCAGCAGATGCAGGGTGCCCTGCTGGTGTTCCAGTCGGGTCTGGGTTCCAGCGCCGATCTGGTGTTGGGAGGGTTTGATTCCCACGAAGACCACGACCCCATCCATGAGGCGCTTTACAACCACTTCGCCGATGCCATGTACTTCTTCTGGGACTACGCCGAGCAACTTGGGTTGGCGGATCGCATCCTGCTGGTGGTGGGCTCTGACTTTGGGCGCACCAATATGTACAACGATGGCAACGGCAAGGACCACTGGCCGATTGGCTCCTACATGATTATGGAGCAGGGTGCGCGCTGGGGTAATCGCGTGGTGGGATCAAGCGATGAACTGCATTTCGCCCGCAGGATAGATCCCAACACCCTGCAGGTATCCGAGGATGGCATCATCCTGACCCCGGCTCACATTCATCGGGCGGTGCAGAAGTATCTGGGCGTGGAAGGCTTCGCGAGTAGTGCGGGCACGGCGTTTTCAGATGTTGAGGATGTCGC
>JAAXJC010000157.1:0-15035 GCA_012270045.1 Luminiphilus sp.
CCGCTCTGGCGGTCGCCAGGGCGCTGACCGATGCGGGCGTTGACGCCACCTTTCGTGCCACTGGGCAAACCGGGATTATGATCGCCGGCAGTGGTATCCCCGTGGATGGGGTTGTCGCCGACTTCCTGTCCGGCGCCTGCGAACAATTGACACCCGACGCGGCTGAAAATCACTGGGACGTCATCGAAGGGCAGGGGTCGCTGTTTCACCCCGCCTATGCCGCAGTGACCCTGGGGCTGGTGCACGGCAGCCAGCCCGACGCCCTGCTGCTGTGTCCCGAGCCCGGCAGGTTGACCATCGATGAGTTTGACGACTTTGCCATTCCGGAGCTCCAGACCTGCATCCAGCGCTATGAAGCGGCGGCCCGATTGACCAATCCGGCGGCCCGGGTTGTGGGCATCAGCCTGCTCACCAAGGCGCTTGAGGACGGGGCCGCTCTAGAGGTCTGCGCCGACACCAGTCACCAGACGGGACTGCCGTGTTTCGACCCCCTGCGTCACCCCATGGACGGGCTGCTGGTGGAGTTGGCGGGTCGGGGGCCGCCGCTTTGAAGCTCAGTATCCATCCCAGGCGATGGTCTTTGAAAGCGCCCTTCGTCACTGCCGGTGAGGTGGTAACCCACATCGATGTGCTGACCGTGACCCTTTCTGAGGCCGGCCTGTCGGGCCATGCCGAGACCATGGGGGTGGATTACCTGGGTGAGACCGTCGCATCGATGACGGCCCAGTTGTCGGCCTTTACCGAGGGTGACGTCAGTCAACTGATAGCACCGTCTGGCATGATCGACCTGCCCGCGGGTGGCAGTCGTAATGGCGTTGACTGCGCCTTGTGGGACCTGCGTGCCAAGCAGGCGGGGGGCATCGAACAGCTGACCGGTTGCAAGCTGATGCCGGTGGAAACCCTGTTCACTGTCACCCTGGATCGACCGGAGAACATGGCCGAACAGGCTCTGGCTGTACCTCACCTGAAGCAGCTCAAGCTCAAGCTGGGTGACGAGGACACCTTGGCCTGCCTGGAGGCGGTCAGGAGTGCCCGTCCCGATGCTCGTCTGGTAATTGATGCCAACGGCAGCTGGAACAGGGGTTTGCTGGAGGCCCTGGGTGATGCCCTGGCCAGGCTGGATGTGGCGCTACTGGAACAGCCCCTGCCGGTGGCCAAAGACCACGGGCTGGAGCGCCTGAACTATCCGGTGCCCCTGTGTGCCGACGAGTCCTGCCAGGGTTTTGCAGACCTGGAGCGCATTGCCGATCGCTACGACGCCATCAACATAAAACTGGATAAGTGTGGTGGTCTGACCGAGGCACTGAAGATGGCGGATTGGTGCCGGCGTCACCGCAAGCACGTCATGGTCGGCAACATGCTGGGCTCATCCCTGGCGATGGCCCCGGCGCTGGTTGTTGCCCAGCATACGGACTTTGTCGACCTGGACGGTCCACTGTGGCAACGGGAGGATGTGGCTGAGCCGCTGTCGATTGAAGCGGGGCGAATATTCCCGCCGTCCCCCGGGTTATGGGGTTGAGGGCAGCGGCTTAACTGATCAATAAGGCTGCCAAAGGTGTTCCATGGCAACCGGCGGTTGGGAGTACAAATCGATGCAGACGGCACGGATTGATTAAGATACGATACACTGTATCATTTAGTTGGCGACACGAAACCGAAAGACCTTTAAACCCATGGTGAACAGCAAAAATATACTGTCGAGTGTCGAAGAAAAGTGTGTTGAGCGTGGCATCCGCCTCACTCCCAGGCGCAGGCAGGTGCTGGACGTCCTGGTGCAGGAAGAGGCGGCCTTATCGGCCTATGAGATTGCGCAGCGCTGCAATGCAGATAGTGATAACCCCATGCCCGCCATGTCCGTGTACCGAATTCTGGATTTCCTCCAGGAGCAGCAGTTTGTCCATAGGCTGGAGACGGCGAACAAGTACATCTCCTGTTCGCACCTGTCCTGCGCCCATGAGCACTTGCAGCCACAATTTCTAATCTGCAATTCCTGCCGCAGGGTGGAGGAAATTGACCTGTCCAGCTCGGCCGTGGCGGCCATGGCGAGCGCGGCCAGTGCGGCGGGGTTTGCGTCGATCAGTTCCCAACTGGAAGTCAACGGGCTGTGCGACAGGTGCGTGCACGCCAACGCCTAACCCAATGACGAAGTTTGCTTCAATGACACCTTTAGTACCCACTGCCGATAAGGCCGCTGTCAGTCTTTCCGCATTGTGCGTTCTGCATTGTCTGGCGTTACCCATCGCGCTGACCCTGTTTCCTCCTTTGGCGGCATTTGGATTGCAGGAGGAATGGGCTCACAAGCTCCTGCTGGTGTCGGTTATTCCCATCAGTCTGTACGCCCTGACACTGGGCTGCCGCCAACATCGTAGCGTTTGGGTCGCCACTGCGGGTCTCCTGGGTATTCTCTTCTTGGTCGCCGCGGCAACAGTTGGGCATCGTTTCTTTGGCGAGGGGGGCGAGACGTTATTGACCCTGGTTGGGGCAATTCTGGTCGCTGTGAGCCATGTTTTGAACTTTAGATTGTGCCGGGCGAGTGGCGATTGCGAGTGCGCTGCTGCAATCAAGTAAGGGTTTTTTGGGACAAACCTTTGCAGGGGAATAGCGGCGGCTGGCTGGCACGGTAGATCGGAGTGCGGTGTGTCCCCACGAGCTGACGTGGCTGCGTGTTGCTGCGACACCGCTTTAACGGTTGCTTGCTGTGTTTTCTGTCGAGATGACCGAGTCAGTGGGCGCTGATACCTGCCCCGAGAATCAGGAGAGGTGAACAAGCCATGGATGTAACCAGAAAACTACCAGTCACCGTGTTGTCAGGATTCCTCGGTGCGGGCAAGACCACGGTGCTGAGTCATATTCTGAGCAATCGGCAGGGACGTCGGGTAGCCGTCATCGTTAATGATATGAGCGAAATCAATATTGATTCCGCCATCATAAAAAATGAAGTGACCCTGAGTCGCAGCGAAGAAAAACTTGTTGAGATGAGCAACGGCTGTATTTGCTGCACATTGCGTGAAGACCTTTTGATTGAGGTTGCCAAGCTCGCCAAGCAGGGGTGTTTCGATAACCTGGTCATCGAATCCACGGGGATTTCCGAGCCGCTACCGGTTGCCGAAACGTTCACTTTTTCCGATGAGGAAGACGTCTCCCTATCGGACATCGCTGACCTCGATACCATGGTGACGGTGGTGGATGGGGTCAATTTCCTCAAGGACTACGAGGAGGCCAAGTTCCTGCAGGACACCGGCGAGTCATTGGGAGAAGATGATGAGCGCAGTGTGGCCGACCTTTTGGTTGAACAGGTGGAGTTTGCTGATGTCATTTTGATGAGCAAAGTAGATCTTGTGACAGCAGAGGAGGTTGAGCGGCTCAAGGCGATTCTGGGCACGCTGAATCCAGACGCGAAATTGCTGCCCATCGCCCATGGCGAGGTGGACCTGGGTTCGGTTCTGAATACGGGGCTATTTGACTTTGAGCGCGCGCAGCAGGCGCCGGGTTGGCTCAAGCAAATGCGCGGTGAGCACGTACCAGAGACGGAAGAATATGGGATCAGCAGTTTTACCTACTGCGCTCGCAAGCCATTTCATCCCGAGAAATTCTACAATTTTCTCCACGGAACTGAAGGCTACGGCAAGCTTCTGCGGTCCAAGGGCTATTTCTGGCTGGCGACCCGCCCCGAGTTCGCTGGCCAGTGGAGTCAAGCCGGTGGCATAGCGCGCTACGGGTTTGGTGGCATGTTCTGGTCGGCGGTACCGCGGAACCGCTGGCCCGACGACCCGGATTACCTGGCCAGTATCAGTGAGCAGTGGGTTGAGCCCTTCGGCGATATGCGCCAGGAGCTTGTCTTCATAGGTCAGGGCCTGGATGAGGAGCGCATACGGCAGGCACTGGACGCCTGCCTCCTCAGCGACGAGCAACTGCTGCGGGGACGGGATTTTTGGGCGACGTTGCCCGATCCTTTTCCGGCCTGGGAGCAGGCCGCATGACCGCTACTGCCCCCTCGGCGATCGAGGCGCAACCGACCGACAGGCTGCAGCGGCGGTGGGTATCGGGCGAAGACCCCACAGTACTCCCCGGCATCTATGACCATGACGTCAACATGGTGGTCTGGCATCGCACTCTGGCCCGCGAACTCAGGGCTTCGGCACGGCAATTGATCGACCTGCAGCCGAATCTGGAAATCAGCCTGATAACCGAGCCTGAAAGCGCTTCGGCGGGTCTGGAGAATGTGTTGCCGGCAATCAGTCACGGGCCATTGACCCGTGACATAGCAGAGCTGGCGGACATGTTCTGTTGTCTGTTTGATCTTACCCGGGTAGGGCTACGTCTCACCGTTCTGCGCCGTGCAATGTGTCCGCGCTTTCATGTCGACCATGTACCCTGTCGCCTGGTCACTACCTATGAGGGCGAGGCAACTGAATGGTTATCAGCGGATTCAGCGTGCCCTGGGCCCGGAGGGTTGTCGCTTGGGCGTCCTGCGGAAGGCCAATCCACGGCCATGCATCGCTCCCCAGAGCTGCACAAGCTGGCGGCCGGCGATGTCTCGCTGATGAAAGGTGAAGGCTGGGTCGGCAACGAACAGGGCGGCCTGGTGCATCGTTCCCCGGACGTGGCCTCTGGCGCCGCACGACTGCTGCTGACCCTGGATTTCGCGCGTTAGGGCTCAGTTCGTGTCTGCTCAATGACAGCGTTCTCGGCGTCAAACGTTGCCAGTGTCTCAGTCCTGTTGTAGGCGCACTTCCTGGGCCGGAATCACCAGCGTGACTTCTGCAGCCCGAAGTCGATCGTGCAGGCCCTCGATGATAGCGTACTTGTAGTGGAAGTATTTTTCCGTCGGAACCCAGATCCGCCCTGAAATTTCCAGTCCCGCACCCGACAGTTTGCTGACGCCGAACAGGGCATTGGTTTCGTCGTCGAGGCCGTCGGTGGCGCGCACCGCTTCCATCGCGGTTTTCAAAACGCCGGGAACATCGGTATCAGGGGCCACCTGGAAATCTATTTCCACCAGCGACACGGGCCCCGAGTTGTGGATCACTTCGCCGACAATATGCTTGTTGGGTATGGTGATGCGGACGTCGTCCTCGTCCAGCAGTATGGTGAAAGCCAGGGTCACCTCGGTGACCACCCCGGTCACGCCCTGGACGCAGATGGTGTCACCCACGACAAACGGCCGGGTCAGAATGATGTTGAGACCGGCGCCGTAGTTGGACAGCAGTCCCTGCAGTGCGAGGCCGGCACCCAGTGATAAGGCACCGATGGCAGCCACAAAGGGCGTGACGCTGATCCCGATATTGCCCAGGGCAATGATCCCGACCATCAGGATGAACAACAGCTTTACTACATTGGCAATAAAACGGCTCAGGGTGATATCGAGATTTTTGGACTGGCAGAAGCCGAACAGCCAGTTGGAAATTTTCCCTGCCAGGTAGATCCCGATAATCAGTATCAGGATCGCCCCCAGTATCTGGAAGCTGTAGTTCACCAAAAAGGCGACTACCAGATTATAAATTTCCGATGCCTGTCCCAATTGTTCCTGCACAATAAAACCCTCCCTGGTGGATGTGCCCGGCTACCCCAGGCACAGGTCAAACGTCGGGCATACGATTCCGGCGGATCGGTAGGCCCCGACGCTGCCTGTCGGTGAGTATAGATGAGAAATCAGCCTCCACCACCGGTCGCGGCCCCGTTTCAATTTCGGCGCCGTGGTTTATGCTGGCTTTTTCGATCAAACAGGTGGGCAATCATGGCGTTTAAAACCCTTACCGCCGAAGTCGAGGGTGCCATTGGGCGCCTGACCCTGAACCGACCGCAGAAACTCAATCCCCTGTCCCGGGAGGCGCTGGCAGAAATTGCCGAAGCCGCTCGGTGGTTCGATACGAACTCGGACGTCAAAGTGGTTGTGGTGGGTGGCGCCGGTAGGGCGTTTTCCGCCGGGGCTGATCTGGGTACTTTCCAGGGGCAGCCCGAGGGGGACCTGCGCGCGGCGGCAGATCAGGGGCGGTTGATGGCCGAGGCCGTGGAGTCAATGCGGGCGGTAACCATTGCCGCCATTCAGGGCTGGTGCGTGGGGGGCGGCCTGGTGTTGGCCGCCGCCTGTGATCTGCGTCTGGCCGCCGATTCGGCAAAATTTTCCATCCCCGAGGTGGATCTGGGTATCCCCCTGGCCTGGGGTGGTATACCCCGGCTGGTTCGTGAAATAGGTCCCGCGCGCACCAAGGAACTGGTGATGACCTGCCGGCCTTTCGAGGCCGCAGAGGCCCAGGCCATCGGTTTTCTGAACCGGGTAGTGCCCGAGTCATCCCTGCCCCAGGCTGCTGCCAAACTGGCTGACTCCCTGGCCGCCAAAGCCTCACATGCACTGCTGTCGACCAAAAGGCACGTCAATGCGGTCACCGAGCAGATGCTGGGCACCGCCCGTAGCTGGGCCGACGCAGACGGCCTGGTGGTGGGTCTTGGTGACGCCGAGGGGGTCGCCGCCCGGGAGGCCTATCTGAAGGGTAAGGACCGATAGCGGGCTCAAGGTAGTCCATAGCTGATTCTTTTGTCCTCGGTTCAGCTCAGTGGGCCGGCTTTTGCTGTCACCTAACCTTCACAAATGCTTCAAATTACCTTCAAGCCAGTGAAATCAAACGGTCATTGATCGCCCCTAGAGTGCGCGGCTATGGACCAGTCCAACAGTTGCATTTATCTCCCGGGGTTTGCCACGCGCCGACAGGCGCTGGTGTCCCAGTCATTGGCTTTTTTGCTGTGGGCTTGCATGAGCGCGGTGCCCGGGCAGGCCGCCGATGAGCTGCTGGTTTATGCCTTTGCCGACGGCAGTCCAGTGGCTGGTGCTACGGTGCAGGTCAACCAGATTGACCTGGGCGTCACTGGCGAAGACGGCTCTCTCCTGACTGACCTGAGTGGCGATGGCCTGCATACCCTGACGGTCAACGCAGAGGGCATGGGGGTCACTACCCGGTTCAGCTCCGGTGCCGGGCAATTGGTCGATGCCATCGCCCAACTGGACAGTAACGAAGTCTTTGTAACCGCCTATTCCCAGACAGAGAGTATTGCCGATCGCAAAGCCGCGGCCCAGGGGTCCGTGGTGATCAGCGTCGTGCAGGGGAATAATCCGGCGCCGGGCCAATCGGTTTTCATCGCCGGCTACAGCGGGGTGTTGGAGACGGATGCCTCTGGCTCTGTCAGCGTCAGCCTGCCCCGAGGCCGTTACCGGGCCAGGGTGGCCGAGCAGACCGGTACCCTCCGGGTTGTGGGTGGGCTGACTCGCTCGGTGCGGTTCGAGATTGAAGGCCCCGACGAGTCAGAGGTCATGCAGGTGGGCCTCCCCGCCCTCGAGGAGGTCTTTGTCGTGGCCAGTTTTGACCCTTCGGGTCTGGAACTGAGCAAGCGCGATACCGCCAATATCGTCGATACCATCGGAGTTGAACTGCTGACCCGATTTTCCGACTCGGATGTTGCTGCCTCGGTCGTCAGGGTGCCCGGGATATCGGTTCAGGATGATAAGTATGTGTTCATCCGTGGGCTGGGCGGGCGCTACGTGTCCGCGACCCTGAATAACGCCACCATGCCCTCGACCAACCCCACCAAGCGCACGGTGCCCCTGGATCTCTTTCCGTCAAATTTTGTCAGCCAGTTGGATATCAAGAAAACCTTCCTGCCCCATATGCCCGGTGAGTCCACCGGAGGCAATTTGGTAATCAATACCAAGACCTTTCCAGATGATCGTCTGCTGGGATTGAATGTGCAGGGCGGCTACACCTCGGGCCTGACCGGGGAGACCGCCTTTGTCGATCCACTGCAGGGTGATTTTGATTTTCTGGGATGGGATGACGGCACCCGAGTCGAAGACCCGGCCCTGTCGGTGATCTCCGAATTTCTCAGTTCAGGCGAAGCCGTCGACAGTAATACCGGACAGGTCTTTCCCCTTGATGATTACACCGCAGGTGAACTGCGACGCGCCGGGGCCATCCTGATAAAAGACGGCTTTGATCCGGATTTTGAGGAGGTACGTCCCGACGCGAAGGTCGGCGTCAACTTCGGGGATCTGTTTGTCTTTGATAACTCCGACCTTGGGGTCTACGCCGCCATCAACTACTCCAACGAGTGGAGTAAGCGTGCAGATGGCGAGCGCTACAGCTACGAATCCCAGGGCGAGGTGGCGGACAACTTCCTGTACCGCCAATACAGCAATGTCATTCAGGCCAATGGCCTGTTATCGCTGGGCTGGAACGTTGGTGATAACACCTTCGAGTGGAATACCGTGGCCTCCCGGGTGACCGAGAGCCAGCTGGAGCGTTCGGTGGGTCAGGAGGGTGATGAATTCCAGGCGCTGCTGCGCCAGACCATCCAGTGGGAAGAGCGGCAATACCTCTCCAGCCAACTGCTGGGTTCACACTTCCTCAATCCAGCGGGAACGCTGATTCTCGACTGGCAGGCAACCCTGAGCCAGGCTGATCGCTATGCGCCGGATCGCCGGGAGTTTGACTTCAGCGCCACCTCCAGTGCAACCGATCCGGAGTTGTTGAAAGAGCGCTTTGACTTTCAGAAGCCCAACGACCAACAGTCCGACCTGTTCAATGGCTTCATTCTGGAGCCCGGCACCATCATCCGTCGTTACGATGAACTGGTGGATGACAACCTGGACATGTCCGTGGATCTGCTCTGGGATGTATTCGATGCCGGTGCCAGTTTCGGCCAGCTAAAGGGTGGCCTGCAGGTGATTCGCCGCCAGCGGGAATCCGATAGCGCCACCTATGGTTTCAATGTCAATCAGGTCCGGGATGACCTGCTGCGCACGGATAATCTGCTGGTATCCGAGGTCATCTATACCTGCGATGGCCAAGGTTCCGGCGGCCCGGGCTGCGCGCCGGGTGCCCAGGGCGGCATCTCCAACAGCCCTAATACCGGGTTGGTGTTCGTCGACAAAACCCTGGCCTCGGATAGCTACGACGCCGAGTTGGACTACGACAGCGCCTACCTGATGTATGACCATACCTTCGATGCCACCTGGCAGGTTCTTGTCGGAGCGCGTTATGAAACCTTCAATCAGGTAACCGACACCTTCTCCCTGCAGGGTGATCAGGCTGCCGTGCAGTCCGTGATTGATGAGGACAGCCTGCTGCCCAGTCTGGGGATCAACTGGTTCCTGAACGATGAACACCAGCTGCGCTTTGCACTGTCCCAAACTGTTGCACGACCCGATTTCAAGGAGGCGGCTAACGCAACTTTTTATGACAATGAATTCAACGTCCGAATTCGGGGCAACCCGTTTCTGGAAATCTCCGACATCATCAACGCGGATCTGCGTTGGGAGTGGTACCTGTCCGAGATGGACAGTCTGTCGGTGGCCCTGTTTTACAAAGACATGGACCAGCCCATTGAGCGTGTGGTGTTGGCGGCTTCGGGAACCGCTGGCAACTCCCGTACTTTCCAGAATTCCGATGCCGCGGAACTTTATGGCGTCGAAGTGGACGGCCGGTTTGAATTCATGCTCGGGGACGGCTACGACCAGACGCTATTCCTCGCTTTCAATGCCGCTTTCATAGAATCTGAGGTCACCGCCGACAACCAGGAGGCTCGTGCCCTACAGGGCCAACCCGAGTACACGGCGAACCTGATACTGGGTTTTGACAGCGTCAGCGCCGGGCACCAGTTGACCCTGTTGCTGAACCAGAACGGCAAAGCCATTGCCGATGTCGGCGTATCCGGACAGCCCGATGTTTACCTTGAGCCGCGACTGGACCTCAATCTTGTTTACCGATTCAACATATCCGACGCCCTGACCTTCAAGGCCAAGTTGGAGAACCTGCTGGATGAGGACGTCGAGTACACCCAGGGCGGTCAGGTGTTCCAGACCTACACCCGGGGTTCTGCGGTTCAGCTGGGCTTTGACTGGCAGTTTTAAGGCTTCAATCCACTTCATAGATAGAGACCAAGGACCATGACGCGAACTCTCAAGGCGCATCTTCTCAGCTCGGTTTTAATGATTTTTCTGGTCGCCTGCTCGGGTGACAACAGCACCACCATCAATATTGAGGCACCACCCAATAATGGCGGTGGTGATTCCGGGGGCGGCGACTCGGGGGGTGGCGACTCCGGGGGTGGAGAGACACCAGCGTCCTGTCCCGAGGGCACCTCTGAGGTCAGTGAAGGGCTGTGTGAGCTGCCTGCAACCATCTCGGCGGACCTGACCCTGTCGGCTGGCGTCAAGTATCTGATGTCCGATCGCGTAACCGTGGGTAACGGTAACGGTCAGTTGGAGACCAATGCCGATGGCTCTCTGGCAGACGGCTCAGACGTGCAGTCGGTAACCCTGACCATTGAGCCCGGAGTTGAGGTGTTGGGCAAGTCGGGCACGTTTGCCAACCTGTTGATCACCCGGGGCAGCAAGCTGCTGGCGGCGGGTACCGCTGATGCCCCCATTATCTTTTCCTCAGACGACGACGGTTACGAGGGTTCGGGAGAATGGGGTGGTCTGATTATTCACGGTTACGCACCCCACAACGAATGTGCTGAGGGCGGCTCCTACTGCGACATTGACTCCGAGGGCGAATCCGGATTTGCCGGTGGCTACGACCCTGAGGACAGCAGCGGCGTGTTGCGCTACGTGGTGGTTGCCGAGGGTGGTTACGAGTTCTCCACCGGTAACGAAATTAATGGCATATCCCTGGTGGCTGTCGGTAGCGGCACGGAGATGGACTACGTCCAGGTGCACGGTAACTCGGATGACGGCATAGAGTTTTATGGCGGCACGGTCAATCTCAAGCACGGTGTCTTCAGCAACAACAACGATGATTCGGTGGACTGGGATGAGGGCTATCAGGGCAACCTGCAGTACATCATCGTCAAGCAGGGCGCCTCAAAGGGTGAGGCTTTTGAAATGGACACCGAGGGCTCGGCAGACGGCTTCCTGTCCAAGCCAACACTGGCCAACGTCACCGTGGTCGCGGATAAAGTCGCGGACCGGGCGGATTACAGCCTCAACTTCAAAAAGCGCTCCGGTGGCTTCTTCCACAACACGGTAGTCACCGTGTCCCCCGATTCAGAAACGGCGCTGACCACCTGTGTCAACGTCGACGGCTCGGGTTCCGAGGCGCTGGTAGGTGAGGCGCTGGTGCTGAACAACTGGATTCAGGATTGTGCCTCCGGCTCCGGTGACCAGGGTAGTCTCGCCAACGTCACCGGCCTGGACAACGGCACCATCGCCGCGGTGCCGGCCCAGTTGGATGATAACTTCGCGTCCCAGGCCCCTGCGGCTCTCCTGACCAGCAGTGTCGACTGGGCGGCAATCAATGATGCTTACCCGGAGTCGGTGGCAGACGTCAATTTCCTGGACGCCACGGGCTTCGTGGGCGCGGTGAACCCCGATGCCAGCGATGTGTGGTGGGCTGGCTGGACCATTGAGGGCACCGTCGGTAACCCCAGTGTGCCGGAAGCCTCCTGCCCGGCCGGCACGGATGAGCTGGAAGCGGGACTGTGCCTGCTGCCGCCCACGGTGTCCTCTGACCTCACCCTGACAGCGGGTGTGGATTACCTGATGGAAGGTCGGGTTACAGTGGGCAACGGTAACGGTCAGTTGGAGACCAATGGCGACGGCACCCTGGCGGATGGCTCCTCTGTGCGCAATGTCACCCTTACCATCGAAGCTGGCGTTCATGTCCTGGGTAAGACCGGCACTTTCGCGAATCTGGTGATTACCCGTGGCAGTCAACTGATGGCCATGGGCACCCAGTCTGCTCCCATTATCTTTTCCTCTGATGATGACGGCTTTGATGGCTCCGGCGAGTGGGGTGGCCTGATCATGCACGGCTATGCCCCCCATAACGAGTGTGCGGCGGGTGGTAGCTACTGCGATATCGATTCCGAGGGTGAATCTGGATTTGCCGGTGGCTACGATCCCGAGGACAGTAGCGGCGTATTGCGCTACGTGGTGGTTGCCGAGGGTGGCTATGAGTTCTCTACCGGCAACGAAATCAATGGCATTTCCCTGGTGGCGGTGGGCCGTGGTACCGAGATGGATTACATCCAGGTGCACGGTAACTCGGATGACGGCATAGAGTTTTATGGCGGCACGGTCAATCTCAAGCACGGTGTCTTCAGCAACAACAACGATGATTCGGTGGACTGGGATGAGGGCTATCAGGGCAACCTGCAGTACATCATCGTCAAGCAGGGCGCTTCAAAGGGTGAAGCTTTTGAAATGGATACCGAGGGCTCGGCGGACGGCTTCCTGTCCAAGCCAACCCTCGCCAATGTCACGATCATCAACGACAAGGTCGCTGATCGCGCCTCCTACAGCCTGAACTTCAAAAAGCGCTCCGGCGGCTTCTTCCACAACACCGTGGTCACGGTGGCTGACAGCTCAGAGACAGCGGTTGATACCTGCATCAACGTGGACGGTTCCGGTTCCGAGGCGCTGGTGGGTACCGCACTGGTGATCAACAACTGGATTCAGGATTGCGGTCAGGGCGAGGGCGTGCACGGCATGCTGTCGGGGTCCAACGTCGCCTTTGATGCGTCTACCGTGGTGGAGACCGATGCCGCCCTGGATGCATTGCTCAGTTCCCAGGCACCGGAAGCGGCCGGTCTGGTGCCTCTGGACTGGGATGCCATCAACGGCATATTCCCAGAGTCGGTGGCCGACGGTGATTATCTGGATGCCACGGACTACATGGGTGCGGTAAACCCGGATGGCTCCGATGCCTGGTGGGCCGGCTGGGTCGTTCCCGGTTCACTTTAAGGGCAGCGGCGCGGGAATCACCCGGACTGGATTAGCAGCGGGACGGGTGGTTGGCACGGTAGGTGCAGAGGCACGGACGCCTTCACCCCTATCAATGAGGGAAAAGTAAGCAGGTACCAGTGACCAGGATGTCGCTGGATTCGACAGGGAAGTCGTTGGGCTTGGGGTAGCCGCGCCATTGGGCCGGCTACATGAGGGTGTTAGTGCCTACCAAGCCCCTCTTTTTTCCAGCTGTTCCTGAATCGATTCCAACCTCTGCATCAGGTCACGGTTACTGGGGTTGTTCCCCCCGTTGGTCCCGGCATCGCCGTGACGCCGACCCAGCATCAGCAACAACAGGTTGCTCACAATGCTGTGGTCGTAGGCCTGTCCCCTGAGCTTCAGCGTTCGCGCGGAGAACTCCAGCGTGCCGAAAAAGACATCCCGTAGTTGGCCGATCGGGGTGTCGGTAGGGAGTTCACCCCGGTCCACCCCTCGCTGCATGATGCGATCAAATACCCGTACGTACTCGCGCACCTGATCCAGGTCCTGTTCCTGCTGGGGGCGGGCCCGGTAGGTGAGTGACACCACTTCGAATTGATCCAGTATGGATTGCAGGTGATAGCGGGCCAGTTGCTCCAGCTGTTGGGCGGCGTCGGCTTGGGGATCAATGGCATCCTCGGCGCCCTGGGTGAGTTGACTCCAGAATCGACCGACCACACCCGCCAACAGATCCCGCTTGTTTTTGTAGTACAGGTAAACCGTGCCCTCGGCAACGGAGGCCGCCCGGGCGATATCCGAGATTTTGGCGCCGTCAAAGCCGGACCGGGAAAAGATACCCTCGGCCGCGTCGAGAATGGTTGATTCCCTGGCCTCAATGCGTTCCCTGGAGGTGTTGCGGGGTGTTGCTGACACCGTCTGCCCACCGTATACTGAAGATCATTCAGTTTAAATGAATTAAAATCATTTTGGTACTGCTGCCCTGCTGCCGGGGCGCAGTGCACGCGGGGATGCTTGGCATGATTCGAATAGGCGGTGCGACGGGCTATTGGGGCGAGGCCGATATGGCACTCCCGCAGTTCTTGGCCGAAGGCGATCTGGACTACATAGTTTTCGACTATCTTGCCGAAATCACCATGTCGATCATGGCCCGGGCCAGGGCTGCCGATCCGGACAAGGGCTATGCCCTTGATTTTGTCAGCGCCATTGTCGCCCCCAATCTCCAGGCCATTGCCGACTCCGGCGTCAAATTGATCAGTAATGCAGGGGGCGTTAATCCCGAAGCCTGTGGCCTGGCGCTCCGTCAGCGGGTGCAGGACGCGGGGTTGTCCCTCAAGGTTGCGGTGGTCACCGGCGACGACCTGATGCCGAAACTGGATCAGGTGCTGGATGCCGACCCAGTGGAAATGTTTACCGGTGAGGCATCCCCGCCCCGTGACGCCATTGCCAGTGCCAATGCCTATCTCGGCGCCTTTGCCATAGCGGAAGCCCTCGATCAGGGCGCTGACATTGTGGTCACGGGACGTTGTGTCGACAGTGCCGTCACCCTGGGGGCCTGTATCCATCGTTTTGGCTGGCAACGGGAGGATCTCGATCAACTGGCCGCGGGCTCCCTGGCCGGGCACCTGATTGAGTGTGGGCCCCAGGTTACCGGCGGCAATTTCACTGACTGGCACGAGGTTGCCGATACCCTGCACGAGGTGGGTTACCCCATAGCAGAGATCGATGCAGACGGCACCGTGGTCATTACCAAGCCCCGGGGCACCGGTGGCTGCGTTACTACCGGCACCGTCGGTGAGCAACTGCTCTATGAAATCGGCGACCCGGCGGACTACCAGCTGCCGGATGTCATCTGCGACTTCACCCAGGTCACCCTGGAGCAGGTCGATGCTGACCGGGTCCGGGCCACCGGGGCCCGGGGCCGTGGCGTCCCTGCCCAGTACAAGGCTTCGATGACCTGGGCCGATGGTTGGCGCGCCGGCATGATCGGTTTTTATGTCGGGGCGCGGGCCGCGGAAAAAGCCCGGGTGTTCGCAGACGAGGCGATCCAACGGGCCCGCCGCAAGCTGTCGAAAATGGGCGCTCCGGACTATGTCGATGTCTGTGTTGAAGTGGTCGGTGACGAGAGTCACTGGGGTGATGCTGCGCGCTATACCCGCAGTCGTGAGGTGGCGGTCAAGGTCGCCTGCCGCCACGCGGATCGCCGCGCGACCGATCTGCTGATGCGGGAACTGGCCGGAGTGGGACTGGGCGCTCCAGCGGGCTTCTGCGCCTTTGCCGGCACCCGGCCCAAGTCGTCACCGGTGATACGACTGTTCTC
>JAAXJC010000157.1:15135-27460 GCA_012270045.1 Luminiphilus sp.
GCCCGAGTATCTGCCCTGGATAGCCGCAACCCTGACCACCGCCTACGTCGCCAGCCGTTTTCAGCACTTTATGAGTCGGCCCGATATAGAGCGCTTCCTGTTACCCGGTTTGCCGGCGATCAATTTTGTTCTACACCATGTGCTGGGGGGCGGTGGCGTGGCCAGTCTTCGTAACGACCCCCAGGCCAAGGGCTACGCACAAATTCTATTGGACACGCCGGTCGCCCTACCGGCTGCATTACTGGAGGACTGAGATGGTTGCAGTGGCATCCCAGGTAGACACAAATTCCGAGGCCTTTGCGGCCAATCGGGCCAGTATGCTGGCCTTTGTTGAGCGGTTGCGGTCCCTTGAGGCCCGTACCCAGGCGGCTTCAGATAAACGCCGGGCCACCTTCGAAAAGCGCGGTCAATTGCTGCCCTCGGATCGTCTGCACCGTCTGCTGGACCCCGGTATGCCCTTTCTGCGCATGCATACCCTGGCCAACTTCGCCGTGGATAACCCGGACCAGGAAACCAGCATCCCGGGGGCTTCCGCCATGGTGGGTATTGGTTTTGTCGGCGGCGTGCGCTGCATGATCTGGGTGGATGATTCGGGCATCTCAGCCGGGGCCATGACCACCAAGACCGGCGAGGTCGCGCTGTCACTGCAGGAAATCTGCAAGCGCCAGAAATTGCCCCTGATTCATCTGGTGGAGAGCGCTGGCGCCAACCTACTGCAGTACAAAACCGAATTGTGGTCGGTTTTTGGTGCTATTTTCCGAAACCTCGCGCAGATGTCGGCCATGGGCCTACCGACCTTGGTAGTGCTCCATGGCGGTTCCACGGCCGGGGGCGCCTACATGCCGGGGATGTCCGACTACGTGATTGGTGTGAAAGAGAACGGTATGGCGGCGCTGGGGGGTGCGGCCCTGGTGCGCGCCGCGACCGGTGAAATTGCCAATGACCGGGAACTGGGCGGCACCGAAATGCACGCCAGCGTTTCGGGGGTGGTGGAGTACCTGGTGGAGGATGATGCCCACGGTTTGCTCAAGGCCCGGGAGGTATTCGAGCGCCTGGATTGGAATCGACGGGCGAGCCCGGTGCCGCGTCGGGCCTACCAACCGCCGCGCTATGACGCGGAGGAGCTGGCCGGCGCCATTCCCACGGACCCCAAGGTGCCCTACGACTGTCGCGAGGTGCTGGCCCGGGTGGTGGATGGTTCGGAGATCGAGGAGTTCAAGCCCCGCTATGGTGTGTCGACCCTGTGCGCCCATGTCAGTATCACGGGTATTGCCTGTGCCGTGATCGGCAACAACGGCCCGATTGACCCGAACGGGGCGACCAAAGTGGCCCAGTTCATTCAGGCCTGTGACCAGGCCGATTTGCCCATCATCTTTTTCCAGAACACCACCGGCTACATGGTGGGTACCGAGTATGAGCAGGCCGGGATGATCAAACACGGCTCCAAGATGATCCAGGCAGTGAGCACCACCCGGGTGCCGAAAATCAGCCTGTACATTGGCGCAAGTTTTGGTGCCGGAAACTACGGCATGTGCGGCTGGTCCTACGAACCGGATTTTCTCTTTGCCTGGCCCAGCGCTCGCACCGGTGTCATGGCCGGCCAGAGTGCGGCCAAAACCATGAGTGAGGTGGCCCGATCCGGTGCCGCCCGCAAGGGCATTGAAATTCCCGAGGAGCAGTTGGCCGCCCAGGAAGCGGCGATCCAGGCCCACTTCGACGCCCAGGAAGATGCTTTTTATACCTCGGGTCGGGTGCTGGATCATGGCGTCATCGACCCCCGGGATACCCGCAAGGTGCTGGCCTTCTGCCTGGAGACGGTTCTGGAGGGGCGCTCGCGCACCCTGACACCGAACAGCTTTGGCGTGGCGAGGATGTGATTATGACCACCTTACCTGCCACAGACTCAGTCCAGTGTGAGCTGGCCCAGGGCTGGCTCACGGTCTGGTTCAACCAGCCCGAGCGACGCAACCCCCTCACCGATGAAGTGGTCGCCGACCTGCAGCGCATTTGTGATGCCCTGCAGGACAGTCGGGACATCCGTGGCCTGACCCTGCGGGGCCGGGGGGGCTTTTTCTGCGCCGGCGGCGACCTGAAGGGATTTCAAACCATGGCTACGGCGTCCAGCGACGATGTGATCGCCATGAGCGAGACGATAGGCCGGCTGCTGTACACCCTTGACCGTCTGCCCCTGGTGACCGTCGCCGTGATTGAGGGCGCGGCCATGGCGGGTGGCCTGGGGGTGGCTTGCTGCTGCGATGTGACCATCGGCACTGCCGATGCCCGATTCGCCTTCTCCGAAACCCGTATCGGAATATCCCCGGCCCAGATCGCACGCTACGTCATGCAGAAGTGCGGGCACGCCACGGGCCGGCGCCTGATGCTCAGCGCCGCCCGTTTCCAGGGCGAGGAGGCCGCGGCCTTGGGGCTGCTCAATATTGTGGTGCCCGATACGGACAGTCTGGAAGCCGCTGAGGCTCGGATTCGAGCCGATGTGCTGGCCTGTGCCCCCGGTGCCGTGGCGGCGACCAAAACCTTGATCAGGACCCTGCCGGATCTGCCCGATGAACAGAAAATGCGCTTCGCCGCGGAAAATTTCACCGCCTGTCTGAAGGGCGAGGAAGGTGTCGAGGGGGTCGCGTCTTTTCTTGAGAAGCGTAAACCCAGCTGGCACCAGGAGGTTTAGAACATGAAGTCCATAGAGACTGTATTGGTGGCCAACCGCGGTGAGATTGCGGTGCGGGTCATGGGCACTGCCAAGGCCATGGGCCTGAAAACCGTCGCCGTTTATTCCGACGCGGACAGTGGCGCCCGGCATGTACGAACCGCGGATCTCGCGGTGCCCCTGGGGGGCAATACCGCTGCCGAGTCCTATCTGAACGGCGAGGCGATTCTGGCCGCTGCAAAGGCGACCGGTGCCGATGCCATCCATCCCGGTTACGGTTTTCTGTCGGAAAATACCGACTTTGCCGCGGCCTGTGCCGACGCCGGCGTGATCTTTATCGGGCCACCGGCCAAGGCCGTGCAGGTGATGGGCGACAAGGCCCTGGCCAAGCGGGCCATGCTGGAGGCCCAGGTGCCCTGTATTCCCGGTTATCAGGGGGAGGACCAGTCCGACCAGACCCTGTGCCGTGAGGCCGAGGCCATGGGCATGCCGGTGATGATCAAGGCGGCCGCAGGTGGCGGCGGTCGGGGCATGCGCCGGGTCGCCGATCCCGGGGATTTACAGCAGGCCATTGCTTTGGCCCGTGCTGAGGCCGAGGGAGCCTTTGGTAATGGCGATCTTATTCTGGAACGTTTGGTGGAGGGCGCCCGTCACGTCGAGGTGCAGGTTTTCGCCGACACCCACGGCAACGTCATTCATTTGGGCGAGCGAGATTGCTCGCTGCAGCGTCGCCATCAGAAGGTGGTGGAGGAGTCCCCCTGTCCGGTGATGACGCCGGAGTTGCGGCAGGCCATGGGTCAGGCCGCGGTGGAGGCGGCCCGGGCGGTGAACTATGTCGGCGCCGGCACGGTGGAGTTTCTGCTGGACCCCAGTGGCGAATTTTACTTTCTGGAGATGAACACCCGGCTGCAGGTTGAGCATCCAGTGACCGAGTGTGTCACCGGGTTCGATTTGGTGCAGTGGCAGATTCGGGTCGCCCAGGGAGAGCCCCTGCCGGCCCAGCAGGAGGATATCGACCTCTTTGGCCATGCCATCGAGGTGCGATTGTGTGCCGAGGATCCCGCTGCCGGCTTTTTGCCCAGTGCCGGGCCGGTAAGCCTGTTTGCCGTGCCCGAGGGCGAGGCCGTGCGGGTAGATTCAGGCATTGAGACCGGTGACGCCATATCCCCTTTCTACGATTCCATGGTGGCCAAGGTCATTGCCTGGGGTGAAACCCGGGAAACCGCTCGCCTGCGTTTGCGCGCGGCGCTGCAGGGTACGACCCTGACCGGGGTAACCCACAACCGCGCGTTTCTGCTGGAGCTGTTGGACAGTCCGGTCTTCATCGACGGTGAAGCCACCACGGATTATGTCGACCGCCACTATCCCGAGGGCTTTGCGCCGGATACCAACGACAGTGCCACCCTCGCCGCCGGCATTGCCCTGCAGCAGGCCCTGGCTGCGGAGCAGCACTTCGCCAGCGCGCTCTCGGTCAATGAGGAATTGCGGGGTTGGGTGTCCACAGGCAGGGTAACCCGCCACCACCACTATGACCTTGGTCAGGATAGGGTCAGCGCCAGCATCGCCACGGAGGCGCCGGGACACTATGCGGTGGAGGTGCTCGAGGCCAGCCATACGGTGGTCGTGCAGGCTATGGGCGAGGGCAGGGCGAGCCTTGTGGTAGACGGTCAGAGGTGGGTGCTGGGCTACCACGTGGCAGACCGCGCTTCCCTGGACATCACCAGCGATCGGGTCGAGCTGACCCTGGTCAACACCGACCTGGTGCCGCCGGAATCCCAGGAAGACGCCCAAGGCGGCAAGGTCATGGCACCCATGCACGGCCAACTGGTGTCTGTGCTGGTGGAGCCCGACCAGTCCGTCGACAAGGACCAGCGGCTCGCGGTTTTTGAGGCCATGAAGATGCAGCACGAAATACTGGCACCGGTGGCCGGTGTGGTGACCGATCTTCGGGGGCAGGTGGGTCAGCAGATGGCCGCCGGTGATGTCATGATGGTGATTGAAGAGTCGAGTGACGCCTGAGCCGGGAATAACGAAGGCTAGGCACGGGATAACAAGCGGAACAGCATATGCAGCAAGCAAGCGATTTTCTTTCTGAGTCCGAGGCGCTCAACGCGCTGGTGGCACCTTTGGCAGAGGCTGATTTCGCGAGGGTCACGGGCTTCAAGTCCTGGACCTTTGAGACCATTCTCAGGCATCTGCACTTCTGGAATCACATGGCCCACCTGTCCCTGACGGCGCCCGAGGAATTCCAGGTGGCATTCAAGCCGGTGATGGAGGCGATGATGACCGGCAAGGCCCTGCCCGAGATCGAGCTGGCCCGGTTTCCCGAGACAGGATCAACCCTTTTGGCTGAGTGGCAGGCGGGTTATCGGCAGGTGTTCGATGCCTTCAGCCAGGCCGACCCCTCGGAACGGGTGGCCTGGGCGGGGCCCAGCATGAGTGCCCGCTCCTCGGTGACCGCGCGGCAGATGGAGACCTGGGCCCACGGCCAGGCCATTGCCGATGAGCTGGGGATAAACCGTGTGGAGGATGACCGTATTCGTAACATTGTCGTCCTCGGGGTCAACACCTTTGGCTGGACCTTCAATGTTCGGGGCATGCCGGTGCCCGAGGAGCAGCCGTTCCTGGCCCTGACTTCGCCGTCCGGGGACAGCTGGACCTTTGGCTCCCCGGACAGTGCCCAGCGCATTACCGGTCAGGCCCACGAGTTTGCCCAGGTGGTCACCCAGACCCGCAACATCGCCGACACGGAGCTTGTTTGTGAGGGCGAGGTGGCCGAGCTGTGGATGACCAACGCCCAGTGTTTTGCCGGTGGGCCGGCCGATCCACCGCCCCCCGGCGCCCGCTGTATCAAGCCAGTGTCTTGAATCCCGGCTGTTTCAAGCGCCTTTTTCCGACAGCAGCTTCCACAGCCACCCCGTATGAACACCCCCTGACCTCAGCGGTGGCGGGGGTGGTCTGCTCAAATTGCGCGGGGCGCCCGTCGTCCAAGTCCGCTACCGGCTTGACTGCGGCGAGCTACATTTTGGGAAGCGTTGGAGCTACGGATGGCCATGGGCCATGTTCACCCCCAGCGCCAGACGTGACGCGGCGCCAGTAGCGGGGTTAAATGACGGCCCAGCCGTGTGATGAGGGGAGCACAAGTATGAGACAGAGCAAAAGCCTGTGGCCGTGGTCTTTGGTGATTTGCCTGGGATTGCTTGTTCACGGCAGCCCGCCGTCGGCATCGGATGGGGGGGGCAAGCCAGACCACTCGGCTGCCCAGGCGGTGATTGATGGTGCCGTCCATGGCGGCAAACTGTCTTTTGCGGTCGCGGCCCTGGGTACCGCCGAGGGCGAGTTGTGGTCCCATGCGGCCGGGACCCGTGACGGCCGCGGCGTGGAATCCGCAAGCCCGGATAACATCATCCAAATTGCCTCCATGACCAAGCTCATTACCACCATTGCGGCACTGCAACTGGTCGAGCAGGGCTTGCTGGCACTGGACACCCCCATTGATGCCTACGTGCCCGAACTGGCGGGACTGCAGGTGCTCAAGGGTTTCGATGCCGAGGACGAACCTATCTTTGAGCCGGCCCTACGCGCGCCCACGGTGCGGGAACTGATGACCCACACCGCAGGTTACGTCTATGAAATCTGGAATGCCGACGCCCAGAAGGCGGCGACCCTGGGGGTTACCGAGAGCGCCTTCACCGGCGGCAATTTCCTGGCCAGCCCGCTAGCGTTCCAGCCGGGCACCGCTTGGGAGTACGGCATCAATACCGACTGGCTGGGAGTGCTGGTCGAAAAGCGCTCGGGCGCGCGCCTGGCGACCTATTTTGAAGACAATATTTTTGAACCCCTGACCATGGACCATACCTATTTCGAGCTGCCAGAGGCCAAGCTGGCACGCACTGTCACGGTGATGGCCCGGATCGACGGCAAGCTGGCGCCCGCGCCCATGATGCAACCCCAGTCCATGGCGCCCGGCAGCATGCCTTTTTATTCCGGCGGTGGCGGTCTCTACTCCACGGTCGCAGATTACGGGCGCATCCTGCAGCTGTTGCTCAACGGGGGTTCGCTGGATGGCATGACGCTGCTGAAATCTGAAACCGTTGATCTCATGTTCCGGAACAATATTGGCGACGTCCAACCCGTGCCGTTGGCCACCCTGATGCCCACGGTAAGCAACACCGCCGATATGAGCTTCGGTGCCCCGGCTACCTTTGGTTTGGGGCTGTTGCTGCATCCTTCGGGTCTTGCCGGGGGCCGGCAAGCCGACACCGGATCCTGGGCCGGGCTGTTCAACTCCTATTACTGGGTGGACCGGGAGTCTGGGTTGTACGGCATTTTTGGCACCCAGATACTGCCCTTTTACGATGCCGATGCCATTGCCACCCTGTTGGAGTTCGAGCGGGCGGTCTATGCCAGCAGCCCAGTGGTGTCACTTCCGGACTGACCTGTCGAGCCCCGGGCTTGCTGTATTAGCAAGGTCCGGGGTTTTAGCTTTTGCGCAGGCTGGTCAGGCAACCCGCGACAATCAACCCGGTACCCAACAGGGTTTGCAGGGTCAGGCCCTCGTCAAAAACCCAACACCCCAGCACGGCGGCCCAGATAAAGGCGGTGTATTGGATAGACACCAGTCGCTGGGCTTCCGCGCGTCGATACGCCATTGACATCAGTGCCAGTGAGCCCATGGCAAAGGCGGCCGCCAGGGCAGCGCCGCCCCACTCCATGGCGTTGGCGGGTAATGAGACAAAGAAGGGAGCTCCCAGCAGCAGGATAATGAACACCATGATGTTCTGATAGAAGACGATCTCCATGGGGCGTGCCATCAGTGAGTGCTTTCTTTGCAGGATCAGGTAGAGGGCATAGAGCAGGGCGAACAACAACACCGCGCCCAGACCCAGCAGGTCGCTGTCCGCGTTGAGACTGATGATCTCGCCGCCCACTACCACGACGACTCCGATGAATCCCAGCCCCGCTGCCAGCTTGGCATTGTTCTGAATACGCTCACCCAGCAGGGGTGCCGCCAGGAACAGGGTGATGATGGGTGCAATGAAAGACAGGCCAATTGCCTGGGCCAGGGGAATGCGCGTCAGGCTGAAAAAGAACAGGTAGGTCATCACGGTTGTGATAGCCGCTCGCAACATATGCATTTTCAGAACCTGACCGGAGATCGGTCCCACCCGGCCCGGGGAAAACAGCAGCAGAGCGAACAGCACGCCAAAGGCCATGCGCCAAAACATGGCGCTGTAGGTACCCATGGCCAGGGCCTGGGCTTTCATGACCGCATCCAGCAGGGAAAACAGCAGTACCCCACCAACCGCCAGTAGCACAGGCAATCCCGCGTTTTGCTTCATACCTTGGCCACCTCCAGGGGATCGGCTTGCTGATGCACTCTCGAGGTGCTGGTATACCCTGTGCCAGAACCGGATCAACCGATGACGGTGCTGGGCCCAATTGAGTGGCAGGTGCGCTTGGCGTCCCCGTCCGTTTGTACGGGTAACTGTTATTGCTGGCTTACCCTGCTCGCTGCTAGTCTAGAGCGGTTATCTACCAAAAAGACTAATCTTCGCTCATGGATGATCTCTACCATCTGGCTTATGTCAGTGACGCACGCTTGGCCGATCCAGAGGATGGCCCGGACCCCGACTTTGTTGAATACAGTCTCAAGAAAATCCTCGAGACTGCGCGCAAAAACAACAAGGCGACCGAAGTCACCGGCGCCTTGCTTTACACGGGCGACCACTTCGCTCAGGTGTTGGAAGGGCCACAGCAGGCGGTCAATCACTGGTTCCAACTGATCAGTCAGGATCTGCGCCATGGCAATGTGACGCCCCTGTTCTACGAGCGAATCATCGAGCGGCAGTTCGACGGTTGGTCCATGGCGCTGTGTCAGGGTGAGGAGGTACCTGACTCACTGCAGATAACCGGTGCCAAGCCAGACCCCGACAGCGTTGAGGCCGCCGCCCTGGGTCGGTCCATCCTCGATAGTCTTGTCGCGGCGATACGAAAGCGGGAAGCTCACTAGGCGGGACGGGTTTCCCTGTAGTGTTTCCCCTGCAATGGAACCCGCTGACCACGGTAGGTGGAAGGTTTCGCGGGTAATCTTCGGTGTTGTGCTTGGGTCCCCGTGGGGCCCTGGACCCAGACACCAATCTACCTAGCAGCCGTCAGACCACAGACGGGAGGCGTGCGACGAGGCAGCGGGCCGGCGTACCGGCCTGCTCCCATCTACCCACATTTCGGGTCAGGCTTCCGGATAGATTTCCAGCGTGACCTTGTTGATGGTGCCATTGAACGGGCTGAAGCGCTGATCATTCAGCTGGCGCTGGATGACGGGGGAGCCACGATCCATTCCCACATCGGTGCCTTCATCAATGGAGAACCGAGACGGTGTGGTTTTCTCCAAGCGTCCGGAACTCACCACCTCGCCGTTGACTGACAGGGTTGTGGTGGCGCCCTTACCTATGCCACCGCCATCATAGTCAATCTTGAACTGCAGTTCAGATGTCCCCGCCGACAGCGGTTCACTGCTCTTGAATGTCGCCAACTCGCCCAGGTTGTTGTAGGTGTAGGTGGGATAGCCGTCTTCGACATAGAGTGACCAGCCGCCAAAACGGCTGCCCTGGGCAATGATGACGCCATCGGCCGCCGCACCCTGATCCACCGTGACGCTGGCCTGCAAAGAGCTGGAGACGTTCTTGATACTGAGAATGGAATCTTCCACCAGGTCGAGGGCGCCGGGATACAGATCCAGCGTGGTGCGATTACCCATCATGGTAGGCCGACCGGCGACCGAGGGCAGCAGGCGCTCCAACAGCCGATCATCCAGCGGCAACACCTGGTTGGCAATGGCCTCCTCCATAAAGGTGGCCCTCATGGCCTCCAGCCGCTCAGGATACTGGTCTGCCAGATTGTTTCTGAGGCTGAAGTCCTCAAGGGTGTTGTACAGCTCCCAACCATCATCCGCCGCAACGGTGTTCATCATGGTTGTCTCCCAGGGCAGCTTGACGGTTGTCCGGGCAAGCCAGCCATCCTGATAGAGACCCCGGTTGCCGATAATCTCGAAATACTGGACGGTGTGCTGCTCATCCGCGTCGCCATCGTCAAAGCTGTACATCATGCTGGTGCCCTGGATCGGGATCTGGGGTATGCCATCCACCACCGTCGGCTCGGGAATGCCCGTGGCCTCGAGGATCGTGGGTACCACGTCGATGACATGGGTGAATTGCTCCCGAACTTCACCCTTGGCCTTGATGCCGTCGGGCCAGTGAACCACTGTGCCGTTGCGTGTGCCGCCGAAATCGCCGGCAACCTGCTTGGTGAAGGCGAAGGGGGAATCAAAGGCGATGGCCCAACCGACGGACATGTGTGCGTAGGTGGTGGGTCCGCCCCATTCGTCGAGGTGGGCGAGCTGCTCCTCCGTGGTTTCCGGAACGCCGTTGAGGAAATGTCCCCAGTTCCAGTGACCGGTTTGATCGCCCTCCGGGCTGGTACCGTTATCGCCACTGATGTAAATCACCAGGGTGTTATCCAGCGCGCCTAGGTCATCGATCGCTTTTAGCAGGCGGCCTGCCTGGTAGTCGGAATATTCCGAGAACGCCGCGAAGACCTCTGCCTGCCGCGCATACACCGTTCTTTGATCGTCCGTCAGGTCGTCCCAGTCGGGTACGCTGGCCGGCTTCTGGGCGAGTTCTGTACCCTCGGGGACAACTCCCCGGGCGATCTGGTCTTTCAGGGTCTGCGCACGAATAGCATCCCAGCCCTGGTCAAACTTGCCTTTGTATTTTTCTATCCACTCGGGCGCGACCTGGTGGGGCGCGTGTGAACCGGCTGACGAGTAGTAGATGAAAAACGGCTTATCCGGACGCATGCCCTGCTGCTGACGAACCCAGCCGATAGCCTGGTCGGTCATATCTTCCAGCAGGTGGTAGCCGGGCTTGTCCGGGAAATCAACGATGGTTACGCCGTCATGTAACGACGGCTCGTACATGTTCTCCTCGGCGCCGAGAAATCCATAGAACTTTTCAAATCCCTGTCGGGTGGGCCAGCGGGTCTGTGGACCGGCTGCCGTGGTTTCCCGGCCGGGTGTCTCGTGCCACTTGCCGAAAGCAGCCGTATTGAAGCCGTTCTGACGCAGTACTTCCGCGATGGGTGTGGCCGTGTCTGGTATGACGGTGGTATTGCCCGCGTAGCCCGTCGCGATTTCAGGAATTGAACCCATGTTGACCCGATGATGGTTGCGCCCGGATTTCAGCGCCCCACGGGTTGGTGCGCACAGTGCGATCGTGTGAAACCGGTTATAGCTCAGGCCGTTGTCGGCCAGCTGCTGCAGGGTAGGCATATTCACCGGGCCACCGAAGGGAGATGGGGCTCCGAACCCAATGTCGTCCAGCAGAATAATGACCACGTTGGGTGCGCCTTCGGGTGCCTTTACTTCCCATGGTGTCGGTAGCGGCACATCCGCGGGCAGCACTGCGGTCACCTTTTCCGGTGTCGGCTGTGGGATGGGCAGCCGGGTGCGGTCAATATCGGCGGCCAGCAGCGGTGGGCTGCAGATTGCCATCAGGGTTATGGCCGTCGCCAGCCCGGGGACCAGCCTTCGTCGATGTTTCATTTTTAAACCTCCCGAGGACGTCATAGTGATTTCCTGTGATAGAAATTCGATGTTATTAAACATTTGTCCAATAATATGCTCCGCTCAATTCAGCTTGCCAACAATATTAGAATATCATTTGGGGGCAGTTGCCCGGACCAGGGCTTGAGTAGGCCATTGATCGAGGTGTGCTGGGAAAGTGCTCAGGTGGTCGTTGGGCAGTGTTGGCTGCCGCTGGCCCACCTTGTTACGGGGCTATGTCACGAGGCTATGCGGATGGGCCCCGGTATAGCCCTTAAGCCGGCCACGGTTGGCGGCTGAATTTGAGATGAAAAAAAACCCGCTTTGAGCGGGTTCTTTGGTTGGTTGGTTAGGAAGATCGGGTCAGGACGGAGTCTTTACTGACACCAGTTCCCATGAGGTGTCGCCATCAACCCGTTCCTGATAGCGGTAAAGGACTTCAGATCCCTCGGGCAGCAGATTGATCTCACCGGCGGCTTTGAACTGAACCCGGGACCGCGAACCCCTGCGCTTTTGCAGGCAGCGTGCGCTTTCACCGTGGTTGATGCGGGTAAAGCGAATCTGCATGGGACTGTCCGATGCGACCTGGGTGATTTCGCCGGAAAAGAGGCATTCCTGACTGAGTTCTGCTGCGGCTGGGTTCGCCATGAAAGCCATGGTCAGGGCGCCGCAGGCGGCGAAGGTCAAAGCTGAATTGGTCTTGTTTTTCATATTTGCTCTCCTGGCGCCTCACGGCGCAACTGTCGCTTCGCAGCGGCTACCGGTTGATGTTTCCTGACCCGGCTTGGGCATGACAGACTGGCTGTCATCAAAATGACTTTTTCTTGTCACACCCTTGAAATCTTAATGTAACAATTAAGTAACAAAATTGAAACATAAAATCGTCGGAAAAATATGAATAAAAACAGTCACCTATGGGTTTGTAGAAAAATTCCCATAGTTTCAGACGAAAAATATGGGCCCGCGGGCTGGGTTCCAGCCCCTTGTCGAAACCTTGCTAGCGGTGAAAAGGGCTGGGAGATGGCCTCCCAGCCCGCGCCTGCACCCCTGGCGCGGTGGCC
>JAAXJC010000157.1:27470-29574 GCA_012270045.1 Luminiphilus sp.
AATCTATGGGCCCGCGGGCTGGGCTCCAGCCCCTTGCCGCATGCTTGCTAGCTGTGAAGGGGCTGAAGGGGGGCGTCCCAGCCCGCGGCTGCAACCCTGGCGAGGTGGCCCCAACTTTCTCACTGGGTGTCGTCCGCTTCCGATAAAGAACAGCCCATAGCCCACAGTCGATAGCCAAGGCGCTCGGGGGCTCAGCGCAAAATCGCGGGATCAACAGTTCTGTCCCGCTGCGGGCTCGCTATTGGTCCCGCTGGCAGGGTGCCGCCGGGGATTGTTTTTGGGCGTAGGTCAAGTCGCAGCTGTTTTCGCCCGGGGCAAAGCTCTCAGGTTGGAAACGGCCCGCCGACCCTGGCTGGTCTGCAGTCAGCCCATCCCGTGACCACAAATCATGGTCGGTTTAGGGGGAATGTATTGCAAACGCCAAGCCGGCGCGGCTCCATGCCCGGACATTTAAAAATCGCGCACGAGTGCAGAACCCGGGTGGGGTGCAGGGAAGTGCCCCGGAGGACCCTCCGGGGCGAGACCGGTGCGATGTCACCGGCTTTGATACTGGCAGGAAGATCGGCCGGTTAGCGCAGGGATTCGTAGACCCGAGTCCCCCAACCTACCAATTGGTCATTGCGGAACACCAGCGGTGTGGTCTCGTCCCGGGTGGTCTCGCCATCGGAATGTTTGTGGTTGGTGCGATAAAACAGCACCCGAACTTCCTCGCCATCATCCATGAAGGCTTCGGAATCGGCGGGTGCGCCCAACTGGTCCTTGACCGCCTGTGTACTCAGGCCCATATCAAGCTGACTGATCGCTTCCCGATTGGTGACCTGGGTGTCTTTCCAGTCGTCGGTATTGATCTTGTCGCCGTTAACGTAAACACAGCCGGTGGCCAGCGTGGTCAGCAGCGCGACCAGAAATAAGCGGGATAGGGATTTCACAACAGGTTCCTCCATGGAAAATTTTGGGTGCTTCTGGCGTCGCCGCTCCTGGCTTCGCCTTCGGTACTCCACGCGCGGAGTTCCGCAACGTGGTGCATTTCAGGCGCTAGATTAACCTCTGTTTAGGTAAGGAGATAGCGTAGAAGTCCCCCAAAAAACCATCATTTTCAATCAACTGCCGGGGCGCCGACCATGCCAAAAGGCTGTATCCCCGGTCGGATTGGCCGGGAAGGTTGACGGCTATGGGGTGGCACGGCGATATGAAATGGACTAATCGGACAGAAAATTTTTGCCCTCGGCGGCAAATCCCTCACGCAGCTGTGCTTCGCTCAATCCATATTTCCCAGCAATCCCCTCAAAGAACGGATTCCAGTGGTGGCTCAGCACTTCCACCTCCTGGGACCTGGCCAGCAGGCGCTGATAGCCGATCGAGCCCGGTACACGGACGCTTTGGTTGGGCCTTGGCGGGCAGTTTTGCACTGCTTCAACATAGGCGTCGGAGCGCGCCTTGACGGCCTCGATGGGGCCGAACTTGGCTGGGTTGATACAGAGGTAGTAACTGCCGCCCACCGAGGGTGCCGCGTTGTTGCCACTGGGGTCGGTGACCTCCTCCACCGAGGGTAGTGCGGTGGAGGGCACACCCATGGGGTTGATGATGGCGGTCATGGCCTCGTTCCACATGTTCAGGGCGTAGGTGCGAGGTTCCTCGATCTGTCCTGCAGCCCGGCAACCCCATACCCGCCCATAGCCCGCAATCGGCTCGGGCTACTTACCCGCGTCACGGGACAATTCTCCCGTGTCGGGGTCGATCAGCCATTCACCGGCCAGGGGTTTTCCATGAATCGCCGCTTCGGAGACGTCGGCATCGTAGAACTCAGCCAGTGCGACGCTGGTCCAGATGGGTGGCTGTTTACCTGCGGGGCTGATGGCGTCAAAGGGCGCGCAGGACAACTTATTGAGCATGCCGCCAAAGGGCGCTGCCAGCGGCACGGTATTGTTGGATGACATGGCCATCATGTCCTGCTCGAAGGCTTTGTAGACGTAGCGCGCAAAACTGCCGGCATCGTTGTGATTGCCCCCAAATATCAACCCGATACCGTGCTCACGCGCTTTGTCGATGGCCAGATCGGCCATGATGTTTAGGCACCAATAGCCAGAGCTTCTGTTGCCATCGA
>JAAXJC010000111.1 GCA_012270045.1 Luminiphilus sp.
TCATTTGCTGACCTGGCCATCGAATATTCCCAGGACCCGGGCAGCAGACCTCGGGGAGGCTTGTTGAAACAACCTATCGCCCTAAAAGACGCCAATGTGGACAAGACTTTCCGTGAGACCGCATTTGAACTCTCGGAGGTCGGGGATGTGAGCCTTGTGGTGCGCAGCCGCTTTGGCTATCACATCATGCGGCTGGAGGAGATCATCCCGGAGCGCATTTACACCTTTGAGGAAGTGAAAAAGCCATTGATGGACGAGGTGGAGAAACGGTACCGGGAGGATGCCTATTACAGCTACTGGCTGTCGTTGGCGCCGGTGGATGACTTGACCATCGATCACGAAGCCATTGACCGGCTGGTTGAGGGTGCGACGATTTCCACCGTGGCGACTCCCAAGTAGCAAGTAGGGCTCGGCCGTATCTGGATTATCGCCGGCCCACAGCTGAATGGAGGCCGTGCTCGCATGCCTATGGGTAGGAATAACCCAAATCTTGGAGGGTCGACAGCTGGCTTTCTGGCAACGTGATAGCCGGCTGTGTTTTGTATCGTCCCAGGGTGGGTGGCTGTTTAACCAGGCCACACGCGTCTTGGAGGCTTTCCAGCAGTTGGGGCGTCTGCAGAAAGGTGCAGAGCCCAGTGGCTGTAGTAGCAGGGTTGTCAAAGAGGGATTCCAGTCTCAGCCAGTGAATCCGTTCTGGGTAGAGCTCTGAAAGCTGCTGCATACGCTCTTGCACATGGCACCAGTAGGTGATCGACCTTGAATGCTCGTCGCCATCTCCCGCTGCCATTGCGGCACCCCATAAAGCCACCTGGGTTTGGTTGCGGCTGAAGGCCATATCCACACCGTGCCTGATGACGTGGATGTATCGCATGTTGGGCAGGGCGGCCAGCAGGAACGGTAGTACGATATGTGTGTTGGGTTCTTTCCAGCCCCACGATGACTGTCCAGTCCCGATGGCACATAATGCGGCAGAGCGAGCCTGCAGGATGCCCACCGCTTGCCACCCTATTTCACTGTCGATGTCATTCAGCAACCGCTGGGCGCGGCCACTTTGGTCAGCTGAAGTGACCTCAGGAGGAGTGGGGTGACCTCGTGCGGTCAGGTAAGTGGCCAGTGCGACAGTCAACTGGTCAATGTGCTCGCACAGGGGCCACAATGCGGGCCGCTTAAAAAGTGCCGTGAAACTCAGGTCATCCAGTGAGTCGTTGAGATCAGACCCTATGTCGAAGCCCAACTGCTGCAGCAGGCCCGCAACCACCCGTGTACCGCTGCCTCCGATGCCGCCGATCACCACCGGCGCCGTGTCGGACAGGGGCTGGATATGGGTCAGAGACAGGTCGGACAAATGGTTCATTGGGGTGGATAATACATCAGAGCCACGGGAATTTTCTCCGGGACATCACTGAAATTCACCACCGAGGGAGGCCAGTAGGTAGGGCAACACGTGAAAGACGTCAACCATCAACCCGATGCCTCCCGCTCGTCCGCCATGACCCTGGGCTCAGGCGTGCTCAACCGACGCATGCTGATTTGCATTTTCACCGGTCTTGCATCGGGAATGCCCCTGTACCTGCTCATTCAACTGGTACCGGCCTGGTTGCGGGACTCGGGTGTATCACTGGCCGAAATAGGGCTGTTCGCCCTGGTCGGGCTGCCCTATACCTGGAAATTTGTCTGGGCACCCCTGATGGACCGTATCAACCCGCCCCTGGGCCTGCGGCGCGGTTGGATGCTGTTCGCTCAGCTGGGTCTGATAGGTTCTATAGGCGCTCTGGGTAGCGTTGACCCCCTGGCCAATACATCGCTGGTGGCCACGATTGCGGTGGTGATTGCGGTCTTCAGTGCTACCCAGGATGTTGCCATCGATGCCTACCGTCGGGAATTGTTACCCGATGAGGAACTGGGCCTTGGCAATTCCGTCCACGTACAGGCCTACCGCATCTCCAGCCTGATACCCGGCTCCCTGTCCCTGATACTGGCCGACAATATGCCCTGGTCAGTGGTGTTCTGGATCACCGCCGGCTTTATGGCGGTGGGGGTTGGCCTGTCATTGTCAGTGGCGGAGCCGGTACGGGAGCAGCGCCCGGCCAGCAACCTGAAGGCAGCGGTTCTCGAGCCCTTCCTGGAGTACATCCAGCGCCGGGGCTGGCAAAGTTTTGTCACCGCCATGGCGTTCATGGTGCTGTACAAGCTGGGTGACAACATGGCCACTGCCCTGTCCACCCCGTTCTACTTGGACCTGGGTTTCAGTAAGACAGAGATTGGCCTGGTGGCGAAAAATGCAGCCCTGTGGCCCTCCATTATTGGCGGGCTGGTGGGCGGACTGCTGATGATTCGCCTGGGTATCAACCGGGCGCTGTGGCTGTTCGGAGTGGTGCAGATGGTCAGCATTCTGGGCTATGCCTGGCTGGCCAGTGTCGGTCCTGTGCTGTGGATGCTGGCTCTGGTCATCGGCTTTGAGTACCTGGGCGTGGGCCTGGGTACGGCGGCTTTTACGGCGTTTATTGCCCGGGAGTCCAGCAAGACCTTTGCTGCCACCCAGTTCGCCCTGTTTACCGCCCTCGCAGCGTTACCCAGAAGCCTGGCCAACGCCACCACGGGTTTTATCGTCGAGTCCATGGGCTGGGTGGAGTTCTTCCTGCTCTGCACGGCGCTCGCTGTGCCCGGCATGCTGCTGTTGTTCTGGGTAGCCCCCTGGTCTGCCGAGCAGGCCTCCAGTCCCGAGCCAGGGTAGGGTGTGCCCCGTGCCGCCCGTGTGCTGCTGTCTAGGAATCCCACCGCGACTACCGCCATGGGCCGGCCGCTTCTTGCCCACGGACTTGGGCACCGTACACAATGATCATTAGCTGGACGTTGATGTGAGGTACCCCCAATGAGGTTACTGTTGCTGCTCTACCCATGGCTTGAGTTGCTCAGCCTCATCCAGTTGGGCGTTGAAACCAGCGTGCTGTTTGTCATGCTGTGGGTCATCGGCATGTTTCTGATGGGCACCGCCCTGTTGCGTCATGTGGGTATGGCCAGTCTGGAACGGCTGCGGGAAGCCCAACGCAGCGGCGTATTGCAGCAGACGTTCCTGGTTGATGATCTGGCGGTTTGTATTGCAGCGGTGCTGTTGATGATCCCGGGTTTGTTATCCGATTTTTTCGCCCTGGTGGTCCTGGTGGGTCCCTTGCGTCGAGGCTTGGCGAGGACGCTTTTCGGTGCGAGCAAGCCCTCTGATGGCCTTGGCATGAGTGCCGGCAACGTCAATGCTGATGGATTCAGGCACCGGGAAAACCCCAATCCCGTGACGCTGGAGGGGGACTTTCGGGATGTTACTGACGACAGCCGCCGGGACCAGCCCTGATTTCCGGTTCGTCGTGCTTGTCGGGTTTGTCCTTTTCCTTCACGGTCCTGCGGTGGCAGCTGTAGCTTCCTCCGTGCAGGGTGACTTAAACCCGATAGCTGTTGTCTGCCCTGCAGCGCCCGGGAGGCCGCCTTTCTGGCCACGGTAGCTGCAAGCCCGATCCGGGGGTGCGACCCGCCCTGAATTGCCAGCGCCCGAAGATTTAGCAGCGGAGGTTGGCTCAAAACTGCGTTTTACACATCAAATTGTCCAGTTCAGGGTGGAATTTGGACCTAAAAGCCCCTGCCCGTAGTATGTGGTTCACGATAAATGTCTGTTTTTATTGGTAAAAATAAAACGATCGCTAGAGGCCAAAATTTTTAGCACTCTTTTTGCCCGAGTGCTAAAAAATCCCTTGAAATCCTCCCAGAAGGCCCCACATACAGGGACGAGGTCCAAGTTGGACCCTTTATAACGATATCGTCAACTTGTGGAGATCAACCCATGAACATCCGTCCGCTGTATGACCGCGTGGTCATTCGTCGCAAGGAAGAAGAGGAAACCAGTGCGGGTGGCATCGTCCTGCCCGGTTCCGCCAAGGAAAAGCCCAACGAGGGCGAAGTTGTCGCCGTGGGTGATGGCAAGGTGCTGGATAACGGTGAGCAGCGTCCCCTGGCCGTCAAGGTCGGTGACAAGGTCGTGTTTGGCCAGTATGCCGGCAGCAACAAGATCGAGATCAACGGTGAGGAACTGATCCTCATGGCCGAGAGCGAAATCTACGCCGTCGTTGAGTAAACGCCCACCCCGAATTTGATAGAAAGGAATTAAAAATGGCAGCTAAAGACGTACATTTTGGCGACTCCGCCCGCAGGCAGATGCTTGATGGCGTGAACGTCCTCGCCGACGCCGTGAAGGCTACTCTGGGGCCCAAGGGCCGCAACGTCATCCTCGAGAAATCCTTTGGTGCACCTACCGTAACCAAGGACGGTGTATCGGTCGCCAAGGAGATCGAACTCAAGGACAAGTTTGAAAACATGGGTGCGCAGATGGTCAAGGAAGTTGCTTCCCAGGCCTCTGACGCCGCGGGCGACGGTACCACCACCGCCACCGTACTGGCCCAGTCCATCGTCAATGAAGGACTGAAGGCGGTAGCCGCCGGCATGAACCCCATGGACCTGAAGCGCGGCATCGACAAGGCGGTTTCTGCTGCGGTCGAGGCCGTACAGGGCATGAGCACGCCCTGTGAGGACAACACGGCTATCGCCCAGGTGGGAACCATTTCCGCCAACAGCGACAGCTCTGTGGGTGAAATCATCGCCGAAGCCATGGAAAAGGTCGGCAAGGAAGGCGTGATCACGGTTGAAGAGGGTTCCGGTCTCGAGAACGAACTGGACGTGGTTGAGGGCATGCAGTTCGACCGTGGCTACCTGTCACCCTACTTCATCAACAACCAGGACAACATGCAGGCGGAAGTAGATGACCCCTACGTGTTGCTGGTCGACAAGAAGATCTCCAATATCCGTGAGCTGCTGCCGGTACTTGAGCAGGTTGCCAAGGCTTCCAAGCCCCTGGTGATTGTTGCCGAGGACGTGGAAGGTGAGGCGCTGGCCACTCTGGTCGTCAACAATATGCGCGGTATCGTGAAAGTTGCGGCCTGTAAGGCGCCCGGTTTCGGTGACCGTCGTAAGGCCATGCTGCAGGACATTGCGATCCTGACCGGCGGCACGGTGATCTCCGAGGAAGTGGGCCTGGATCTCGAGAGCGCGTCTCTGGAGCACCTGGGTACGGCCAAGCGCATCACCATGGACAAGGACAACACCACCATCGTCGATGGTGCCGGTGACGGCGAGGCCATCAAGGCACGTGTCAGCGAAATCCGCGTCCAGATCGAGAACACCAGTTCCGACTACGATCGCGAGAAGCTGCAGGAGCGAGTCGCCAAGCTTGCCGGTGGTGTAGCCGTGATCAAGGTTGGCGCTGCTACCGAGATCGAAATGAAGGAAAAGAAGGCCCGCGTTGAGGACGCATTGCATGCAACCCGCGCCGCGGTAGAAGAGGGCGTTGTGGCCGGTGGTGGCGTCGCACTGGTTCGCGCGATCAGCCAGATCGAAGGCCTGACCGGTGACAACGAAGACCAGAACATCGGTATCGCTGCGGCACTGCGTGCCATGGAAGGGCCCCTGCGCCAGATCGTCAGCAACGCGGGCGATGAAGCGTCTGTGGTCCTGGACAAGGTGCGCCAGGCCGAGGGTAACGTCGGCTACAACGCAGCCACCGGTGAGTACGGTGACATGATCGAAATGGGCATCCTGGACCCCGCCAAGGTAACCCGTACTGCCCTGCAGGCAGCGGGATCCGTGGCTGGTCTGATGATCACCACCGAAGTCATGATTGCCGAGTCCCCCAAGGACGATGCTCCGGCTCCGGCCATGCCCGACATGGGCGGCATGGGCGGCATGATGTAAGCAGGGTTCTGCTACCCAAAAAAACCCGGCTCCGGCCGGGTTTTTTTTGCATTCCCTGGGCGCTCGCCGCAACCGGCGAGTTTTCCTGTGGGCATGGTAAGTCCCACAGCCGTACCGGCACGTTGCTACAGGGTAGCGACCAGGACGAGACTTTGTGAGCAGTAGCTATCCCGCAGATTTAGGGCAACGGGACTTAACCCAAGCCTGGGAAATGGGGTTGCTCCGAGGTCGCCATCCATACTCGCTGCACCCAAGCTGGTCTTGTCCTGTGCGAGTGTAGCCCGGATGACCGGCTTTGGTACTCAATGCTCGGCCATGACGCCATGGGAACCCCTTTGCGGTTCACCAGTGCAGTTATTTTCTCTATTCTGGGAGGCTGGAGCGATGGTGAGGGAAGTCTATGCTGCTACTAACGGCGGGTGTCGGGTTGTGGTCCCTGGCGCATTGGGTAAAGCGGCTGGCACCGGCACTGCGGGACAAACTTGGCAATGGCGGCAAGGGGCTGATCGCCGTTGCCATTCTGGCTTCTGTCGCCATGATGGTGGTCGGTTACGGACGGGCCGAGGGGAGTTTCTATTGGGGCCGAAGCCCTGCAATGGTTGGGGTCAACAACCTGCTGATGCTGCTGGCCCTGTATTTGATGGTCGCCGCCACTACCCGCGCCTGGGTAACCGGCGTTATCCGTCATCCACAGCTCACCGCAATGAAGAGCTGGGCCGTGGCCCATCTGCTGGTCAACGGTGATACACCGTCCCTGGTTCTGTTCGGAGGCTTGCTGGCCTGGGCGGTGGTGAGCGTCATCCTGATCAACAAAAGCGAACCCAACCCAGCCCGGGTGGTAACCACCAGCGCCGGACGCGAAGTCAGCACGGGCCTGGTGACCATCATTGCTTACGGTGCTGTGTCCTTCCTGCACATTTCCCTGGGCTATCCGGTATTCGGTTAAACCGGCAAGGGCTCTCTGGCATCGCCATGTTTAACGGCGTTGCTCCTGTCGTGGAAGCGTACAGGGCAGCGATTCATCCCCGTCCCATTGGACATAGCAATTTTCTTGGCGGAGCCTATAATCGCGGTAGCAGCGAATAGGGGATTCGGTGCGGGACCGTCGGTCCCACCAAGAACAAACAGGAGAACCACCCATGAATGAAGTCCATTTTCTCGGCTACTACTTCCATGTACTGGCCGGTATCGTCTGGATAGGAATGCTGTACTACTTCAACTTTGTGCAGACGGAGTACTTCAAGGAGGCGGAGGCCGGCGCCAAGGCAGACGCCATGGCCAAATTGGCTCCCAGAGCCCTGTGGTGGTTCCGCTGGGGTGCCATGCTGACGTTCCTGACCGGTGCTTACCTGTTCCACAAGCTGGGTGCCTTTGGTCTGACCATGCCGGCGATCTGGATGGGTGCCCTTGCAGGAACGTTCATGTTCCTGAACGTCTGGCTGATCATCTGGCCCAACCAGCAGATCGTGCTCGGCATGAAGGAAGGTGACGGGCCGGCTGCTGCTGCCAAGGCGGGATTGGCGAGTCGAACCAACACCCTGTTTTCCGGCCCCATGCTGCTGGGCATGATTGGCTCGGGCAAGCTGGCGCTGGGAGGCTCTGATACCGGGCTTTATGCGGCTATGGGTCTTATTGTGGCGCTGGAGGCCAATGCAATATTCGGTGGTCAGGGCCCCATGAAATCGGTGGTGGGCGTGATCCACTGCTCACTGGCCCTGGCGCTGGTGGTTTGGGGACTGTTGAATTTCGTGTGAGGCCTGCCCCGCGATGATAAAAAGCAGCCCCCGGGGCTGCTTTTTTGTGCCCCAATGAAAAGGACATGAGCAACCCAATGCAAGCCTGTAGCCAGCAAACCAGTATCAGCCCGCTGTTCCAGTGCTGGGTTTTGTTATTGGCTGGACGTCTCAGGGATGTTGCTGGGTGTCGTGTTCCCTGGGTCCAGATCAGCCTATATCTGCTGCTGTTGCTGGGCTACTGTGCCAGCGGTCGCGCCGCGCCGGAGGGCACCGTGGTATTGGTTTCGATCGACGGTTTTGGCCACAACTACCTCGAGCGATTCGAGGCCCCGGCATTGAAGGCCATGGCCGGGGAGGGCTTCCGGGTTAAACGCTTGCTGCCGGTCTATCCCACCAATACCTTCCCTACCCACCTGTCCATGGCTACCGGGCAGCCGCCGGAGCAGCACGGTGTCGAGGACAATCATTTTTGTGACCGTGCGCGCGGTGACTGCTACCACCTGGGCGCGGGTAAATCCCAGCCCCACTGGTTGAAGGGGGTGCCGATATGGCGGTGGGTAGAGCTACAGGGGGGTATAGCCGCCACCTATTTCTGGCCCGAATCTGATGCCCCCTGGGCAGGCGGGGTCCCCACTTATTCCCTGCCCTATGACAAGAGCGCACCCTACGCCGACCGGGTTGAGCAGGTTCTGGAGTGGTTGCAGCTACCCGATGACCAGCGGCCCAATCTGATAACGCTTTATTTTTCTTTGGTGGATACCGCGGGCCACGACTACGGGCCCAACAGCGTCGAGGTGGCGATTGCAGTTAGCGAAGTCGATCGACACGTTGGTGACCTGTGGCGGGGTATCAGGGCCCTGAAGCGGCCGGACATCAACCTGCTCGTGGTATCGGATCACGGCATGACGACTATTGAGGGAGACCGGGTCATCCTGACCACTGATCTGCCTACTGTCGATGGGTTGTCCCAGCTGCGCAGCTCGGCTCGGCTGCGCTATTACGTGCAGGAGCCAGGAGTGGACATTGAGGCCTTTGCGGCTCGCCTTAACGGTGCCGCCGAAGGACGGTATAGGGTGCTGGATCGGGCGGCCGCCCTGGCGCTGGGTGGCAACACCGAGGACTCAGTTCCCGACCTCACGCTGCTGACCGAACCCCCGGCCTATTTCAGCCGTATTCCGGGGCCCCCGGGCGGCCAGCGGGGTGCCCACGGTTATTTGGCCAGCCACCCGGATATGGCGGCTTTTGCTTTGGGTGTGGGTCCCGGCTTTCGCCATACCGAGATTGCCCAGGCCCACCAACTGGATATCTTCCCATTGATACTCAACATGCTCGGGCTGCCCGACCCCGGGCCACTGCCCAGTGATGGTGGACCCCTGTTATCAGCCCGGGTGAAAGACTGAACTGAGGTGCCGGTCGCGATATACTGCCCGCCCCTGAATCTGCCAGAGACACGACATGGCCAGAGATGACCTGCCCGATGCAACCATTCCCTCCTTTGGCGGTGCCACGCGGGATGAGGGCGTTGCCAGTGCGCCCCGGGGTGCCGTACCCGGACGCAGCTCGCGCCCAGCGCCCCAGGCTTCCGGCATGGGGGTGCTGGCGCGACTTATCCTGACGGTAGCACTGGTGGTTGCCGCCGTCGCTTGCGCCTGGGCCTGGCAACTGCAGATGGCGCTGGACCAATCCGTCGCTGATGGCGCTGTTGTCGCGGGCCGTGTTGCGGATCTTGAAGCGCTGCTCTCCGACACCGATGAAAGTGTCGAAAAGTCTGCCGCCGCCCTGGGGGCACAGTTGAATGTCGTGGACAAGGAGACCCGCCGCCTGGAGCAGCGACGTCGGGAGATGGACAGCAAAATAAGCAAGTTGGAAAAGGCCTCTGCGGCGACCCAGACCGATGTCGGCAAGCTCCAGACCCAAGCCGCCGGTCAGGGCAAGTCCCTCGCCTCGATGGAGTCCGACCTGGCATCTCTTAAGCGTGTTGCCGGTGATCTGGAACGCCTGTCCAAGACCGCCATGGATGCCCAGGCGAACTTGGAGCGCCTTGCCGATAACGTCAACAAGGCCAACCTGGAACGCGCTGCCATGAATCAGCGGGTGACCTCCAACGAGGAGTGGATTGAATCGATCAATGCATTCCGTCGTCAGGTCAATGCCAGCATCAGTCGTCTTGAGGCTGAGATACGCAGTAGCCAGGTTGTTCCCCCAAGCTCGGGTTCTGTCATGCAATGACTCTCTCTCAGGCCTCAGTATCTTTTAACGCATTGAGTTAACGCCCCAACGCCACGTCCGACCAGCAGGAGCAAAACTGATAATGACCGTGATTCGTGAGCAGGATCTGATTGACAGCGTCGCCGATGCGCTGCAGTTCATCTCCTATTACCACCCGGTAGATTTTGTTCAGGGGGTGCACCAGGCCTACGAGATGGAGCTCAATGCCGCGGCCAAGGACGCCATGGCGCAGATTCTGATCAATTCCAGACTCTGTGCCATGGGTCACCGGCCCCTGTGCCAGGACACGGGTATTGTCACGGTGTTTATCGAGATCGGTATGGACGTCAGTTGGGAGGCTTCCCAGTCAGTAGAGGCCATGATCAACGAGGGCGTCAGGCGCGCCTACACCCACCCTGACAACACGCTGCGAGCCTCCATTCTTGAGGACCCCGCTGGCGCCCGAAAAAATACCCGGGACAACACCCCCGCCGTGATCCATACACGCCTGGTTCCGGGGGATCGGGTGGATGTCAGGATAGCGGCCAAGGGTGGGGGCTCAGAGAACAAGGCCAAGCTCGCCATGCTCAATCCGTCAGACAGCATTGTCGACTGGGTATTGAAGACCGTCCCGACCATGGGCGCCGGCTGGTGCCCCCCGGGTATGCTGGGCATAGGCATTGGAGGGACCGCCGAGAAAGCTGCGGTGCTGGCGAAAGAGTCGCTGATGGATCCCATTGATATCCAGAGCCTGCGGCAGCGGGGACCCCAGAATCGTATTGAAGAGCTGCGTTTGGAAATCATGGACGGGGTCAACAGGCTGGGCATCGGCGCCCAGGGCCTGGGTGGGCTGACCACGGTTCTGGACGTCAAAATTCTCGATTATCCAACCCACGCCGCCTCTCTGCCGGTGGCCATGATTCCCAACTGCGCTGCCACCCGGCATACCCATTTTACGCTGGATGGTTCTGGCCCCGCCCTGCAGACGCCCCCCAGCCTCGATGCCTGGCCGGAGGTCAGCTGGGAACCCGGGGACACCGTGCGACGGGTCAATCTCGATACCGTGGACAGGGAGGAAACCCACAGCTGGCAGCCCGGTGAGACGCTGTTACTGTCCGGGACCATGTACACGGGACGTGACGCGGCCCACAAACGCATGACGCAGATGCTCAAGGACGGTGAGACCCTGCCGGTGGATCTGCAGGGCAAGTTCATTTACTACGTCGGCCCCGTCGATCCGGTACGGGATGAGGTGATGGGACCTGCGGGCCCCACCACGGCGACGCGCATGGACAAGTTTACCGACTACATCCTGGAGCAGACCGGACTGATTGGCATGATCGGCAAGGCCGAGCGCGGCCCGCTGGCGGTGGAGGCGATTCAAAAGCACGGCGCTGTCTATCTGATGGCGGTGGGCGGAGCAGCGTATCTGGTGTCCAAGGCCATTACCGAAGCCCGGGTGGTGGCGTTTGAGGACCTGGGGATGGAGGCCATCTATGCCTTCACCGTCAAGGACATGCCGGTCAGTGTCGCGGTCGATGCCCGGGGTGAATCGGTACATGTGACCGGCCCACAAATCTGGCGACAGCGTATCGAAGAGCAGGCGATTGAGCTCATCTGAGAGTTTCTACTGGCACGATTATGAGACTTCGGGCGCCCGGGTAGCCGAAGATCGGCCGCTGCAGTTTGCCGGTGTGCGCACCGACAGCCAGTTCAACGTGGTCGGCGACCCCCTGGTGATCTATTGCCGCCTGAGCCCCGATTGCCTGCCGCACCCCACCGCGGTTCGGGTCACCGGCATCAGTCCGTACACAGCCCTTGAGCAGGGGCTGCCGGAACGGGATTTTATCGCCCGGATAGTGGCGGAGATGGCCCGTCCCGGCACCTGTTCACTGGGCTACAACTCCCTCCGATTTGATGACGAGATTACCCGCTACACGCTGTATCGGAATTTCTTCAAACCCTACGAACGGGAGTATGGCGCCGGGCGCAGTCGCTGGGACCTGATCGATACCACTCGTGCTGTCCACGCCCTGCGGCCATCGGGTATTGAATGGCCTGCCCGGGACGACGGTCTGCCCAGTTTCAAACTGGCGGATTTGACCGCCTCCAACGGTATTGACCACGTTTACGCCCACGATGCCATTGCCGACGTTCTTGACACCATCGCGCTGGCCCGTCTGCTGCGGGAGCGGCAGCCGGCACTGTTCGATACCCTTTATGCCCAGCGGGGCAAACACGCACTGGCATCCCTGGTCGATCTGAACGATCCCGTGCCGCTGGTTCATGTGTCGGGGCAATTCGGTGCCCGCCGCAGTAATCTGGCGGTGGTGCTGCCGCTGGCGGTACTCCCGGGTAACAAGAACGAGATTATCTGTGCCGACTTGTCCCGGGAGCCGGATTTTCTGGATCAGACGGCGGAACAGGTTCGGCGTGTGCTGTTTGCGGCCAAGGCTGACCTGCCCGCCGACACCCTGAGGCCGCCCCTTAAAACCGTGAAGCTGAACCGCGCACCGGTTTTGCTGCCGGCCACCTGGGTGGCGGGCGAGCCCGCCGAACGTCTGGGCCTGGACGGCAAGGTGGCCCGTGCCGCCCTGGCGGCCTACCGGGGTGCACGGCAGGCCGACCCGGCAGGCTTCAAGGGCTTCATCCAGAGCATTTACGCAGAGCGCAAATTTGAACCCAAGACCGACCCGGATACCCGACTTTACGATGGTTTCCTTGGGCGGAATGACGAGGCCTTGCTTGAGAAAGTGCGCGATGCGTCGCCCGCAGCGTTGGCGACGGAGAGCTGGGTGTTCGAAGACGGGCGCTTGCCCGAGCTTTTATTTCGCTACCGCGCGCGCAACTTCCCCGACAGTCTCAGTGATGAAGAACGGGATCGCTGGCAGGGTCACTGCCGGGATCATTTGCTGGAACAGCTGGGGCCGGGCTGGCAGGATTTCCACACCGTGCTCCGCGACGAGCGGTCCCGGCCTGACCTGAGTGAGCAGCAAACGGCTGCGTTACAGGCGCTGGCTGACTATGCGGAAAAGCTGCAGGCGACCCATGCCCGGTGGTGATCTGTAACTGGGAACTCCCACGCCTCTCAACTCCCTGAGCGACGTCAACTCCGGGTCAGTGCTTTGGGCTGGGTGCTGATGCGGTCCTTGGCCCAGTACGGGATGTGTTGACCAGCAGACCCGTCATGCTGCCTTGGTCAGCATTGGCACGCTTGCTTTGTCGACTGGCGGCCACCAGGGGCGGCTGATCAAAAATCCCAGCTTTTTCCCAGCGGATATACCGGTCGGATGGGGTATGATCGCCGAAATCCGGCAGTGGGGCCCGCCAGTTGCAATTCCCCGGTAGTCACATCCTGAGTATCAGCCAGTTTGACCGTCAGGCGGTGGATCGTCTGTTCGAGGTGGCGGACCGGATGCGTCCCTACGCGTACCGGGAGCGAGTCACCCGGGTTCTGGACGGCGCCATTCTCGGGTCCATGTTTTTTGAACCCTCGACCCGAACGCGAATCAGTTTTGGCAGCGCATTTAACCTGCTTGGGGGCGAGGTGCGTGAGACCACCGGTTTCGAAAGTACCGCCATCGCCAAGGGCGAGTCACTGTTTGACACCGCCCGGGTACTCAGCGGTTACTCGGATGTCATTGCCATGCGTCACCCCGCAGAGGGTTCAGTGGCGGAATTCGCCCAGGGCAGTCGGGTGCCGGTCATCAATGGCGGCGACGGAGCCAACGAACACCCCACCCAGGCGCTACTGGATCTTTACACGATTCGCAGTGAACTCGCCGGTCGGGGACGCAGCCTGGATACCCTGCGCATCGCCATGGTGGGGGATCTGCGCTACGGGCGGACCGTTCATTCACTGTCCCGGCTGTTGCAACTGTTTGGCGATGTCAAAATCCATCTGGTGGCTCCGCCTGAACTGAAAATGCCGGCTGCGATCGTTGAAGAACTCGCGGCCAGCGGTCACGAGGTACTGGAGACGGACAGCCTGGAGGCGGGTATTGCCGACGTCGATATTGTCTACTCCACCCGTCTACAGGAAGAGCGCTTCGCCAGTCGGGCCGAGGCCGATCTGTACCGGGGTCGTTTTCGAATGAACCAGAGTATCTACACGGCCCACTGCGAGCCCAATACGGTCATTATGCATCCGCTACCCAGGGATTCCCGGGAGGGAGCTCAGGAACTCGATGTCGATTTGAATGACAACCCCAATCTGGCCATCTTCCGCCAGAGCGATAACGGGGTGGTGGTGCGCATGGCGCTGTTCGCCCTGATACTGGATGTCGCAGATCAGGTTGAGGATCACAGCCGCCCGGTGAACTGGTACACGGAGCGGCGATTTTGAGCCACTTTTCCCGGCGCTTCAGCCACGACGACGCTCGTATTCTTGAGCAGGAGGTGGTTTACCAGGGCTTCTTCCGAATGGATCGCATGCGCTTGCAACATCGGCTGTTTGCCGGGGGTTGGAGCCCACCCTTCACCCGGGAGGTCTTTGAGCGTGGCGATGCGGTCGCCGTGCTGCCCTGGGATCCGGTCAGGGATGAGTTGATTCTGGTGGAGCAGTTTCGGGTCGGGGCAGTCCGGCAGCAGGACAGTCCGTGGATGCTGGAGTTGGTGGCCGGCATGGTGGCTGATGGGGAGAGTGACGAAGCCGTAGCCCACCGCGAGGCGCTGGAGGAGGCGGGCTGTCGCATGGATCGCCTGCTGCCGATCGCTAGCTTTTATCCCAGTGCCGGCGCCTGCTCGGAGCAAATCCGGATGTTCGTCGGTCGGGTGGTCAGTGCCGGCGTGGGCGAAGTCCATGGTCTCGATGGTGAACATGAAGATCTCCTGGTTCACGGCATCCCCCGGCAGCAGGCGTTGGCCATGCTCGATGCCAACGAAATCAACAACGGCCATACCCTTATTGCGCTGCAGTGGCTGGCGCGACACGGTGAGGCTGTTCGCGGGCAATGGCTGCAGGACTGACACCGGAGCAAGGTCCCGATCTGCCGGAGCAGCGAGAACGGGGCCTGTTGCACTCCAGCGCCATTGTCGGTGGTGCCACCATGGTCTCCCGGGTTCTGGGTCTGGTCAGGGATGTGGTGCTCGCCAACCTCGTCGGTGCGACCAGCAACGCAGACGCCTTCTTTGTCGCTTTCAAGATTCCCAATTTCCTTAGGCGACTGTTCGCTGAAGGCGCATTTGCACAGGCCTTCATTCCGGTCTTCTCTGAGACCAGGGAGCAGGGCGGCAGTGCTGCGGTGCGGGCCCTGGTTGATCGAGTGGCGGGGGTTCTGGGCGGCACCCTGTTGCTGCTGACAGCCCTCACCATTCTCGCCGCCCCGGTGGTGGCCATGGTCTTTGCCCCCGGTTTCGCCAGTAACCCCGGCAAACTGTCCCTGACCGCCGATCTGATCCGGATTACCTTTCCTTACCTGTTCCTGATATCCATGACCGGATTCGCCGGCGGCATTCTCAATGCCTACGGGCGTTTCGGCGTGCCCGCGTTCACCCCGGTGTTGCTCAATCTCAGCCTTATTGGCGCCGCCATCTGGCTCGCGCCCCAGATTGAGGAGCCGGTCTATGCCCTGGCGCTGGGTGTGTTTATCGCGGGTCTGCTGCAACTGCTGTTCCAGCTGCCTTCCCTGTACAGTCTGGGACTGGTCCCAAGACCGCGTTGGGATACCCGCCACCCCCAGGTGCGCCGCATTATGACCCTGATGGTGCCGGCTCTCTTTGGCGTTTCGGTGAGCCAGATCAATCTGCTGCTGGATACCGTACTGGCCTCATTGCTGCCCTCGGGCAGTGTCTCCTGGCTCTATTACTCTGACCGGCTGACGGAACTACCACTGGGTGTCTTTGCGATCGCCATCGCGACGGTGGTATTGCCGACCCTGTCCGCCCAGCGCGCCCGGTCCGAATCCGAGTCCGGGGATCCGGTATTTGCCGCCACGCTGCACTGGGCTATGGGCCTGGTCCTGTTGATAGCCCTGCCGGCAACGGTGGCCCTGCTGCTGTTGGCGCAACCGATTCTGGCGACCCTGTTCCAGTACGGTGCCTTTTCCCCAGAGGACGTCGCCAAGTCGGCCTGGTCATTGCGCGCCTATACCCTGGGTCTCTGTGCCTTCATGCTGATCAAGGTGCTGGCACCCGGGTATTACGCCCGACAGGACATGAAGTCCCCGGTGCGCATTGGCATCCTGGCCATGGTCGCCAATATGATCATGAATCCCCTGTTTATCTTCCCGCTCATGTGGCTGGCTGACCTGGGCCATGTCGGGCTTGCCCTGGCGACCAGTCTGGCGGCCTGGTTGAATGCCACGCTGCTGTACCGGGGTTTACGCCGGGACGGCACCCTGTCCAGGCCCGCCATCAGGCCCGCCGCTGTGCTTCGTGTGGTCGCGGCTCTCATTCTCATGTCGGGCTGCCTGTGGCTGCTGCTGCCCGGGGCAGCCTGGTGGTTTTCCGCAGACGCCCTCGAGCGAGGCCTGCGCATGGCCGCCCTGGTGGCCGCTGGCGGCATGGCCTATGTCTCGGCACTGTGGCTGGGTGGACTGCGCCTGGGCCAACTCAAAAATCCGCCTCCCGCAGCCTAGGACGGTGAATATGGGACAGCCCATGGGTTCGGGTTTTCTATATACTGCTCGGCTACGTTCCCAGACCGAAGCCAAGACATGGAGTTAATCCGCGGCCTGCACAACCTGCGACCGGAACACCGCGGATGCGCCGTCACCGTGGGAGCCTTTGACGGCATCCACCTGGGGCACCAGGCGGTGCTGTCCCATCTGTCGTCCTGCGCCAGTGAGCGAGGCCTGCTGTCGACGGTCATTGTCTTTGAACCGCTGCCCAGGGAGTACCTGCGACCCCTTGAGGCTCCTCCCCGTATCACCAACTTCAGGGAGCGCCTTGCCCTGCTGGCGGGCACCGGCATCGACCGGGTGCTGGTGTTGAAATTCAACGATGAACTGCGTGGCATGAGTGCCGAGGCGTTCATCGAGCGGGTTTTTGTGCAGGGCTTGGGGGCGCGCTATATCGCCCTGGGGGATGATTTTCGCTTTGGTAACAGCCGTGAGGGTGACTACGACTATATTCAGGCCCTGGCGGAGCGGTACGGATACGTGGTGCAGCCCACCACCACCCTGGAAGTGGCGGGCGCCCGGGTCAGCAGCACGCGCATACGCTCGGCCCTGGCCCACGGGGAGTTCGAACAGGCTGAACAACTGCTGGGGCGCCCGTTTACCATGACCGGTCGCGTCGAGCATGGGCGGAAATTGGGCCGGGAGTTGGGTGCCCCTACCGCCAACATACGCATTGGCAGGATTCGAAGTCCCCTGTCCGGCGTATTTACCGTGCGGGTGGTGGGCGCCGGTTTGAACAATGCCCCCGGGGTGGCGAATGTAGGCACCCGACCAACGGTGGATGACAGCCTGAAGGCAACCCTGGAGGTGCACCTGTTGGATCAGAACCGCGATCTGTACGGGCAGCGACTTGAGGTCCGTTTCCTGCACAAATTGCGGGAAGAAAAAAAATACGAATCCCTGGACGCCCTGAAGACGGGTATCGCACAGGACATTGACAACGCCCGCCATCGGCTGGCGGCAACCGACTGCAGCCAGTAACTACAGTTTATGAGTGATTACAAAAGTACCCTGAACCTGCCCCAGACGGATTTTCCGATGAAGGCCAACTTGTCCCAGCGCGAGCCGCAGCGACTGCAGCAGTGGCAGGACATGGACCTGTACGGCCAGATGCGCCGGGCTGGAGCGGGCAAACCCAAGTTTGTTCTGCACGATGGGCCGCCCTACGCCAATGGCGAGCTGCACATCGGACACGCGGTCAATAAAATTTTGAAGGATTTCATTGTCAAATCCCGCACCCTGGCGGGTTTTGATGCGCCCTATGTCCCTGGCTGGGACTGCCATGGATTACCCATTGAACTCAACGTCGAGAAAAAGGTCGGCAAGCCCGGGCACAAGGTAACCGCCGCGGAGTTTCGCCAGCGGTGCCGGGATTACGCGGCGGCCCAGGTGAGCCAGCAGGGCGATGATTTTCGGCGCATGGGTGTGGTCGGCGATTGGGACAATCCCTACCTGACCATGGATTATGAATTTGAAGCCGAGATCGTCAGGACCCTGGGGCGCATTATTGAAAACGGTCACCTGCACAAGGGCTTCAAGCCGGTGCACTGGTGTCTGGACTGTGGTTCCGCCCTGGCCGAGGCGGAGGTTGAATACAAGGACAAGGTCTCCTCGGCGGTGGATGTGGCGTTTCCCGCCGTTGACAGCGCCGCTTTCCGGGCCGCCTTTGACTGGCAGGGAGACCTGCCGGTTGATGTGGCTATCTGGACCACCACGCCCTGGACACTGGCAGCCAACCGCGGGGTGAGCATCAGCCCGGATCTTGACTACGCCCTGTTGCAGGTTGGCGAGCGGGCCGTGGTTGTGGCCAGTGAACTGCTGGCTGCCTGTGCCGGTCGTTATGGCATTGAAGAGCCTGTCACCCTGGCAGTGACCCGGGGCAGCCATCTGGAGCATCTCACGGTGCGCCCACCCTTCGGTGATCTGGAAGTGCCCCTGATGCTGGGCGGCCATGTCACCACCGATGCGGGCACCGGCTGCGTTCACACTGCACCTGCCCACGGTCTGGAAGATTTCGAAATTGGCCGTGAGTATGGCATCGATGTCTACAACCCGGTGGGTCCCAACGGTGTCTATGGGCCCGACACCCCGGTGCTGGCGGGCAAGCACATTTTTAAAGCCAATGATGAAATCGTAGCGGAGCTGGAAGCCCTGGGCCGATTGCTGGCCCACTTGCCCTATGAGCACAGCTACCCCCATTGCTGGCGTCACAAGACCCCGATCATTTTCCGTGCCACGCCCCAGTGGTTCGTCAGCATGTCCCAGAACGGTCTGCTGGCGAGTGCCCAGCAGGCGGTGGACGGGGTTAACTGGGTGCCGGAATGGGGCAGGGCGCGCATCGACGCCATGCTGGCTGAGCGTCCGGACTGGTGTATTTCCAGGCAGCGCACCTGGGGCGTACCGATCACCCTGTTTGTGCACCGCGAGACCGGCGAACTGCATCCCCGGACCAGTGAACTCATTGAGGCTGTCGCACATCTGATTGCGGACGGGGGTATCGATTCCGGGTTTGAGTTGGAGCAAGAGAGTCTGCTGGGTGAGGATGCCCAGATGTATGACAAGGTGACCGATACACTGGACGTCTGGTTTGACTCGGGGGTTACCCACGCCTGCGTCCTGCGGCAGCGGGATGCCCTGCAGGCGCCCGCCGATCTCTATCTCGAGGGGTCGGATCAACACCGGGGTTGGTTCCAGTCCTCCCTGCTGACCGGCATGGGTGCCTTTGGCAGTGCCCCGTACCGGGCTGTCCTGACCCATGGCTTCACGGTCGACGGCGACGGCCGGAAAATGTCCAAGTCCCTGGGTAACATCATCCCGGCCCGTAAAGCCATGAACGACATGGGCGCGGATATATTGCGGCTTTGGGTCGCGTCCTCTGATTACCGCAACGAGATTGCCGCCTCGGATGAGATCTTTAAGCGCACCGGGGATGCCTATCGGAGTATTCGCAATACCGCCCGCTTCCTGCTCGCCAACCTGGCGGGCTTCGACCCCGAACAACACAGATTGGCGGACAGTGCGCTGTTGCCCCTGGATCGTTGGATCTGCAGCCGGGCCCATGCCCTGCAGTCAGAGCTGCAAAGCGCCTATGAGACCTATCAGTTCCATCAGGTTTTCCATCGGGTACACAACTTCTGCGGGGGCGAACTCGGCGGCTTTTACCTGGACATCATCAAGGACCGGCAATACACCACCCCTGTCGATTCCCTGGCCAGACGATCGGCCCAGACCGCGCTGTGGCACCTGGCGGAAGCCCTGTGTCGCTGGGTGGCACCCATCCTGAGTTTTACCGCCGATGAGATTTGGGAGAATCTGCCGGGTTCCCGACAGCCCTCGGTTTTTCTGAGCGAGTGGTATACCGATCTCCCCGTGGAGGCCGATGGCGCTGAGTGGGGCGATGGCTTCTGGAGCAAGCTGATCCTGGTCCGACAGGCGGTAAATCGGGCGCTGGAAACCAAGCGGGCGGAGGGTGGACTCAGGGGCAGTCTGGATGCGTCGGTTACCCTGTACGCGGCGCCGGATCTGCTGGCTAGCCTGGCGTCCCTGGGCGAGGAATTGCGGTTTGTATTGATTACCTCTGAAGCCCACCTGAAACCCCTATCCGAGGCGCAGGTGCCGGTGGATGCGGATATGCCCGACCTGGCCGTGTCGGTTGTCCCCTGTGAACATGAAAAGTGCGAGCGCTGCTGGCATCGACGCGACGACGTGGGAACCCATGCCGAACACCCCACCCTGTGCGGACGCTGCATCACCAACATAGAGGGACCGGGTGAGCAGCGGCGTTATGCCTGACATGCCCGAGGCGGGCACGGGTTGGCTCTCCGTACGGGCGCGCTGGGGCTATGGGATTGCCGCTGCCGTGTTGCTCCTTGATCAGTGGTCAAAACACTGGGCCTCGACCGCCCTGACCTACCGAGAGCCGGTACCCCTGACCTCTTGGTTTGATTTGCTGCTGGCCCACAACACCGGCGCGGCCTTCAGTTTCCTCGCCGATGCGGGAGGCTGGCAGCGCTGGTTCTTTACCCTGATCACCGTGTTGGTGAGCGTGGTATTGGTCGTTTGGTTAACCCGCTTACCCCGGCACCGCATTTGGCTGGCTATGGCCCTGGGTTTGATACTGGGGGGCGGCCTTGGCAATCTCTGGGACCGCCTCCAACTGGGCTATGTTGTCGACTTTATATCCTTGCACTACGGTGGCTGGTACTGGCCCGCATTCAACGTCGCGGATTCAGCGATTTCCGTCGGCGCCTGCATCATCGTACTGGACAGCTTTTTTCCCGGTGCGCAGCGGCCCGAAGACAGCACTGGAAGCAAGCATGAATGACCTGGTGATTAGCGAAGGCACCCGAGTGACCCTTAATTTCGCCCTCATCCTTGAGGACGGTTCCGAGGTGGATACCAATTTTGACGGGGCTCCTGCTTCGTTCTCTGTCGGCGATGGCTCCCTGCTACCCGGCTTTGAGCGGGCACTGTTCGGGCTCAAGTCCGGTGACCAGGCGACCCTGGAGATTGCGCCGGAAGACGGGTTCGGTCAGCCCAACGAGTTGAACATCCAGACCATTGCCCGGGATCAGTTTGACGCCGATGCCGAACTCGCTGCCGGCATGGTGTTTTCCTTCGCCGACGCTGCGGGGGGGGAGGTGCCCGGTGTCGTCAGGGAGTTCGATGACAACGAGGTGGTGGTGGACTTTAATCATCCCCTCGCAGGGCGTACCCTGTCATTCAAGGTGGCGATTCACAACGTGGAAGTCGCCGAGCTGCACTGACCTGAAACCTTAGGACCTGGGGAGCCCCTGACCATGGAAGCCCTGTTAGCCAACCCGCGCGGCTTCTGCGCCGGCGTTGATCGCGCTATCGACATCGTCAACAGAGCCCTGGAGGTCTTCGGCAGCCCGGTTTATGTCCGTCATGAGGTTGTTCACAACCGCTTCGTGGTCGACGACCTGCGCCAGCGGGGCGCGGTGTTTGTTGAAGAGCTCCACGAAATACCCGATGACGCCATTGTCATATTCAGTGCCCACGGCGTGTCCAGGGCGGTGCAGGAAGAAGCCCGGACCCGGGGACTCAAGGTCTTTGACGCGACCTGTCCGCTGGTGACCAAGGTTCATGTGGAGGTGTCGGCGTTCAGTGCCGGTGGCCGTGAGTGTATTTTGATCGGTCATGCCGGGCACCCCGAGGTCGAGGGCACCATGGGCCAGTATGACGAAACAGCGGGGGGCCGAATCTATCTGGTTGAGGACGAGACCCAGGTCGCCAGCCTGGAAGTCCGTGATCCCAATAACCTGGCCTACGTCACCCAGACCACCCTGTCTGTGGACGATACGGCCCGGGTTATTGATGCACTACGCAACCGTTTCCCTTCGATTCAGGGGCCGCGTAAAGACGACATCTGTTATGCGACCCAGAATCGCCAGGATGCTGTCAAATTTCTGGCTGAGCAGTCTGATGTGGTGCTGGTTGTGGGTTCCACCAACAGCTCCAATTCCAATCGCCTGCGCGAGTTGGCGGAGCGCTGCGGCGCCCGGGCCTATCTTGTCGACGATGCCACCCAAATTGATCCGGCGTGGTTGCAGGGCGCTAGTGGTGTCGGCATTACTGCGGGCGCTTCGGCTCCGGAAGTTCTGGTTGAGGACGTGGTCTCCACCCTCAAGGAGCTGGGCGTCAGGGCGGTATCAAACCTGGAAGGTCGGGAGGAAAACATCACTTTCTCCCTGCCCAAGGCGCTGCGAATTCCCGCCACCAATCTGGACTAGCAACCAGCGCTTGAAGGAAGTTGGTCGGGCACGACCTGTGCCGCCGCATGCCCTTCGGTTTATTGTGCAGCCATGATGACTCGGTCGCGCTGGCAGGTTGCCGAACAGGGCGTCACCCTGATTGAACTGCTGGTGGTGCTGGCGCTGATGGCCGTCCTGGCAGCAATCGCCGGTCCCACGTTCATGGCCCAGCAAATAGACTGGCGGCTGCGCGTCCAGGCTGGCCGGCTCATAGCCGCCGTCTGGACAGCCCGGGGTACGGCGCTGAAGACAGGACAGCCAGCGATTTTGTGCCCGTCCTCGGGCGACATGTGTGCGGGCTCCTATTCCGATGGCTTTGCTGTCTATGGCGATAGCGGTCAGTTGACGCGAATCTTTCCCCCGCGGGCGGGGGTGGCGGTCTATCGGCGCGATGGCAAGACCGAACAGACCAGGGCGTTGACGTGGACAGGGGATGGCTTTGCCGATCGCAACCAGACGTTTTTGTTCTGCGCTCAGGGCAGTCGCAACAACTGGTCAGTGGTGGTGAATCGGGTAGGCAGGCCCCGGCTTGTGCGCAACTGGGGTGCTTGTCCGCATTAGTCTTCCAGGCCCAGCTTCTTCAGGCGATAGCGCAGGCTGCGGAAGCTGATTCCCAGCGCCTTTGCCGTGGCGGTCCTGTTCCAGCGATGGGTAGTTAACGCCTCGTCGAGGATTTCCCTTTCCCGGTCAGCGAGGTAGCCCTCGAGGTCACCATCATCCGCAGCCAGCAGGTCAGCGCTGCTGGGATGGGTCTGCTGTGAGTCGGGAGTCGACCGGTCCACTGACCTTTCAGGAATTGCAAATGTTGCGGCGGGAGCCAGATCCCCGGCGTCGATTGTCCCGCTCTCGTTAAGCGCGCTGGCCCTGGCCAGCATATTCTCCAGCTCACGGATGTTGCCCGGGAACTCATGATTCATCAGCTGGGATTGTGCCTCGGGCGACAGGTTTTTCGGTGCCGTTCCCAGCTCATCAGCCATTCGGCCCAGCAGATGCGCTACCAGCGCTGGGATGTCCTGCCGCCGTTCCCTCAGTGCGGGCACGTGCAGGCCAATTACATTCACCCGATAGTACAGGTCATCCCTGAAGTTGCCCCGCTGGATTTCCAGGCTTAGATTTTTGTGGGTCGCGCTCAGGATGCGCACGTCGATTGGAATTTCAGTCTCTGAGACCACCGGGCGCACGGTTTTCTCCTGAATCACCCGCAACAGTTTTACCTGCACCGGCAGCGGTAGGTCGGCGATCTCGTCCAGCAGCAGGGTGCCGCCGGTCGCTGCCAGGAATAATCCCGACTTGTCGGAGCTGGCACCGGTAAATGCCCCCTTCTTGTGTCCGAACAATTCACTTTCCACCAACTCGGGCGGAATGGCGCCACAGTTCACGGCCACAAAGGGCTGCTCCCGTCGTGGGCTCAGCTGATGGATGAGTCGGGCGACCACCTCCTTGCCCGTGCCCGATTCGCCGTGGATATGCACCGGTGCCTGGGAGCGTGCGACCTTTCGAATCTGGGCGCGAAGATTCTCAATGGCCTCGGTGCTGCCCACCAGGGTGGTTTCTGCTTCGTCGGCCGGGGGTTGGTGGGTTTTCAGGGCATGAGCCACCAGTTCCCGGAGTTTTTCCAATGCCAGGGGTTTGGTAACAAAATCAAAAGCCCCCAATTTCAGCGCCTCGATGGCGCTCTCGACGCTGCCGTGGGCCGTGATCATGGCCACCGGCACCTCCGGATAATTCTGTTGCATGTGCTCGATGAGGGTCAGGCCATTGCCGTCGGGCAGCCTCATGTCGGTGAGGCACAGGTCTGGAACCTGCTGCTCCAGTGCCGACCGGGCCGCTGCGAGACTGCCCACCGAGCGGGTCTGGAGTTCCATGCGCCCCAGGGTGATTTCCAGCAATTTCAGGATGTCCGGTTCGTCATCCACCAGCAGTACATTGGGTTGCGTCATGGGGTTACTGGCTCCCTGTTAACGGTGACCCGGAAGGCGCTTTCATCGAGCCGGGTTCGCTTGTAGGCAAGGCGAGCGCCATTGATTTCACACAGCTCCTTGCACAGGTACAGGCCAAGCCCGCTACCCTGTTTCGAGGTGGTGAAGAAGGGCTCAAACAGTCGCGGGATATTTTGTTCCTGAACTCCCAGTCCAAAGTCCACCACGTCGATAAACACCTTTTCGCCCCGGTCATCCAGGGACATATCGAGCCGGAGACGATAACACTTGCCCTCTTCGCTGGAGTGTCGCAGTCCATTATCAAACAGATTGGACAGAATGCGTTTGAAATGCTCGGGATCGACCACCACAGTGATCGCGTCGTCCACAGCGCCGTGTAACGTAATATCGCAGGCCTCAGGGCGCAACGACTGATACTCGGCGATGTAGTCGGGCAGCCAGGTACCCAGCTCAATGGCCTTGGATTTTGGTGCCTGGCGTCGGGACACTTCAGAGACATTGTCGATGATATCGCTGACCCGCCGACTGTTGCTGACCAGAATGTCGCACAGTACCTGGTCGGCGTCGTCGGTAAAGCCGCTCTCCGAGAGCAACTGGGCGGCGTGACTGATTGCGCCCAGTGGATTGCGGATTTCATGGGCAATGCTCGCCGTCAGTTTGCTCAATGAATTGAGCTTCAGTGACTGGGCAAACTGGGTGACGGGCGTGTAGTCCTCTATGAATATCAGATTGTCCTGGGCGAGTTCGCTGTCGAGATAGGCAAAAGACGCCACCATGGTCGGTCCATCCTCACTCAGCCGAAAGGGCTCTGGCTGATGGTTGCCGGTTGCCAGCCACTCCTGGTGCTGGCGGGCGAGCTCACTACTGAGCTCGGGTAAAGGGATGTTCTCGCCCTGGCTGAAACCGAGTAAGCGGCATGCGGATTCGTTAATGCAGCTGGCAACGCCTGCCTTACCCGCCAGCAGGATGCCGGTCTCCATGTGGCTGATGATCTGCTCATTGAGACGTTGCAGGGCCTGAACTGTGGCCTGTGCTTCAGTTGCTTCTGCCTCTGCACTGGCCAGTCGCGTTGCCATAATCTGCACCAATAACGACAGGGCAAAAAGCAAGCTCCCCAATAAGCCAGCCGAGACCATCATGCCCAGGGTTGCTTCGCCCCGACTGACCATCCATGCGGTATCCATGAGCACCGCCAGTACCGACAGGGCCGCGATGAAGGTGGCCAGCACCCGCTCATTGATCAGTGTTGCCCCAGCGGCGACGGTAATCAGGTAGAGCACGGAAAAGCCGCTCAAAATGCCGCCGGTGGCACCCACGATCAGTGCGATCATGATTATATCGAGCAGCAGCAGACCAAATATCAGGGTCTGTGAGCGGTGGATAACCTTGCCAGCGGGCCCTGCCAGAAGCAGCGCCGTGGCCATCAGGGTCGCCGCGCCGGCACCGAACAGGGGTTGGTCGAAGCCCGCGACCAGTTGGCGGGTTGCGGGAATGAACAGCACTGAAAATAAACCCAGCCCGACCAGCATCCGGTAACCGTTATAGATAAGGAACAGACGGCTGACGTCCTGCGGTTCTGGCGGGGAAGGGCTGTCGGGGCCCAGCGTATCCGAAATAAACGGCGGCCCGTCATCCTGTAGGGAAGATTCGGTCATAGACGCTACTATAGCAGCCGTATAACCCTACGCTGCAGCCTCATAAGAGGCGGGTTGCAGCCTTCGCGAGGATCGCTACACTGCCTCGCGCAATCAGCAGGGCGGAGTTTGCCTGTGAAAATCTGTATGGCACAAGTCAATACCTTTGTCGGTGACCTGGCGGGCAACTGCGAGCGCGTCATCGCCGTCTGCAAAGAAGCCAGTGCCAAGCAGCCAGACGGTGTGGTGGTGTTCCCCGAGCTGACACTGACCGGCTATCCACCCGAGGATCTGTTGCTCAGGCCCGGTTTGCCCGCCCAGGTCGACCGACTGCTGCAGCGCCTGTGCGACGAGTTGCCACCAACCCTGTGGGTGATTATTGGTTACCCCCGACAATCGGAACGGGGTTTGCACAACAGTGCCGGTGTGATCCACGGCGGCCAGATCGTGACTGAGTATCACAAACAAGCCCTGCCCAATTATCAGGTGTTCGATGAGGTGCGCTACTTTGTTCCCGGGCAGGAGCCCTGCGTGCTGGAGATTCAGGGACATCGGGTGGGCATCACCATCTGTGAGGATATCTGGACCCCCGAACCCACCGCCCGGGCCGCAGCGGCCGGGGCACAGTTACTGATTAATCTGAATGCATCGCCCTTTCACCGGGGCAAGCGTGCACAGCGGGAGCAGTTGGTGGCCCAGCGCGCCCGTGATCACGGGCTTCCAGTGGTCTACGTTAATCAGGTGGGTGGTCAGGATGAACTGGTTTTCGATGGCGCCTCCTTTGCCACCCATTCGGACGGCACCGTCGCTGTTGCGGCTCCTGAGTTTGAGGAGGCCCTGTGCTGGCTGGACTGTGGACGGGACGCTGCAGGCCAGCCAATGATCGTATCCGGGCAGATTGCGGAACCCTATACCGACGTTGCGGCTGTCTGGCAGGCACTGGTGTTGGGGGTCAGGGATTACGTCAATAAAAATGGCTTCCCGGGCGTCGTGCTGGGTCTGTCCGGGGGTATCGACTCGGCGGTGACCCTGGCCGTCGCTGTGGATGCCCTGGGTCCTGAGCGGGTCCACGCGGTCATGATGCCGTTTCGCTACACAGCCACCATGTCCATTGAAGATGCCCAGCAGGAGGCGGAGCTGTTGGGTGTTGCCTATCGCTCCATCTCCATCGAACCCCTGTACCAGTCGTTCATGGGGGCACTTGCGGTGGAGTTCGAGGGTCTGCCACCCAATATCACCGAGGAAAATTTGCAGGCGCGCTGCCGCGGTGTGCTGCTGATGTCCATCTCAAACAAGAAAAATCTCCTGGTCCTGACCACCGGTAATAAAAGTGAATTGGCGGTCGGCTACTCAACACTGTACGGCGATATGGCAGGCGGTTTTGATGCGCTGAAAGACTGCCCAAAAATGCTGGTTTACGCTCTGGCCCGCTACCGAAATTCGGTATCCCCCTGTATTCCGGAACGTGTCATCACCCGGCCCCCTTCCGCTGAGTTGGCCCCGGACCAGAAAGATGAGGACAGCCTGCCACCCTATGACGTCCTCGACGCCATTATTGAGCATTACGTCGAAGAGGACCTGAGCGCTGCTGACATCGTTGCCCTGGGTTTTTCAGAGCCGGATGTGCAGCGGGTGGTCAGGCTTGTTGATCTGAATGAGTACAAGCGGCGTCAGGCACCGGTCGGGGTGCGCATTACCCAACGGGCGTTTGGAAGAGACCGACGTTACCCCATTACCTGGGCCTGGCGGGGCTAATAGATCCCGGCTGCCGTCGGCGTGTCAGCTCTCAGCTTCGCGGGCGATAGTCAAACTGGGGCGGTTCAGGGGGGTCGAACAGGCCGAAGGAGAGTTGGTTGATCCAGGATCGATGCAGGCCATCGAGATCGTAGACACTCTCAAACTCGCCCGCGTCATTGAGGCTGGGGTGGCCGGGAAAATTCTCCCGAAGTACCGCAATAGAATCCTCTGCCAGATCGTTCATGGACAACAGGATGTAGGCCTGGGCCATGATGGCGAGGCCGTCGGCCACCGACGGAGTTTGCTGCATGTGTTCCACCACGTAGCGACCCCGGTTTAACGCCGCCATATAGGCACCGCGGCGGAAATAGTAGTTGGCGACATGGATTTCATGGCGCGCGAGCATGTTGCGCATGTGTACCATGCGGGCCCTGGCATCAGGGGCGTAGGCGCTGTCCGGGAACCGCGCCAGCAATTGGGCGAACTCTGCAAACGCTTCCTTGATGTGGGAAACATCCCGCTTGGTGTCGTCCGTGGGTACAAAAGAGGCGAGAAAGCCGCCCTCAATGTCAAAGGCCGCCAAGCCTTTCATGTAGTAGGCATAGTCTACATTGGGGTGCTGGGGGTGCAGCCGGATGAAGCGGTCGGCCGCCTCAATGGCCGCCTCGTATTCGTAAGCGCCGTAGTGGGCATAGACCAGCTCCAGCTGCGCCTGCTCGGCATAGCGTCCGAAGGGGTAGCGACTTTCCAGTAACTGCAGGGTCCTGATGGCCAGGTCAAAGCTGCCATTGTCGAGGTAACGCTGGGCATCGAGATAAATCTGCTGCTCGCCGGTGTCGGCGATTTCAATGTCGTCACCACCGAACCAGGAACAGCCGGTGAGCGCCAGGGAGAAGAAAATGAAGATCGCCGCAGGCGCGAAAAATGGGGCGCGCGGCCTTGTGGTGGCAGGCAAGGGCTTGTAATCCTCGGGGCGACGGGTTCTCATCCGCCATTGTAACGCTAACAGGGCCCGGGTCGCCAAGCGGATGACCTTGTGTATTTGTCCCGTTGCACCCCCTTGTGGACGAGATCTCGATGAGCCAGGTCACCACAGACACCATAGAACGCCAGGCAGTGATTCCCGCTGAACTTCATGGTCGTCGCCTCGATCAGGCGGCGGTGGAACTGTTGCCCGAGTTCTCCCGTTCCCGTTTGCAGGACTGGATTGCCTCGGGCGATCTCACCCTTGACGGACAGGTCTGCCGGGCGAAGGACAAGGTGAACCGTGACCAGGTGCTGCTGCTGTCCGTGGTGCCGGAGCCGGCGGTCAACTGGTCCGGGGAAGCGGCGGAGCTGGAGATCATTCACGAGGACAGTCACGTCATTGTCGTCAACAAGCCAGCGGGCATTGTGGTGCACCCGGGCGCAGGACACGCGGCGGGAACCCTGGTCAATGCCCTCATTGGCCATGCGCCGGAGTTGGAGCGACTGCCCCGGGGCGGCATTGTGCACCGCCTCGACAAAGACACGTCTGGCATTATGGTGGTAGCTCGCTCCAGTGTTGCCCACCAATCACTGGTACAGCAATTGGCGGCGCGGACCGTCAAACGGGTCTACACCGCAGTCTGCCGCGGGGCCTTGTCCGGCGGAGGGACGGTGGATGCGCCGATCGCCCGGCATCCAACGGTTCGGACCCGAATGGCGGTAGTGGCCAGCGGTAAGCCCGCGGTCACCCATTATTTCATTGACGAACGCTTTCAGAACCACACGGCCCTGTCGGTTCATCTGGAAACAGGGCGTACCCACCAGATCAGGGTCCACATGACCCACCGCAATAACCCGCTGCTCGGTGACCCCGCCTACGGCGGCAGGCTTAAATTGCCCAAAGCTGCCAGTCCCGAACTTCGGGAGGCCCTGCAGGACTTTCCCCGGCAGGCCCTCCATGCCCGAACCCTGGCCTTTCAGCACCCGGCGACCGGAAGCGACTGCGCCTTTGAGACGCCGCTGCCCGATGACAT
>JAAXJC010000054.1 GCA_012270045.1 Luminiphilus sp.
GCGCTACTTGCCGCGACGGGCTTTCGGGTTGTGGCTTCAACCGGCAAAACCGGTGCAAATGATTACCTCGAGTGCCTGGGTGCCGCCGAGATCGTTGATCGCAACGACTTTACAGAGCCGGGAAAACCCCTTCAAAAGGAAAGATGGGCTGCGGTGGTGGATGCGGTGGGTGGCAATACCCTGGCCAACCTCTGCGCCCAGACCCGCTATGGCGGAGCCATCGCCGCCTGCGGTCTCGCAGAAAGCCCGGCCCTGAAGACCACCGTCATGCCATTCATTCTCCGAGGGGTGACCCTCTATGGCATCGACAGCGTCATGGCACCACAGGCCGCCAGGACAACTGCCTGGCAGCGTTTGGCCAAAGACCTGGACAAGGACAAGCTGGCGTCCATGATCACCGAAGTCAGCCTCGCCGAGGCGCTGGACCTTGGCCCGGATATCCTTGCAGGCCAGATTCGCGGCCGCCTGCTGGTAGACGTCAACCGCTGAACTGCTGGGTCAGAACAAAACCAGAGTCGAGACGATAACCATCATCCCGGCAGCGATCTTGTTCACCCAGCCCAACCTACCACCCCTGACCATACGCATCCGCAACCATTGGCCACCCAACGCGTACAGTGACATGGACAGAAATTCAGTCACCAGAATGACGGACAAAACGGTCGACACCTGCACCCCCAGAGACGCGTCCTGACGTAAAAACCCAGGCAGCAGCGCGATCATAAAAGCCCAGCCCTTTGGGTTCATGACCGCCGTCATGAAACCCAGGGTCACCAGGGCGCTGCCCGACAAATTCTGTGCCCCGTCGGACCCCTCCATTTCCGGGTTACTCATCCACAGCTGCCGTGCGATCCAAAGTAAATACACGGCGCCAATGACCATGAGCCCCCGGAACCAGGTCGGGTTCAGGGCCATCATGTGTCCCAGCAGCCAGACCGACAGGGTCACTACCAGGGCAACCCCCACCAATTCCCCCGCCATCATCCACAGCGTGCGTCGATAACCAGCCGTGATGCCCAGAGACAACGCCAGCATCATGCACATGCCCGGCGTAAGCGAGACCAGCGCAATGGTAGGAATAAACAAAATCAACAGTTCAGGATTCATGGTTAATCGTTAAAGATTGAGGCGAGTCTGGTATTGGGAGAGCAGACAGATGGGCAAAATACACGACTTCCTAATGCAGGTGATTGAGTTCAGCGCGATGGTGGTTGCCACGCTGATCTTGATAGGGCTTGCCGCAGTGGTAGTGATGTACATCGTGGATGTGACGCAAACCCAACAGGCCATCCGCAAAAACTATCCCGTTATTGGTCGTTTCCGCTACCTCTTTGAGCACATGGGGGTGTTTTTCCGTCAGTATTTCTTTGCCATGGACAGGGAGGAACTGCCCTTTAACCGAGCCCAGCGAGGCTGGATCGCTCGTGCCGCCAAAGATATTGACCACACAATAGCCTTTGGCTCCACCAAACCCATTCACACACCCGGGGACATCCTGTTCCTCAACAGCGCTTTTCCGAAGCTGGAGCAGGAAACCGAACAGGCTGACAGGACGCCATTGCGGTTCGGCGACGGCTATGCCCGGGAACCCTACGAGACCCACTCTGTATTTCACATATCAGCCATGAGCTATGGCGCACTGTCAGCGCCCGCCATAAAAGCCCTGTCCATGGGGGCGGCAAAAGCCGGCATATTACTGAATACCGGGGAAGGTGGATTGGCACCCTACCATTTTGAAGGCCAATGTGACCTGGTGTTCCAGATTGGCACTGCCAAATACGGTGTTCGTGACGCAGAAGGCAAGCTGTCCGATGACAAATTAAGGGAAGTTGCCAACCACTCCAGCGTCAGGATGTTTGAAATCAAGCTTTCCCAGGGTGCAAAACCAGGCAAGGGCGGCATCCTGCCCGCAGAAAAAGTCACCGAGGTTATAGCCAGCACCCGGGGCATTCCCGTGGGGGAGGACTCCCTGAGTCCCAACCGGCATCCGGACATTGCCAACGTCAATGACCTGCTCAACATGATCCATCGCGTTCGTGAAGTAACGGGCAAACCGGTAGGAATAAAGTTTGTTCTTGGCCAACCCGAATGGTTCGACGAGCTGTGCACCGGCGTTCGCGAGCGCGGTCTGGACTACGCACCCGACTTTGTCACCGTGGACAGCGCAGATGGCGGTACCGGTGCTGCCCCCCAAAGTCTGATGGATAACGTCGGACTACCCGCCGACTGCAGCCTGCCCTGGGTCGCTGACAAACTGCAGGAACACGATCTGCGTTCCCGGATAAAGGTGATGGCCTCGGGTAAAATGAGTACTCCGTCAGGGGTTGCCGCGGCGCTGTGCCTGGGCGCCGACAGTGTCAACACCGCCCGGGGGTTTATGTTTGCCCTGGGCTGTATCCAAGCCTTGCAGTGCAACAAGAATACCTGCCCTACGGGCATTACTACCCACGACCCCGACCTGCAGAAAGGCCTGGACCCTGACGTAAAGGCCCAGCGAGTAGCGAATTACGCCAGAAACCTGCTCAAGGAAGTAGAAATCGTCGCGCACAGTTGCGGTGTGGTGAATGCCTACGAATTGGACCGGGAGCATGCTTACCTGGTTACCGCAAACGGCTTACCCGAGCGTCTCTCCAAGCGCTACCCCGGCCACACAACAAACCTCCGGAGGGGGGGGGACGCCAGATTATGACCATGGGCGGCCGCTTCACGCTGTATGCTGCCCTGACGTCACTTTGTTGCACCCTGATGCTGCTGGCAACACTGGTCTACCAGAATTTCGAGCAGCAGAAATTACTCTGGACCAGCGTCCTGGAAGCCCGCCTGACGGGTCCGGGCCACTGGCCTTCAACACTTCATTTCCGCAATACCAGCCTCGCAGAACAAGGCTTGGGGCAATTAGCGCCAGCGCATCAAATCGTTTGGAGTCTGGCACAGCACGTGGACGGGGAAGTGCTTGCCTCACTGCCCATTGAAAAGGGTGAAGGGCGCTCCCCTATCCTGGAGCGCTCTGGTATCGATCGTTTGGCTACCCTGGTCAGCACGCGTGGTGCCAGTGATCTGATCCTTCTGCCGCCGGGGCAGAAACTCTCGCTACTCCCCTTTATGGACCGATTAGTGGTTATTTCAGTACCGGTGTTCAGCGCGATTGATCCGCTGAGAACAGACCTGCCCTACGAAGCCTACCGTCAGCAACAATTCGATGACGTGCAGACTGGGGCACGTTACCTGAGCGGGTATATTGAGCAAGGCGCTTACGTCGGCGACCTGCTCTTAGCGACGCTGGCAGCGTCGCTGCCCGCCATCGCCTGGATGGCTGCAGTCCTGTCGATTACTTTGTTGGTCATCCATTTTCAGACTCGCAGCCTGACGGCACCCCTGTTGCACATGGCCAGAGTCGCAGAATCCATAGACACTGAGGAACTGCCAAAGCGGGTCGACCTGCCTCCCGGATCCGATGAAAGCATGGTTCGAATCACTGCGGTCCTGAACGGCATGGTCGATGGCATGCGACAAATGCGCACCAAACTGGACGGTGACCGTTCACTGATGGAGCTACGCGCTGATTCAACCTCCAGAAAGCTCGATAGGGCCCAGGCCGAGGTGGACAAGACGCGGCACCAGATTCACCGGGTGTCCTACTTCGACCCCATTACCGGCCTTGCCAATCGCCGCCTTATGTTGGAACACCTATCGCTGCTGATCCAAATCGCCGCCCGGGAAAGAAAACATCTGGGTATCGCATTACTGGACATCAGCGATATACGAAAAATTCAGGAGACAAAGGGCCGGGAGACCGCAGACCGGGTACTGCGTCAGTTGGCTGACCGGCTGGTGCAAGCGGTTCGCGCATCCGATGTCATCAGTCACGAACCCCTGGCCCAGGATATCGCCAGGCTGGAAGGGGATGAATTCTGTGTTGTGATGCATGGCATCTACGAAACCGACGGCGCGGTTTCGGCCACGCGAAGACTACTGGAAGTGCTTACCGAGCCTGTCAGGGTTGGCAGGGAGAAACTCTCAGTAAACAGCTGCGCTGGTGTCGCCATCGCCCCGCTGCACGCCCGAAATCCCGAGGAACTCGTGCGGGCAGCCGATGTCGCCCTGAGTTGTGCGCGCTCAGAAAATCCTGGCGAGGTCGCGGTCTTTGATGTCGATATGGACAAGCGCGGCAGCGAACGCTTTTGGCTGGAAGCGGACCTCAGGGCGGCAGACTTTGATCGGGAGTTCTATCTTGTTTACCAACCCCAGGTGGACCCCGGTACCGGCAGTGTGCTGGGCATGGAAGCTCTGCTGCGCTGGCGACAACCGGACAGGGGGGAAGTCCCCCCCGTAAAATTCATTCCCATCGCAGAGCAAACTGGCCTGATGGAGACTATTGGTGCCTGGGTACTGCGCAAGGCCTGTTCAGACTTGTCCTCTCTGAAGGAGGGCCCGTCAGCGCCACCCAGGGTGTCGGTCAACATTTCCACCACCCAACTCAATAGCGATTTTGTGAAACTGGTCCGTACCGCGATGCAGGACTACCACATCGAAGCGGGGGAGTTGGGACTCGAACTGACCGAGAGCATTCTGGTGGAGTCTGTCAGCGGCGCGACTGCCCACTTAAAAACGCTGCGTGAGGAATTGGGCATCCATCTGTCAATTGACGATTTTGGCACCGGTTATTCGTCACTCGCCTATCTTTCCAAACTCTCCCTGGATGAACTCAAGGTGGACCGGGGCTTCGTAATGGCCATGGAATACGATGAAGCTGCCGTGCAATTGACCGAAGCTATCGTGGCTATAGGCAAGAAACTTGATCTTCTGGTAGTGGTCGAAGGGGTGGAAACCGCCGAGCAATTATCGGCGGTAGAACGCATGGGGGTAACGTCAGTTCAGGGCTACTACTTCAGCAAGCCACTCACTCTGGAACAATTGCCCGACTTTTTGGCAAAAGCAGGCGAAGCTTAGGCCAAAAACGCCACCAGACCCCGTCAGGACTGCTCGTTCTCTATTTCCGCACCGGCCTCTACCAGATCTCGCTTCCGAGCCTCCTGCACCTGTTTCATGCAGTCACGAAAACTGATGACCACCTTATCCACACCTGAAGGGTTCAGACCACCTGTATTACCAGCTACTGAAAAAGTGGAATACACCGCCGCGGCTGTCAGCATCGACCAGGAAACAACGTGGATTGGCATACCCTGCTCTTTCATTTCATTGGCGAGTTCAATAAATTTATTGGTGGCCTGCATCTGCTGGTCTTGATCCGACATTCCTGTTTGGTCTCATGGGAAAACTGGGGCTCAGATTGTAACAGAGCATAGGGGAAGCCTCACCCAGCCGAGGTCTCTTGTTGAGAACCACGGAGGCATACTGTAGCCTTCGTGCACTTTTACCCGGCCAACAATCCATGCGCTCAAGCAACCCAATACAGCCGGGTTACACCCCTTTATTTTCACTCTGGCTTGCTTTTTTTTGGGTCTCGATTGGGGAATTAGCGCACGGAGAAACCCTGGTGTCGGGCCACTTGGGTGTGGGCTATGAATACGACAGCAACGTCTCGGTCGACGAACTGGATCGCAGCAGCAGCGTCGGCGATAACGGCCTGCTTTTTTCCGCCGATTTGGCAGTCGATCATGACTTCAACGACACAACGTCGGGGTCTATGTCCTATTCTTATTCACGCATTGATTATAGGGAATTTGATTTTCTCAGCCGGGAAACCCATGTTTTTGGAGCCAATCTGAGCTCCAACTGGGATCCTGTCACAGGCGGAGTGAGTTATTTCTACATCCAGGCGAGACTCGATGGTGATGAGTTCCTGACCTACCACCGACTGTCACCCTCACTATCAGGATTCGTCAGCAAAAAATGGTTTTTAAGAGCCGCCTATGTTTACGGGGACAAAGCCATCGCCAACCGGCCGGGGCGTGACGCCCAGAACCATGGCGGCGAGTTTGACGCCTACTACTTCTGGCAGGGCTTACGCCGATACATTAACGTGGGTTATGTTTATCGGAATGAGGACAGTCGCGCGCCGCGCTTCGATTACTCATCTAACCAATTCAAAATACGGGCCGTCCAGCGTTTCGACGTCTTCGCAAGACTGTCGACGCTGGAGCTGAGCCTACGCTATGAGAACAGGGATTACAGCGCACCGACGCCAAGTATCGGCGAACGGCGCAAAGACGAGCGCTACCGCGCTACCGTGGAATTGGAAATACCGCTGACCGAACAGTTCAACTGGCAACTGTACGGCGGGTATAGCGACTATTACTCCAATTTACCCTCAGCAGACTATGACCA
>JAAXJC010000167.1 GCA_012270045.1 Luminiphilus sp.
TCGCGAGTCCAGCGAGTTCGTAGCTGGTGGTGTGGTTGCTGCGGTGGTAGTTCTGCCAGAACTGGGAGCGCTGGCTCAGGGCCTGCTCAGAGACCACTTCGTGAATGAGGATGTCCGCCCCGGAGGCCATGGCCTCCAGTGCCGGGTCATAGGCCGCGTCACCTGAAATGACAATCACCTTGTCCGGGGTGGTGAAGCGGTAGCCGAAGGCATTGGGCCAGGTGCCGTGCTTGACCCGGAACGCCTCCACCTTGATCCGCTCGTCGGTATAGACCACCCCCTCCCGGATTTCATGGGCATTGATTTTCCAGCCCTCGGGGGTGGCCGGTTCCAGGCCGTACAGCCGGTAGCGGTTGTCTTCCTGCCAGGCTTTGCCCACGTGCTCGGCCATGGCCGCGGTGCCCGGTGGGCCGTACAGCTCAAAGGCACCTTCCCGGCCATGGGTCCAACTGGTGTAGACCAGATCGGGCAGGCCGGCGGAGTGGTCGTGGTGCAGGTGGGTCAGGAAGGCAATGCCCAACTGGTCGACATTGAGGGCATTGATGCTGCCCCCGTACTCCCTGGAGGCGGCAGCGGCACGCCGTACCACCCCGGGCCCAAAGTCGACAATATAGGCCTTGCCGTTCACCACAATGGCGGTCGCCGGACCGGACCGTTCCGGCGTCGGGATGGGTGTGCCCGTGCCCAGCATGACCACCTGGGTGTCGGCATGGAGCTGGCAGGACAGTAGCAGGGCGGTGATGAGCAGGAGGGTCTTGGGCATTGTTGTTGTCCCCGAAAAATGGTGGTTGAAGGCGGGTCTGACGACCCGGTCCCTGCGACGGGTTCATGGATCTGGCATCCCGGTGCCCGGCTCGCCGCCGGCAGTTCGCGAGCGTGGCTGCTGCGGGTTATTGTGCGGCCATCATGGCTGCCCAGTCTATTGCCTGCAAACATCGCCACCGGGCCGGGGATTGATGAACGGTGAAGGATTCGCCATAGGATGCCGGCATGGCCCCGATCCTAAGTCGGAGCGGTTCTCAGCCCGACTGCTGTGGCTACACAGGTGTAGAGGTTGCAAATGGATGTGGCAGTAAATAGCGCAGTTGCCGCCCGGTCCCATTTGCCCGTAAATTGATAGTGCGCGGGCTTTCTGCCCGCGGGATCATCCGACGATGGTGCACGCACAAGTTTTTGGACGGGAGAGAACAATGACAACGATAATTCGTGGCACCGTGTTGCCCGTCCTTCTGGCCCTGATGGTTTCGCCACTGCTCCATGCAGCCACAGATGCCGAGCGCATTAACCAGTTGGAACAGCAACTCATGCAGCAGCGACAACTGCTGGATGCCATGGCGGCGGAATTGGAGGCCCTGAAAGCGGCGGCCTCGGATGCGGGGGTAGCCCTTGAGGACACGGTGGTGGTCACCGGTGTCCAGGATGCGGAGGGAGAAACCCAGGCGCCCCTGGAGTCCACCGCTGGCACCGATCCGGGCAAACTGTCCCTGCAGCTGTACGGTTTTGCCATGGCCGATGCCATCTACGATTTCAAGCGGGTCGACCCCAACTGGAACGACACCCTGCGGGTCAGCACCATCCCCACCGAGGCGGGTCAGTACGGCCAGGACGGTGAGTTCGTATTCAGCGTTCGGCAATCCCGTCTGGGCGTAAAGGGTAACTACGGTGACCATGTCACCTACCTGCTGGAGGCGGAACTTTTCGGTGTGGGTGGCGACGAGGGCCAGACCACCCCCCGCTTGCGCCATGCCTGGGCGACCTACAAGCAGTTCGGTATGGGTCAGACCTGGTCGAACTTTATGGATGCCGATATTTTCCCCAACACCATCGATTACTGGGGTCCCACGGGCATGGTGTTCTACCGTAACCAGCAGGCCCGATTCACCATTCCCCTGGGCGAAGATGAATTCTCCATAGCCCTGGAGGATCCGGGCACCTCGCTCACCGTGGGACGTTTCCGGGACGTCAATGTCTGCGAGCTGGACAGCTCCGCCTATGACTGCGAGAGCACGGGCTCAACCGCCGCCGAGCTGTACCAGGCCCACAACGAGTTGCCCGATCTGAGCCTGCGCTACCGCAACAACGGTTCCTTTGGCCACTACCAGGTGGCGGCGATGTTCCGGGAGCTGGGTTTTGAGCGACTGGACAACGGCCAACAAAGCAGCGAATTCGGCTGGGGTATCAACCTCAGTACCGGCCTCAAGGTCTGGGACCAGGACATGCTCAAACTGCAACTGGTCTACGGGGAGGGCATAGGCAACTACATGAATGATGGCGGCATCGATATCGCCCCCGATGCCCTCGATCCCAATGCGGCTCGGGCCGAGGCGGTGCCGCTATTAGGCATCAGCGCCTACTACGATCACTACTGGAACGATAAGTGGTCCACCTCCATCGGCTGGTCCATGAACGATCTGGACAGCAGTGCGGGCCAGGCCGGCAATGAGTTCACCAAAGGCCAGATCGCCCAGGTCAACCTGCTGCACTATCCCCGGGACAACGTGATGATGGGTACCGAATTTATCTGGGGTGAGCGCAAGGACATCAGCGGTGCCACCGGGGACGACTACCGCATTCAGTTTTCCCTCAAGGTGGGATTTGATTCGGGTAACTTTCTGAGGGGCCTGTAGCCAGTGTCACTTTCACGAGATAACAAATAACGGAGTGTTTGCTATGAGAAATCGGCTATTACTGACGGCGTTGGCCCTGGTGCTGCCCTTGGGGCAGGTCTTTGCCAATGCTGAGAAGGTCGACTACCAAGCCGTGGTTGACCAGGCCTATGCCCAGTTCAAGGACGTGGATGAGGGTGCCAACGCCGACTACATCCCCATCCTGGCCACCGTGCCCAGTGACATGTTCGGTGTGGTGATTGTGACCCGGGACGGCAAGGTATTTTCGGCGGGCGAAATGGATTACGAGTTCTCCATTCAGTCGGTGTCCAAGCCCTTTACCGCCTCGCTGGTGATGGCCCAGCAGGGCCCGGCGGCGGTGCGCACCAAGATCGGTGTTGAACCCACCGGGCTGCCCTTCAACTCAAAAATGGCCCTGGAACTCTACGATGCCCGCTCGGTGAACCCGCTGGTCAACGCCGGTGCCATCGCGGCGGTGAGCCTTGTGGACGCGGATTCTGAGGCGGATCGCTGGGACCAGATACACGGCAATCTCAACGACTACGCCGGACGGGAGTTGACCGTGCTGGAGGAGGTCTATACCTCCGAGTACGAGGAGTCCTGGAGCAACCGGGCCATTGCCAACCTGCTGTTTAACTACGGTCGCCTCTACAGCGAACCGGAACAGACGCTGCGGGTCTACACCCGGCAGTGTTCCACCGGCATCAACACCCGGGACCTGGGCATGATGGGTGCCACCCTGGCCAATGAAGGGGTCAACCCGGCCACCGGCAAGCGGGTGCTGGACGCCGCTCATGTGCCGGAACTGCTGGCGATCATGGCCACCGCCGGCTTTTATGACGAATCCGGGGAGTGGATGTACAGCGCCGGGCTGCCCGCCAAGACCGGTGTCGGTGGTGGCATCGTCGCGGTGGTGCCGGGCAAGTTTGCCATTGCCACCTTTTCGCCGCCGCTCAATGAGGCGGGCAACAGCATCAGGGGCATGCGGGCTATCCGCTACATCGCCGGTGAGTTGGGCGTTGGCCTGTACGGGCCCAATGCCGGCGAATAGGGGGCGCGGCGTCTCCGCTAAGCAGCGGCGGGGCGACTCAGGGCGCCCCAGTCCTGCAAATTTGACCCACGGTTTACAGCCAGCCCAGTGAGAGCTGGATCATGATGACGTTGCTGACGTCGATAAAAAACGCGCCCACCAGAGGCACGACAATGAAGGCCTGGTGGCAGGGTCCGTAGCGCTTGGAGACAGCCGACATATTGGCAATGGCAGTCGGTGTGGCGCCCATGGTGAAGCCGCCAAAACCCGCGGCTATCACGGCGGCCTCGTAATTCTTCCCCATCAGCGGGAAGACAACAAACACCATAAACAGGGCGGCAATGACCAGTTGCACACCCATGATCGAGAACAGTGCCCCCGCCAGATCGACGATTTCCCACAGCTGCATGCTCATCAGCGACATGGCGAGGAAGGTGCCCAGGGAGATATCGGCGATCAGCGCCATGGCCGGGGTCCGTGATGGCCACTTGGTGCCGGTAATCCGGGGCAGAACCTGGGGCCGCAGATTGGTCATGATGATACCCCCGAACAGGCAGCTCACGAACAACGGCAGCTGAATGCCCAGATTCTCCAGACCCTTGTCCATAAAGAAACCGATGACAACGCAAATATGGATTGCGAGCACACCATCGAGTAACTCCATGTAGTTCAGGCTGACCGGGGGCTCTTCATGGCGGATGCCGATATCCAGCGACTCGTCTGTGGTGACCTTTAGATTGTGCCGCTCCACCAAAAATTTGGCGACGGGTCCGCCGATGACGCTGGCCAGCACCAACCCGAAGGTGGCGCAGGCAATGCCAATCTCCATAGCATTGGAGATGCCATAGTCCTCGGCAAAACGGGGCGCCCAGGCGATGGCGGTGCCGTGGCCGCCAATCAGTGACACGGTGCCCCCCAGCAGCCCCACCGCGGGTTCGAGGCCCAGCAGATGGGCAACGCCGACGCCGGTCAGGTTCTGCACCGCCATGTAAACGAGCGTGATCAGCAGCAGCAGTGCCAAAGGTTTACCACCGGCGGCGAGATCCCGGAAGCTGGCGTTGATACCGATGGTGGTGAAGAAATACACCAGTAGCACATCCCGGGCACCCAGCTCAAAGTGCACGCTGATGTCAGCCAAGGAGTGCACGGCAAACAGTATCAGCGCCACGGTCATACCGCCGCTCACGGGTTCGGGGATGCTGTATTCGCTCAGTATGGGTACCACACGGTTCAGGCGTTTGCCGATGAACAGCACAATGATGCCAACGGTGACCGCCAGAAACGTATCAACATGCAGCGATGTACCGATCAGTTCCATAGTGTCACCCAGTCAAACTCGACTTGTAATTGTTGTCGCTCATCCGGCACCGGCGCCGGTCAGCACGACAACGGTATCGTCTGACCAGTGCAGCCCCAACTGTTACTGGCCATGGCGCACAGTTTGGGTGTGTCAGGGCCTGACCTCAGCTCGGCCAAAATTGTTGCAGCCGCCCCGCCGATACCACTAAACCCACAGCGTCAGTCGCCCGTTTTCTGGATGAAGGGCACCAATCGGTATCCTTCATCGCGCACCCGCTCAGACGGGCGGTAGTGCCGAACGATGACGTTGAATACGCCCGATTCGTTAACGATGGGCATGTTGTTCGGACCGGCGTCGCCGCAGCCAAAGCTCACGGTAAAGCTACCGTCACTATTGGGGGTTGCGGTGTCGGAGCTCATGTTGGCCAGGTCGTCAAACATGAAGCCCTCTTCGTTGTAGACCGTAAACGACCAGAAAGCACCGTTGCGCGGGTCTTCGAAGGTGGCCTGGTAACAGCCCTCCGCGGGATACTGGGGAGACAGCTCATAAATATTGTCTTTCAACTGGGCGCCTCCCCAGCCCAGTGCCGCACCCATCATGTGCTTGTATTGACTGTACATACTCCGTGATTCATCGGTGGGCGCCGTGAACATACCGTAGTTGGCGTTGGCGCCCTCTGCCTTCAGCATGGCCGGGGTTTGGGAGCGGATCAGTTGTTCCGCCTCCCTGAATGAGTCCTCGTTTACGGGCTCGGTGGTAAAGGCCGAGTCGCTGTTCGCACTAATGACGATTCCGTCCTGGATTCGGTTGGCCTCGGCCATCGGTAAGGTGCTGTCCAGGCGGATAATCAGGTACAGGTGCGTGCCCGTGTGGGTCGCCAGTTCATAGGTGCCGCTGCCGTAGGACATGGGCTGTATGCGATGGTCTTCGGTCACCGGTTGCACCGAGACATAGGTGCCCTCGGGAACGGGTGGAATGGTGATGGATGCGCCGGAGGACACATCCACCGTCGCGAAGCTGTAGTAGCTGTCACGGTTCATGCGCACCACGGGCTGATCGTCCGTGGGTGTCAGCTGTCGATTGTGGGACAGGGTGTTTACCGGGGCTTTTTGCAGCGCGATCAACAGTTGCCTGGACGTCTCAACGGTGGGGTAGTCCTCCGGTGCGACCGTCTTACCCGCCGGATCGAAAAACTCCTC
>JAAXJC010000148.1 GCA_012270045.1 Luminiphilus sp.
CCGGGGTGGGCCGAGCGTCCCTGGGAGGTTGGCCGATCCTTTACCGGCGTGCTGTCGGTGACCACCGAAGGCGGCTCCATCATCGGAGATTCCCCCGCGGTGAAAGGTCTCTGGTTGTGTGAGGCCATTTGGGTCAAGGACGGTCCAGGAGCGGGCAAGGTGCTGGCGGACTGGATGACCGACGGTCGCACCAGCATGGATCCCCACAGCGTGGATCCCGCACGTCATTACCCGATCCAACTCACCGATGAATTCATTCGCAACCGCAGCTACGAGATTGCCCAGAAAATCTACACCCCTGCGGTACATCCCCGGGAGCCCTACGCCTCTTCCCGGGGCCTGCGCACCAGTCCGTTCTATGAGCGGGAGGTGGCGCTGGGTGGCTACTTTATGGAAGTAGCCGGATGGGAGCGTGCCCATGGTTATGCGGCCAATGAAACGACGCTGCTGGCGAAATACCGGGATCAGGTGCCCGTGCGTGAGGCCGAGTGGGACAACCGTCACTTCTGGGAGGTCTCCAACGCCGAACACCTGGCACTGAGCGATGGTGTCGGCATGATCAACCTGTCCCACTTTGCCATTTTCGATGTGGTCGGACCCGATGCGGAAGCCCTGATGGAATACCTGTCGGTGGCCAAGGTGGGCGGCAACACCGCCATCGGCAAAGGCGTGTACACCCACTTCCTCGATCACGCCGGGGGTATCCACTCGGACCTCACCATTGTGCGCCTGGCGGAGGATGCCTACCGGGTCATCTGTGGCGGTGATACCGGGCACCGGGACTATGTCTGGATGCGGCGCATGCAGGACAAGCTCGGCCTGGCGAACGCCGAGTTCGTGGATCAGAGCGAGCAACTGGCGACCCTGGGCCTTTGGGGTCCCGAGGCAAGGGTCACCCTGCAGAAGTTGATGGATGATCCCGACAGCGTTTCCGTCGAGGCCTTCCCCTACGCCACCACCAAGGAAATTGAAGTCTGTGGCATCAAGATCTGGGCTTTCCGCATTTCCTATGTCGGGGAACAGGGTTGGGAGCTCTATTTCCCCTTCGCCGATGGCCTCAAGTTGTGGGACGCCCTGGCAGAACTGGGGGTAACCCCTGTTGGCATCGAGACCTATGCCAACAGCCGGCGTATGGAGAAAAGCCTGCGCCTGCAGAATGCCGACCTCGAGATTGATTACAACCTGTACGAAGCCGGCCTGGCGAGACCCAAGGTCAAGGCCAACGACTTCCACGGCAAGGAGGCCTATGTCGCCCAGCGCGAGTTGCCCGAGCAGGCCGCCTACCTGTGCACCTTTGTCCTTGAAGATACAACCGACGACACGGGGGTGGTGCGCTACCCGGTTGGCCAGTGGCCACTGCTGGATGCGGATACCCGGGACATCATCTTTGATTCCCACGGGCGTCGCTCCTATACCACCAGTGTTGCCTACGGCCCCTCCCTGGGCCAGAACATAGCCATGGGGTACCTGCCCGCTGACCGGGCCAAAGAAGGCGATGCCGTGCTTATGGAGTATTTCGGCTGTTTCTTCACGGCTCGAATCGTGGCTGTGGGTTACCGGGCACTGCTGGATCCCGATAACGAGCGCGTGAAGAGCTGAGGTGACCATCCCCGGTACGGGGAGAGTTACCGCAGCCCGACCATTTAATCCGAGCCCCATGATCCATGGGACCGGTCGGGGCTTGGGCTTGAGGGTGGCCGTGTCCAAGAGCGCCCATAGCCGAGGCCCCCGGTTGCGGCTGGCCTACTTGTCATACCAGTACCGGGACGGTCAACCGGGAGCCCGTGAAGAGCGTCCGGTCAGGGACACATGATCCGACCCTTGCCACGCTGGTGACCGTCCATGCTGATTCGCCCAGCCACACACCAAGATTTCGATCGCATCCTGCTGCTGAATAGCCGTGAGCAGGACAAGACTAGCCCCTTGTCACGGGAGCGACTGCAGCAGTTGCATCAGTGGTCGGCGCACCACACGGTGGCTGTTGATGGGGGTATAGTCCAGGGCTTCCTACTGGTGATGGACCAATCATCCGGCTACGACGGGGATCATTTTCGCTGGTTCACAGCGCGTTATTCCCGGTTTCTCTACGTCGATCGTATTGTGATTGATGCCAGCCACGCGCGACGGGGTTTTGCCGCAGCCCTGTATCGCGACCTGATCCGCGCTGCCCGGGAAGCCCCTGTGCCCATGCTTTGTTGTGAGATCAATACCGTGCCAGCCAATCACGCCTCCCTGGGTTTCCATGCCCGGCTGGGATTTGAGCAACTGGCAGAAAGTGAGCCATCGCCTACGGGTAAGCGGGTCAGCTACCAGACGCTGGACCTGTAACCAGCGCTGTCCGGGCTTCTCACCAAGCTGCTGTGGTAGGACTTTGCACAGGCTTTTGCAACTCGACCAGGGCTGCAACGGGCGTTGCGGTTGCCGTCCGCGTGGTCCGCTTGACGCCATCCTCCGGCGGTTGCCACAATGCTTCGCCTCGAGGGATGGGGTGCCTTTCGCACAGTGGCTATCAGTAGAAATAAAATCACTTTTATCGTGCTGGCGCTGTCGGCAGCCCTTGGCGTGGGGCTGGCCGTATCCGGATACTGGATGCAGTGGCAGGCCGGCCGGGGTGGCTATGACGACAGCGAGCGTCCCGCCCTGATTACCCTGCCTGAGCCCAGGCCCCTGGGTAAATTCACTTTGGTCGACGACGCCCGCAAGGTGTTTGACATCCAGTCTCTGGACGCCCGTTGGTCTTTTGTCTTTTTTGGTTTTATGTATTGCCCCGACATCTGCCCGACCACGCTTCAGGATCTCAGCCAGGTGAAGCGGGAAATTCTCGCCCGGGGCGTCCCCGATGAGGCAATCCAATTCGTTTTTATCTCTGTCGATCCCGCCCGGGACAAAAGCGAGCAGATAAACAAATACGTCACCTATTTCGATCCTGGCTTCCAGGGAGCCACAGGTTCCATTGGTCAGTTGAACAATCTAACCCGTCAGTTGGGTGCGCCGTTTATGGCAGAGGAGAACAAGGGAGATGATATTTACGAGGTGGCCCACTCCAGTGCGGTTTACCTCATTGATCCCCAGCAGCGTTATGCGGGGCTGATCAGTTCGCCGTTTTCGGCCACCGAGGTGGCCGAGCAGTTCGCCGATCTCTTCAGGTCCAAGGAAGGGTAGGGGGTTAAGGAATAAAGCAGGCCCGTGTATCAGCCTGCTTTATCGGCGTGTACTCCGTCTACCCGCTCGGGTACGGTTTCGTTGTGATCCACCAGCACAAAGGCAAACACATACATCAGCACTGTTAACAACAGCATGATGATTGCGTGTGGAATGTAGTTGGTACCCGATTCTTTCTGTCCACCCATGATGAAATCTTCCCGTTGTTGTGGTGAAAATTAAGCCCTGTCCCCGGTCAGTGGCCGGGGGGTGACGCGGGCCCGGTTTGAACCAATTCCTGCAGGAAGTAGATCGCCCGGGTAAAGAACGTCCAGTCTGCCTCCAGCGAGCCGATGGCCACCAGTGTCAACAGCAGCAGCGGCGGTAGCAGGATGAAGTACACCATGGCCAGACGTTCCCAGACCATGTGCATAAAGACGGCAACGATGAGTCCCGCCTTCAAAATCATGAACAGCAGTATCAGGAACCAGCGCATATAGCCCTGGATCTGGTAGTAGTCCACGGCGTAGGACATGGCGCTCAAAACAAACAACAGAATCCAGATCTTGAAATAAACACCCAGTGGGTGCTGGATTGCTTCCTCTTCCTTTGCGGCCGGTTGGTGGCCTTCAGCTGTGTGATCCATGACTACTCCCTACCAAAGATAGAAAAATGCGAAGATGAAGACCCAGACGAGATCAACGAAGTGCCAGTACAGGCCCATGATCTCAATCTCCTCGTAGTTGCCGCCCCGTTTGGTAAACCACCCGGGTTTCTGGTCATCCAGATGCCCCTTGGCAACCTTGTAGGCCATGATGAACAGGAAGATCACCCCAATGGTCACGTGGGTGCCATGGAATCCGGTCACCATGAAAAACACCGAGCCAAACTGGGCCGCGCCCATGGGGTTGCCCCAGGGCCTGACGCCCTCGTCCATGATCAGCTTGCTCCACTCGAACACCTGCATGCCGACAAAGGTGGCACCCAGGACGGCAGTGGCAATGAGCAGCCAGAAGGTTTTCCGCTTGTCCTTGCGGTAGCCGAAGTTCACCGCCAGCGCCATGGTGCCGCTGCTGGTGATTAGTACAAAGGTCATGATGGCGATCAGGATCAGCGGGATCGGTGCCCCGCCGAAGCTCAAGGCGAAAACCTCACTGGCGTGGGGCCAGGGATCCAGCGTGGACATGCGCACGGTCATATAAGACGCGAGGAAGCAGCCAAAGATAAAGGTATCGCTGACCAGGAAGATCCACATCATGGCCTTGCCCCAGGGCACATTCTTGAAGGCCCGCTGGTCCGAGGACCAGTCTTCTACCACTCCTTCAATGCCGGGTTTCAGTTCCAGTGAATCGGTTGCGACGTTCTGTGCAGACATAACTCGGCTCCCCTTAGATTACACCGCAGATCCGCAGAAGGATCTCGAAATTGTTACCGCTGAACAGCAGGCCAAACACCAGCAGCCAAACGCCCAGCAGGTAGTGCCAGTACAGGGCGCAGTTGGAAATATTCGCCTCCATGCGATGGACATCGCCGGGTTCGAACGCCCGTTTGATGGCCCGGCCCAGTGCCAGCATGCCACCTGCCATGTGCAGACCATGCACACCGGTAATCATGAAAAAGAAACCGACCGATGGATTACTGAAATCTCCCAGTACCATGGCGGTCAGTTGCTGCCAGGCAGTCCATTGGCCCACCAGGAACAGCAGGGTCAGCACACCGGTCCCCAGCAGGGCGTTCCTGACCCAGACCGTGCGACCCGCACGGGCGGCCATCAGGGCGAACTGCAGGGACAGACTGCTCAGCAGCAATACCCCGGTGTTCGCCCACAGCAGGTTGATCTGCGGAGTGGGGCGCCAGTCCTGGTACAGCATCCGGCCGCCGTAGGCGACGATCATCAGCAGGAAGAAAACGCTGACGACACTGAGCAGGACCTTAAGCGCAGAACGACGGGACTTAAGTGCTATCTCGGCCCCGGATAGTGCCGGAGCCACCGGTCCGGTGTCGGCGATCCAGGGCGTCTCGGAAAAAATTCCTGTGCGAGTGCTCATATCCTGCTCCTCAGGCTGTTACCGAACGCGGCGGTACGTTTTGGGGAATGAAGTCCTCTTCCTGTCCGGGCACGCTGTAGTCGTAGGCCCAGCGATAGACGCAGGGCAGTTCCTTGCCGAAGTTGCCGTGCTCGGGCGGCGTGTGCTCGGTCTGCCATTCAAGGGTTGTGGCATTCCAGGGATTGCCCGGCGCCTTCTCGCCCTTGAACGCGCTCCAGATCAGGTTCCAGAGGAACACGATTTGGGCAAAACCCACTACCAGCGCCGCTATGGTGATGCTGGCGTTGACCGCCTGGGCGGATTCAGGAAGGAAGGTGGTGCCGGTGATTTCAAAGTAGCGACGGGGAACTCCCATGATGCCCAGGTAGTGCATGGGCAGGAAGATCAGGTAGGAGCCGACAAAGGTCACCCAGAAGTGGAACTTTGCCATGCCCTCGTGGTACCAGCGTCCGGAAATTTTTGGGTACCAGTGATAGATCGCGCCGCAGACCACCATGACCGGTGCCACTGCCATCACCATGTGGAAGTGTGCTACCACGAACAGGGTGTCAGACAGGGGCATGCTGACCGTGGAGTTACCCAGGAACAGACCGGTCATGCCGCCATTGACAAAGAACAGCAGGAAGGCAATGGAGAACAGCATGGGGGTGGTCAGGTGGATGTTGCCCTGCCACAGCGTCAGCACCCAGTTGTACACCTTGAGTGCGGTGGGGACGGCAATGATCAGGGTAGTGGTGGCAAAGAAGAACCCGAAGTAGGGGTTCATGCCGCTGACATACATATGGTGGGCCCAGACCACGAAGCTGAGGGCGCCGATGATAACGATCGCCCAGACCATCATGCGGTAGCCGAAGATATTTTTCCGGGCGTGGACACTGATCAGGTCGGAGACAATACCGAAGGCGGGCAGCGCCACGATGTAAACTTCAGGGTGTCCGAAGACCCAGAACAGGTG
>JAAXJC010000117.1 GCA_012270045.1 Luminiphilus sp.
CGTTGCACGACGATCGTTACGGAGTTGAGTACGCTGGACAGGACGTGGGCGCTGGCTGGCCGTCCTCACTGTGGACTTCTGGCGAGTACGCCCTCAGCAGGGACGCTGGAGAGCGCAGGTTCCGTGTCTATGTGCCCAACGGATATGACCCCCAGCGTCCGGCACCCCTGATACTGGCTTTCCACGGCTGGGGTGGTGACGATTCCGAGTTTCTGGGCAAATCCGTGGTCACCCAGGAACTGGCTCAGCGGGGGATGGGCCTGATCGCGCCGGTTGGTCTGGGTCCCGAGGAGCCGGGACGATCCCCCGCGTCGTGGTCGTTTTCCGGATCAACCACGGGTCTCGACGGAGACGCGGTCAACCCCGACGTAGCCGGTGATACCAACGCGATCTGTGATGATGCCCGCACCAACGATTATACCTACCCGTCCTGCTCGGGCGTGGCGGCCAATGGTTGTTCCTGGACCCAGTGCAGTGATAACGATCTCGACTACGCGGTTGCTCTGGTGGTAGCCGCCAGCGCCAACCTCTGCATCGACGCGGCCAGGGTCTATGCCGTTGGCGGTTCCAATGGCGGCATGTTCACCTGGGACCTGGGCAGGGCGGCAGTGCCTGCCCAGACGTTCCGTGCGATAGCGTCGCTCATTGGCCTGCCCCATCGGGGCTATCTGGAGCCGCCGGTTCGTCCCGGGGGCATGCCGGCGTTGTTGATAACAGGCACCGGGGATAGAACCGTGCCACCGGGGGAGTGGGGTGATAAAGGTTTTACCACGACCTCAGACCTCGACGCCTATTATTACACCGGTGCCTCGGCAATCACCGAGGTTTGGGCAGAGGCCCATGGCTGCGACACCTCCACGGCGCCTCGGGCCGTTGACGTTGGTGTCGAAAATCTGGACTGCCGGGGCTGGAACAGCTGCACTGGCGGTAGCCCTTGGCCGCCGGTGCTCGATTGTCGCCGGGATATGGGGCATATCTATGGTCTACCCTGGTCCTGGCCACTTATTCTCGATTTTTTTCAACAGCATCAATAGCCTTGCCCCTGCGACCTTGCCTTTCGGCAGCTTGGCAGGGGATGCGACGGCTGGAACACGGAGACAACAGGATGGATTCAGGTCAGTTTCCCATTGAGCAGGTGCGCGGGGTGTTTCCCGCGCTAGCTACCACCGATGATGGCCGTAGGCGCATCTATTTTGATAATGCGGCGGGTACCCAGGTGCCCCAGCACAGCATTGACCGCATCACCGATTTCTTTCACCGCTACAACAGCAATACCGGCGTATTCAACAGTACCTCAGTAGCTGTTGATGCCATGGTGGAAGAAACCATCGGCGCCATGGCCGACTTTCTGGGCACACCGGACCCGGGTGAGGTCATTATCGGGGCCAACATGACCACCTTGACCTATCAGTTGTCCCGCAGCCTGGCCCACCGCTTTGCCCCCGGGGATGAAATCATCATATCCCGCATGGAACATGAGGGTAATGTCACCCCCTGGCTGCAGATGGCCGAGGATAACGGCCTGACCGTCCGCTGGCTGGATTTTGATCGCGGCAGCTGGCAGGTCGAGCCAGCGGCGTTGGCAGCACTACTGAATGACCGCACCCGGCTGCTGGCGCTGAATTACGCCAGTAATCTCACCGGCGGTGTTAACGATGTGAAAACCCTGGCCGCACTCGCCCATGAGGTCGGCGCCCTGGTCTATGTCGACGCGGTCCAGTACGCCTCCCACCGCCTGATTGATGTGGTTGACCTGGGTGTCGATTTTCTTGCCTGCTCACCCTACAAGTTTTTTGGTCCGCATCTTGGGGTCGTATATGGCCGCAGGGAACTGCTGGATTCACTGCACGTGTACAAACTGCGTTGTGCCAGCGATGAGCTTCCCTATCGTTTCAGTACCGGGACGCCGGCCTTTGAACTGATCGCCGGTTTGCTGGGGACATTGGAGTATTTTCAGTGGCTGGCGGGTCTGATGGGGGCCGAGGGCAATCGCAGGGACCAGTTTGCCGCCGCTTATCGGGCCATGGGCGACCACGAGGACGGGCTCTCCGCCCGTTTGCTGCAGGGACTCAATGCCATCCCCGGCCTCAACATGCAGGGTGCGACCACAACGGACAACCGCGTGGCGACATTTTCCTTCACCCATGACAAACACTCACCCAGCACCATCGCCCGGGGTTTATCCGAGGCGGGATTGTTCTGCCATTGGGGGGACAATTACGCCATGGAAGTGGCCAGGGCACTGGGCCTGGATCCTGTTGAGGGTGTGCTGCGCCTGGGACTCGCCCATTACAACACCCGGGAAGAGGTTGATACGGGGCTGGATCTCATCGTCCAGGCGCTTGCCTGAGCTCCGGCATTCCTCACCTGCACATAGCAGCTTAGGGCAGGGATGCATATATGCCGTCGGGTTTATCGAATTCAGCCACCGTGGGGTTTATCGGCTCCGGCCGCCGCGAGGTGTGCGGACAGACCTGATGGGTTTGTGTTGCATGGGTATTGGGCCGCCCCGGGGCGGGGGCTGGCGTTAAAGCGACGCCGGATTGATGTTCGCTGCTTCAGCCCTGTAGCCGTTGCCAGATGGCCTCTACCCATTCGCGGATTTGCAGGCCCTCCTGCCAGCGGTCTGACAGTTCCCGCTGCTGGCCATCGGTAATGGCGTAGGGGGGCGGTCCCAGCTCTACCAGAAAACGCAGGGTGCCTGTCTCCGTATTACGCTGGCACCAGGCGCTAAAACCCTGTTGCCACCACAGTAAATATTGTTCCACCCATTGGGCGTGCTGTGGGTGGTCAATGGCGATCTGGATTTGCTGGTTGTTTGAAATCCGCCCCTGGAAAGAGTCCGAGCGCTCGATCACCTGACTGAACTGATGCCGCGCCTGCTCCTCCAGGGGTAATTGCAGTTCCCGGTCGACAACAAAGTGGGACAGGTCAGCGCACAGCCTCAGTTGCGGTACCCGAGCCAGCACCTCCAGCGTGTAGAACAGATCGTTCAGGGTGCTGTTACGGTGGGTTTCCATCAGCACGGGAAACGGATAGCCGGCGGCGAGAGTCAGCCAGCGTTCAATAATGGGCGCGGCGTCGTCGGGTGTCAGCGGCATCACCTGGGCAATGATATTTAGCTGTGTTGCCCGCATCTCAGCTGCCATGTCCAGCAGGGGTTCGAGACTGTCCTCACTGTGCGGAAAGGCATTGACCATGCAGCCCAGTTCCAGCTCCTCGAACAGGGGTTTGAGTCGCAGGCAATCGGGAATTTCTGCAACATTTGGGTCCAGACAGGCGCCGTGGTAGCCGGCCCCGGCAATGCGCCGCAGGTGGACATCAGGTGCATCCTCCGCTTGTCCGGGAATGCGCTGCTCCATACCCCACAGGGACTGGTAGATTTCCAGTGTCTGGGGCACCGCGTTAAAACGCCGTCAGAAATGAGGCTGCATTGCCGCCGGTGACCCGTGCGGACTGGGCGGCCCTGAGAAAATCCTTGCCGCTCACCGATTCCAGCCCCGGGGCGTCATGGAAAATACGGTAGGTGCGATAGCGGTGATACATCACCAGTTGCGGCCAGAGGCGTATGACCGTATCGGGATTGTCACCAAACAGTTCCCGGTGTAGGCGGGGCAGTTCGAACCAGGGCGTTGTGGGCTTGGCGTGGTGGGCGTTGTGGTAGCCAAAGTTCAGCACCAGCCAGTTGGGCCATTCGAAGCGCCAGGATATGACCGGGCTGAAGGTGTGCTCCTGCTCCCACTCGAGATCGCCCTTGTGCTCCGAAACGCACTCCCCGAACAGGTTGGTGTGGTAGCCGTAGTCATGTTCCAGCCCGTCGACGAAACGCAGCACGATAATCATCAGCATGTAGGCAATGGCGTAGCCCAGCAATGCGGCCGGACTGACCAGTGCCACGCCGGTGAGCAACGCGCCCCGGATCAGGATGACCGTCACATTGCGCGCCATCTGGTCGCGCCGTTCCGGGATGATAAAGGCGGTCAACACCATGATGCTGTGCATCAGGATGTCATGGGCGGGAATGTAGAACCACTCCAGGAACAGGGTGACTCGATACAGGCGCGGGTGCCGACGAAAAAACCCCTCGTAGTCGAACCACATAACGTCATCATTTTCCACGTGATGACGGAAGTGTTTCGTTCGGATGTCTTTGAAACGGCCGTAACAGGAGCCGCAAATCCAACCCAACAGGCTTCCCAACTGGGCGTTATGCTGGTTCTTGGTAAACAGCGTGTTGTGGGCACATTCGTGAATAAGATAGGCCGCGATGATCATGCCGTGCCCCAGCAGCAAAACCCCGGGCAGGAAAGCCGGCCAGCCTCCTGAGAGCAGGCACCACCAGCCTGCGCTGTAGGTGAGGACCACGTACAGCAGGGCCGAGCTGTGCCAGCGTCGGCCCTTCGCGCTTTTGAATGTCCAGGTGCTCATGGCGTGTGAGTTGCCCGCGATACGGTGGAATCGAATGTTGCTACCGACCCAGTATAAGGGCCGGACATGGGATCGACATCATCAATGTGCAACTTGGGTGCAGTGGCGTCACGGCTATGTGCGCCTGTCCGCTGTCAGCACCGGGAGTGCCGGCTAGTCGGAGCGGTAGTCCTCCACCGGTTGCCCCAAAATACGCAGCGAAATGGCCGTGACCGCCGCGGCACCGAGCATGCCGATCCACCAGGGCACCCCAAAGCTGGTGGGCACGGTGCCCACCAGCAGGGCGGCGGCGCCGGCAAGCAGCGCATAGGGCAGTTGGGTGCGGACGTGCTCAATATGATCACAGCCAGCCGACAGGGACGACATCACCGTGGTGTCGGATATGGGAGAGCAATGATCCCCCCAGACCGCACCGGCGAGCACCCCGGAAACTGAGGAGTAAAGCAGGTAGTAGTGCTCGGGATCCGACTGGCCATTGGCCGCCATGATGGCCCAGGACAGGGGCATCACCAGAGGCAACAGGATGCCCATGGCACCCCAGCTGCTGCCGGTCGAGAATGCGGTAAAGGCAGACAGGACGAACACCGAAGCCGGCAGTAGCGGGGCGGGCAGGCTGGCGCCCAGATTGGCAATCAGAAATTCGGCAGTATTCAGCTCACTGCTGATTTCTGCCATGGACCACGCCAGAACCAATATGATCATGGCCACGAAAGTGAAGCGCGCGCCGGAAATCCAGGCATCCACGATCTCCTCCAGGCTCAGTAGTCGCTGCAGGCTGCTCATGATGACCGCGGTAAACGCTGACAGCAGGGAAGCCCACATCAAAGCCCGATAGGAGTCCGCGGACCCTACGATTTCACTGACCGAATCCCCCTCGCCGGTAATATACAGCCCACCCATAATCCCCAGCGCCATGACCGCAACGGGCAGCAGCGCGTTAATGGCCCGCGGTGGCAGCCCTTCTTTCATGGCCAGGGCTGCCTCGTCATCCTGGCCAACGGTTGATTTGACCGGTGGCGCGGTGATGCCGGTGGTGCGGGCCCGGCGCTCGGCGGCCAGCATGGGTCCAAATTCCCGTCCCGTGGTAATGACCAACACCACCAGCAGCATGGCCATGAACGGATAAAAGCTGTAGAGGATGGAGTTGAGGAAAATACTGTAGGCGCTCATCGACAGGCCATCCAGCTGGGTTATGGCATCGCCAATGAGGCTGACCTGATAGCCAATCCAGGTGGTGACCAGCGCGATGGTGGCGATGGGTGCGGCCGTGGAGTCGACGATGTAGGCCAGTTTTTCCCTGGAAATTCGTAGCCGGTCGGTGATGGAGCGGCTCGAATTGCCCACCACCAGCGTATTGGAATAGTCGTCAAAGAAAATAACCAGCCCCAGGGACCAGACCGCCAGCTGGCCCCGTTTCGCGCTGTTGGCGCCTTTGATGATGAGCTCGACGATGCCGCGCATGCCCCCGTTTCGGGACACTATCCCCACCATCCCGGCAATCATGAACGTGAACAGCATAATCGTTACGTGGTCCGGGTTGGCCACGGCACTGGCCACGTAGACCTCAAAGCTGGTGAACAGGCCGTAGACAATGCCCCCGGGGGTCATACCCTCCAGGGCCCAAGCCCCCAGCCACAGGCCCAGCATGAGTGCGGGCAGGACACTGCGGATAACCAGTGCCATACCGATGGCGAGCAGCGGTGGCAGTAT
>JAAXJC010000112.1 GCA_012270045.1 Luminiphilus sp.
CCCGGGAGTTGTCCTGGCGGCCTGTGGGGCCCTGACGCTGTCGATGCCAAAGACGGTCACCCCTCGGAGAATAAATGGCATGACGGTGGTTTTCAGGGCCGGGCTTTCCGCGAGACCGCAGGCGGCGATGGCTCCGCCATAGCAGGTCTGGGCGCAGAGGTTGGCCAGGGTGTTGCCACCCACCGCATCCACGACCGCAGCCCATCTCTCCTTTTGAAGGGGTTTTCCGGGTTCGGTAAAGTCGTTGCGATCAACGATCTCGGCGGCACCCAGGAACTCGAGGTAATCATTTGCACCGGTTTTGCCGGTTGAAGCCGCAACCCGGAAGCCCGCCGCGGCAAGTAGCGCCACTGCAACACTGCCCACGCCCCCGCTTGCACCGGTCACCAGCACATCGCCATCCCCGGGCTGCAGCCCGTGCCGGACCAGCGCATCAACGCACAGGGCGGCGGTATAGCCAGCTGTGCCGATGCACATCGCTTCCCGTGTGGAGATGTCGTCGGGCAGTGCCACCAGCCAGTCGCCCTTAACCCGGGCGTATTGGGCAAGCCCACCCGAGTGTCCCTCGCCGACTCCCCAGCCGTTCAGTACCACCGGGGTACCGGGCTGCCAGCTGTCAGAGCTGCTGTGTTCCACGACGCCGGCAAGGTCTATGCCCGGCACCATTGGATAGTTGCGAATGATGGGGGCGTTACCGGTCAGCGCCAGGGCATCTTTGTAATTGAGGGTGCTGTAATCGATTCTTACTGTGACATCGCCCTCGGGCAGGTCTTCCAGCGATAAACCCTCGAGGGCGACACTGTGACCCCCGTCTGTCTGGCGTGCGATGAGAGCATTGAACATGACTGTTTACCGGAATGTGTGGCTGGGAGGTGGTACCGGTGGGGAGACTTGAACTCCCAAGCCCGCGAAGGCGGGGGATTTTGAATCCCCTGTGTCTACCAATTCCACCACACCGGCACAAAAAAAGGGGGAAACTAGGGCGGCGGAGTATAACAAGGCTTGAGCAAACGGCAATAAATTGCTGCGCAGCACCCGCAATTGGGTTATTCTGCGCCGCGACTCGGCGAGCAGTGGACAATCAGGCACCGTTACTGAGTATCCAGTGGAGAAAAGGCATGGCGATGAACCTCATCAAGAAAACCAGCGAATACAAGATATTCAAGCGCGGCGACGAGCGTTTTGCAGTACAGGACGCGACGGGAAAGCCCGTAAACGGCGAGGAGAAGGTCAAGATACTTCTGGCCGAGGAGCTGATTACCGTCACTTTGCCGGCGGCCCCGGTTGAAGAGGAGGTTGCCGAAGAAGCTGAGCAAGATGAGGCGGTGGAAGCGGCAGCAGAAGACGCTGGTGAGGCTGACGCTGCGGCGCCGGAGGAGGAAACCACCGACGCCTGACCCCAGCCTCTCAAAAAGCCGGCAGCAGCCGGTTTTTTTATGCCGATAACAAACAGCGGCTTTAGATACCAGCATGCGTCGACAGGACTTCCATTTTGACCTCCCCGAGGAGCTCATTGCCCAGGTGCCGCTGCCTGAGCGCACGGCCTCCCGACTTATGTTGCTCGATGGCAACACCGGCAGGATAGAACACAGTTATTTTGCCCATCTCACCGACTATTTGAGGCCCGAGGACCTACTGGTTTTCAACAACACCCGGGTAATACCGGCCAGACTGTTCGGTCTGAAACAATCGGGCGGACGGGTGGAAGTGCTCATTGAGCGCGTGCTGGAGGACGGCTCGGCCCTGGCCCATGTGAGAGCCAGCAAGGCGCCCAAAGCGGGCAGCAGCATATTGATCGCCAAGGAAGAGGGTGCTGATGTCAGCGAATTTTCGCTGCAGGTTATGGGTCGGCAGGGCGACCTGTTTCTTCTGACGCCAGAATCGGCGTCCCTGGCGGAAATTATGCGGCGCTATGGCCATATGCCGTTACCCCCCTACATAGATCGTAGCGATAACGAGCAGGATGTAATGCGCTACCAAACCGTCTATGCGCGACGGGAAGGAGCTGTGGCCGCTCCAACAGCGGGGCTGCACTTCGACCAGCTGCTGTTGGATGACATCCGGGCGATGGGGGTTGCCACCACAGAGGTCACCCTGCACGTGGCTGCCGGCACTTTCCAGCCAGTTCGTGCTGAAGATGTTCGCCAGCACAAAATGCACAGCGAATGGTTGGAAGTAGGGGAGGACGCCGTTGCAGCAGTGCGCGACTGCCGTGATCGAAACGGGCGGGTAATTGCCGTTGGTACTACCGCGGTGCGATCCCTGGAGACGGCGGCAATGACTGGTGAACTCAGTGCCTTTCGCGGTGAGAGCAGCATTTTCCTGTACCCCGGGAAAGCATTTCATGTCACCGACGCCATGATTACCAATTTCCATTTGCCCGAGTCCACGCTCATTATGCTGGTGGCGGCGTTCGCGGGGCACAGCCACACCATGGCGGCCTACCGCGAAGCAGTAAGGCACGGCTACCGATTTTTCAGCTATGGTGACGCCATGTTGATCACTCCCCAGGAGTCCGCTGCGGGGCAACAGGATGGCTGTTCGTGAGGTTTGACATCACCGATACCTGCGGTCTTGCTCGCTGTGGGGAGCTGAAGTTCCCCCGTGGTTCGGTGGCTACGCCAGCGTTTATGCCAGTGGGTACCTACGGGACGGTCAAGGGCATGCTGCCCCGGGACATACAGGCCATCGGCGCCGACATCATTCTCGGCAATACCTTCCACCTCTGGTTGCGCCCCGGGACGGACATCATTCGCCAGCATGGCGATCTTCACGACTTCATGGGTTGGACAGGACCGATACTCACAGATTCCGGCGGGGTCCAGGTATTCAGCCTGGGCGAGATGCGCAAGGTTGAAGAGCGCGGGGTGACTTTCCGTTCACCCGTCAATGGTGACCGTGTTTTCCTGGACCCGGAAACCTCCATGGCCATCCAGCGGGACCTGGGCAGCGACATCGTGATGATTTTCGATGAATGTACCCCTTATCCCGCGACTGAACAGCAGGCAGCGGAATCCATGGCGCTGTCCCTGCGCTGGGCCGCAAGAAGCAAAGCAGCCCATGCCGACAATCCGGCTGCCCTGTTTGGAATTGTGCAGGGTGGTATGTATCCCGAGCTCCGACGGGAGTCCCTCGCTGGCCTGGTCGACCTGGGTTTTGACGGTTACGCGATAGGTGGTTTGTCCGTCGGGGAACCCAAGGAAGACATGTTGCGCGTGCTGGACAACATAGGGCCTGAGCTGCCCGGTGATAAACCCCGTTATCTGATGGGTGTGGGGACTCCTGCAGACCTGCTGGAGGCTGTCCGTCGTGGGATCGATATGTTCGACTGTGTCATGCCTACCCGCAATGCCAGGAATGGCCATCTCTTTACCCACAACGGGCCTATCCGTTTGCGCAATGCCCGCCACAGGGACAGCGTGGAGCCTGTGGACGCACACTGTGATTGCTATACCTGCGAGAACTTCACGCGATCGTATCTACATCATCTGGATAAATGTAATGAGATTCTTGGCTCGCAGCTGAATACCATCCACAACCTGCGGTTCTACCAGAACCATATGGCTGCCATTCGGGAGGCGATCAGGGAGGGGACACTGGAGGATTTCGCCCGGGAATTCCATCGCCGCCAATCCAATCCGGAACCGTGAGGCGTAATAGTCTGAGTACCGCCGGCCCGGACTAACGATGAATCCAGACCCAGCCCAATCTCCCTGCGTTTCTGTCTGTGCCCTGGACAGCGATGGCATATGCCTGGGTTGTTACCGCACCGGAGATGAAATCACCGACTGGTTCATGGCTGACGATGAGCGCAAGCGAGAAATCCTGAAGGATGCCGCTCTGAGGCGGGAAGCCGCTGGCGGCATCAAACTGCTTTAAAGGTTAGGCTACTGGTTGCTTCGGGCTTGGGACCAGGACGTCTGCTGCCTGCAGCCGATCCTGAAAAGAAGTCTTATCCCCCGCAGCTTGCGGCATGGCGCCGGTGCTGCTGCTCCGGGCTCAGTCGTCGTCACTGCTGTCTGGCTCGGGAACCTCTTCAATGCGCACCTTGCTGATGGTCCGGCCTTCAATATCGAGGACCTGGACCAGATAGCCGGGAATCTGCACTGCCACCTGACCTGCGGGGAAGGCTTCCAGTGCTTCCAGTGCCAGTCCGCCGATGGTTTTGGGTCCGTCCGTGGGCAGTGACCAGCCCCGATGCCGGTTCAGGTCCCGGATATGGACGGTGCCCGAGCAGATGGTACTGCCGTCGGGTTGGGTGTGCATTTCCTCGCTGTCCTCAGCGAGGTTGGAGGTAAACTCGCCGACGATTTCCTCCAGAATATCCTCAAGAGTGACCAGTCCCATCAGGTCGCCGTATTCGTCCACCACAATACCGAGCCGCAACTTCTTCAGCTGGAACTGCCGCAGCTGCGTGTGCAGTGGTGTGTTTTCCGGTACGAAATAGGGCGTCTGCAGCTCCCGCTGTAGCGCCTCCCGGCAGAGACCGCCGTCGGTCAATACCCGGGTGAGGTCGCGCATATGCAGGATGCCCTGCAGGTTGTTTATGTCCTCCCGCCACACGGGTAGCAGAGTGTGGGTACTGCCCTGCAACTGTTGCAGGATGGTCTGGTCGCTGTCATCCAGGTCGATGCCATAAACCTCGTTGCGCGGCACCATGATGTCGTCAACGGTCACCTGCTCCAGGTCCAGTATATTGGTCAGCATGCGCCGGTGGCGCCCGGGGATCATGGTGCCTGACTCGGTGACGATGGTTCGGAGTTCTTCCTGGGACAGGGCCTCCCCTTCTTGCACATCAGGTCGGAAACCCAGCAGCCGGAGCAGGCCGTTGGTAATGCTGTTGATGGCCAGCACGAGAGGCATGAACAGTTTGAGCAGCGGTACCAGGATTAGGCTGAAGGGGAAGGCCAATTTCTCCGGGTGCAGTGCGGCGACGGTTTTTGGGGTTATCTCGGCAAAAATCAGGATCACCAGCGTCAGCACAATGGTTGCGACGGCGATGCCGGCATCACCATAGAGCCGGATGGCTATTACGGTCGCTATGGCAGAGGCCAGTATGTTGACCAGGTTGTTGCCGATGAGAATGAGACCAATCAGACGATCAGGTCGCTCCAGCAGTTTGCTGGCGCGCCGGGCTCCTTTGTGTCCGCTGCCCATCAGGTGCTTCAGCCGGTAGCGGTTGAGCGAGAGCATGCTGGTCTCTGAACTGGAGAAGAAACCCGAGATCAGGATCAGAACAAACAACAGCGTGAATAGAAGTCCCAGCGGGGCGTCGTTCAAGGGTGCCAATCAGGTCAGTATGGCCTGCCATGGTGTAGAAAAATATCGCCACTGACAAGGGTTTCCGCAGTGGCTCAGCTGCTGCTCAGATCAGCAGTTCGACCACCAGTTTGGAACCAAAAAAGCCAATGGCCATGAGCCCGTAGCCCGTGAATACCAGTGACAGGGCCGATGTGATACGCAGGCCACGTCGCCAGTGCACGATAAGGGTCAGGGTAAGCAGCGCCCAGGACAGGGTCGTCAGCACTGTTTTGTGTACCAGTTTCTGGCCCAGCAGGTCATCGACAAACAAACCACCTGAAACCACTGCCACGGTCAGCCACAGGGTGCCTGCTGCCAGCAGTTCGAAAAACATCTGCTCCATGGTGTCCAGGGCGGGCAGCAAACGAACGATGCCGCGGGTGTTGTGGCTACGTAGTCGTGAAGTCTGGACATACAGCAACGCGCCCTGCAGGGACGCCAGGGTGAGCACGCCAAAGGCCAGCAGCGAGCTGATGATGTGTGCCAGTAAACCGCCGTCCAGACCCTCCAGTGGCTGCCCCGTGGGTGGCGCAAAGGCACTGATCAATACGGCCAGGGCAGAGAAGGGGAAGGTGGCGATAATCACCATCTGCAGCGGCCTGACCAACAGGCTCAGTACGCTGATAATGCCCATGATCAGGAAGATCAGCGAGGAGATCCTGTAGAAGCCGAGATCAATGGCCCCGTTCCTGAAATCCAGCAGCACAGCGGCCAAATGGCAGCTGACTGCCATCACTGAAAGCAGTATGACGTCCCGGGAAGCCCTGTGCCGGCGGCCATCCAGGGTCAGCAGTTGCCGTGCTGCTGCTCCGACGTAGATCAGCGCAGTTGCGATTGCCAAAGCGGCTTGCAGCAGGTCGGGGCTGGTGTTCAACGGATCCTCTCAGCATTCCTTGATCGGGGCGATTGGGCACATCACCCCCAACACGTATACTACGCTCTTTATCACTGTTTGAGGCGTCCCCGATCCGGACGCAGACCGAGGTCCCATGTTTGAAGGTTTAAGTGATCGCCTGTCGGCCAGCCTGAAGAGTATTGCCGGCAAATCCCGCCTTACTGAAGACAATATCAAGGACACCCTGCGCGAGGTGCGTATGGCGCTCCTGGAAGCGGACGTCGCCCTTGACGTGGTGAAGAGCTTCACCGACGCAGTCAAGAATCGCGCGGTAGGCTCGGAGGTGGCCCAGAGCCTCAGTCCAGGTCAGGCCTTTTTGAAGGTTGTTCAGGCGGAACTGACTGAAACCATGGGCAGTGCCAATGAAGAATTGGCCCTCAACACTCAACCCCCGGCTGTGGTGATGGTGGCGGGCCTGCAGGGTGCGGGTAAAACCACGTCCATTGCCAAACTGGCCCGGTTCCTGATTGAGCGGGAGAAGAAGCGCGTTGCGGTGGTGTCTGCGGATGTTTACCGGCCGGCTGCCATCAAACAGCTCGAAACCCTGGCGGCGGAGGTGGGTGCCCGTTTTGAGCCGTCTTCCGGTGAGGAACGTCCCGTCGCCATCGTTCAGCGAGCACTGGAGAACGCCCGGGTCAATTTCTCCGACGTGCTGCTGGTCGATACCGCCGGCCGCTTGGCTGTGGATGAGGCCATGATGGCGGAAATTCGTGAACTGCATGCCGCAGTAAATCCGGTTGAAACACTGTTTGTGGTGGATGCCATGACAGGTCAGGATGCGGTGCAGACCGCGCGCGCCTTCGGCGAGACCCTGCCTCTGACGGGCGTGATACTCACGAAAGTGGATGCCGATACCCGTGGCGGTGCCGCCCTGTCTGTTCGGTCAGTTACCGGTAAGCCCATTAAGTTTCTCGGCGTCGGTGAAAAAACCGATGCCCTGGATCCGTTCCACCCTGATCGGCTGGCCTCCAGGATTTTGGGCATGGGGGACATGCTCTCGCTCATCGAGGATGTAGAGCGAAAAGTCGACCAGAAAAAGGCGAGGCGACTGGCCAAGAAAGTCCAGAAAGGTGGGCGCTTTGACCTTGAAGACTTCCGGGAGCAACTGCAGCAAATGCGCAATATGGGTGGTATTGGCGCCATGATGGACAAGCTGCCGGGCATGGGAAACATGGCCGCGATGGCCCAACAAAACGTGGATCTCAAGCAGTTTGCGCGCATGGAGGCCATGATTGACTCGATGACACCCCTGGAGCGTCGCAAACCCGAACTGATTTCCGGGGGCAGGAAGCGGCGGATCACATTGGGCTCTGGCACCCAGGTACAGGACCTTAATCGGCTCCTGAAGCAGCATAAACAGATGCAGAAAATGATGAAGAAGATGAAGGGCGGCGGCATGCAAAAAATGATGCGCGGTCTCGGCGGCATGATGCCTCCGGGGGGCGGCATGCCGGGAGGCGGTTTCCCGCCCCGCTGACCACCCTCAGCGGCTGGTATTGGCCGTGCTTTTGCTGTAACCTTCGCCCCCTTCTATTTTGAGGACGTCACTGTGCGTGTCACGGGTGCGCCCTGTTTTTACTGAGGAATCAACGAGATGGTAGTGATCAGACTGTCACGGGGCGGCTCCAAAAAGCGGCCTTTCTACCAGGTAACGGTAACGGACCACCGTCGTTCACGGGATGGCCGGTTCATTGAGCGGGTCGGTTTTTTCAACCCAATCGCCCGGGGTCAGGAAGTGCGACTGCGCCTGGACCTTGAAAAAATAGCGGCTTGGGTAGCCAAGGGCGCGCAGGTGTCACCCCGTGTCAAGGCACTGATGAAGGATGCGGTCAACCAGGCTGAGGCAGCGGCCGCCTGAGAACCCGGGTTATGCATCGCCTATGAGCGAGGCGCTGGTCATGGCGGAGGTTCTTGGTCCCCACGGCATTAAAGGCTGGGTAAAGCTGAGGCCGTGGCTGGAAGATCCGACACTGCTGGTTGGCCAGAACAACCTGGTGATGGCCCCCGGCCCCAGAATGCGACCGGAGCCGGTGCTACCCCTGAAAGTTCTCCAGGTGCGGCGCCAGGGCCGTGGTTGGGTGATGCAGATATCGGGTATCACCGACCGGGATGCCGCAGAGGCACTGCGGGGCAAGGTGGTGAAGGGCAGCGGCGACATGCTGCCGCAGCTGGAGTCGGATGAGTTTTACTGGCGCGACCTCGAGGGGTTGCGCGTGTGGAATGAGGAGTCGGGTGTAGTAACCCTGCTCGGTGAAATTGACTACCTCCTGGAAACAGGAGCGAATGACGTCCTGGTGGTGCGTGCCTGTGATGGCAGTACGGACGATAGGGAGAGGTTAATACCCTGGCTGTGGGGTGACGTGATCACCAAGGTGGATACCGCAGCCGGTGAGGTTTGGGTGCGGTGGTATGTCGACGCCTGAGAGTGCACATCGATTCGCCGCGCTGACGCTGTTCCCGGAGATGTTTACAGCGCTCACGGCCTGGGGCGTTACCGGGAGAGCCCTGGAGCAGGGATTGTGGAGTCTGTCACTGCACAATCCCCGGGACTTTGCCACCGACCGCCACGCTACGGTCGATGATCGACCCTATGGTGGTGGTCCGGGCATGGTCATGCAGGCGCCGTTATTGGACAAGGCCCTGGCGGCGGCCCGGAAGGCGGTGGACAGTGACTGCAGGGTGATCGCTCTTACGCCCCAGGGGCGACCGTTCAACGATCGGGTAGCGAGGGAATTACTGGCTGATCGGGCCACTATCCTGGTGGCCGGTCGGTATGAGGGAATGGACGAGAGATTTCTCGAGCATTCCGTAGATGACGAGATCTCGGTGGGGGATTTCGTGGTCAGCGGCGGCGAATTGCCCGCGATGCTGGTGATTGACGCCATGGTGCGTTTGATGCCCGGCGCGCTTGGGCACAGTGCCTCTGCCCTTGAGGATTCGTTTGTGGATGGCCTGCTGGACTGTCCACATTTCACCCGGCCCGAGGAGTACCGGGGACAATCGGTGCCGAAGGTACTGTTAAGTGGTGACCACGCTGCGATAGCGCGTTGGCGCCGGGCCCAGTCGGTACGCAGGACATTGGACCGACGGCCGGACCTGCTGTCCCCGGAGCGGGTGGCGCAGGAAGATTGGGAGCTCCTGAAGGAGTGGGGGCTGGACTGACAATAGGTTGTACAGGAAACTACGCGGCTGCGGCCGCAGGCGCGATGCGCAGCTCAATGGGAGAGTGTCATGAGCACGAACAAAATCATTTCTGAAATCAACGCCGAGCAGATGACCAAGGAAATTCCGGGTTTCGCACCCGGCGACACGGTTGTTGTGCAGGTCCGGGTGAAAGAGGGAACCCGTGAGCGATTGCAGGCCTTCGAGGGTGTTTGCATTGGCAAGCGCAACCGCGGTCTCAACTCGGCGTTTACCCTGCGCAAAATCTCCCATGGCGTGGGTGTCGAGCGAACCTTCCAGACCTACAGCCCGCTGCTGGACAGTATTTCTGTCAAGCGTCGGGGCGATGTGCGGCAGGCCAAGCTGTACTACCTGCGTGAGCGCAGTGGCAAGGCCGCCCGCATCAAGGAAAAGCTGTCCCGCTAATCCCTTGAGGGCGGGGTAATCATAGAATGCCCACGCCCCCGGAAGTCGAGCGCTTTGTCGACAGCCTCTGGATGGAGCGGGGGCTCAGTGACAACACGTTGGCGGCCTACCGCCGGGACTTGACTCTGTTTGCCGCATGGCTGGTCGATCAGCAAGGCGCCTCTATTGTCAGTGCTGACCCGGGTCACATTCAGTCCTTCCTGGGTTTCAAACTGGGTCAGGGCGCTTCGCCGCGATCCAGTGCCCGCTTTCTTTCCGCATTGCGCAGTTTTTACCGATGGGCGGTACGGGAAGGCCTTGTGGCCGAAGATCCCAGCCTGCGGATAGAGAGTCCCCGGCAGGGGCGACCACTGCCCAAATCCCTGTCTGAGGCCGATGTCGAGCGGCTTTTGGACGCCCCAGACCTTGACCAGCCGATTGAATTTCGCGATCGCACCATGCTGGAGTTGCTGTACGCCTGTGGCCTGCGGGTTTCGGAGCTGGTCAGCCTTCGGGTCGATCAGGTGGGCTTTAATCAGGGTATCGTCAGGGTGCTGGGCAAGGGCGGCAAGGAGCGGCTGGTGCCCATGGGTGAGGAAGCCCTGGACTGGTTGCAGAGGTACATGCAGGCGGCAAGATTTGATCTGCTGCGCGGTCGGGCCAGCGATGTGCTTTTTCCCTCCAATCGGACCCGGGCCATGACTCGCCAGACCTTCTGGTATCGTATTAAAATCTACGCAGAGCGGGCAGAGATCAAAGGGCACCTTTCACCGCACACGTTGCGACATGCCTTTGCCACCCATTTGCTGAACCATGGAGCCGACCTGAGGGTTGTTCAAATGTTGCTGGGCCACAGCGACCTGTCGACAACCCAGATTTACACCCACGTCGCCCGTCAGCGTATGCAGGAACTGCACGCGAAACATCACCCCAGGGGATAGCACTTGGCATCCCCGGACAGGAAAGGAAGCTAGCGGAGTGTCCATGATCCGATTGGGAAAGAGCAGTAAGTACCAAAAACTGTGGCAGCGGTTTGCCTTAGGCTTGGGACTGTTAACGGTGTCGCTAATGGCGACTGGCGCGAGCTACAGCTCCAACCCACACAAATCACTGGAGGACAAGATTTCCGCAGCCCTCAGTGATGGCTCGGGTGCCGGGATTGCGGTCACGGATGTGCGTAAAACCGAGGCGGAGGGGCTGCTTGAGGTCACCCTGGATAACGGCCTGGTGTTGTATGCCACCGAGTCCGGAGATCACTTTGTCGTGGGTGACCTGTATGCCATCCGCAAGGACGGTCTGGTCAATCTCGCCGAAGAAAAGCGTGAGCGTGAGCGAGTCGCAATGATTGACGGTATCGATATCGGTCAGATGATTGTCTTCACCCCCGATGGCGAGGTCAGGGACTACATAACGGTGTTCACCGATGTCACCTGCTTTTACTGCCAGAAATTGCATCGGGAGGTGGAGGACCTCAATAACCGCGGTATCGAAGTGAGATACCTGGCATACCCCCGGGGTGGTCCTGATTCCGATGGGGCGCGTAAATTGGCTACAGCGTGGTGTGCCAATGACCAGCAGGAGACGCTGACCCAGCTCAAAGCCGGCGTTACCCTGCCGGTCAATGACTGTGACGAGGCCCCGGTGGTAGCCCAGTATCAACTCGGCTCTGCCATGGGAGTCCGTGGTACCCCGGCCATTGTTACCAGTGATGGCCAAATGATTCCCGGTTACAAACCGGCTTCTGAACTGGCCCAGATTCTGGGGCTTGATTAGCCGCCCCAATCCGGTCTCCAGGTCCGGATAAACGCGCTCCGGAGTCGTCAACAGTGAATCACAATTTCCAACGTATTGAGCGCTTGCCGCCCTATGTTTTCAACATCATTGGTGAGTTGAAGACGGCGGCCAGGGCGCGGGGCGAAGATATCATTGATTTTGGGATGGGCAATCCCGACCAGCCTACGCCGCCCCACATAGTGGGGAAACTGGCCGAGACCATTCATCGAGGGGACACCCACCGCTATTCCCAGTCAAAGGGCATACCTCGCCTGCGCAAGGCTATCTGCGATTGGTACGGGCGCCGTTATGACGTAACCCTTGATCCGGATCGCGAGGCGATTGTGACCATGGGTTCGAAAGAGGGATTGGCGCATCTGGCGCTGGCGACCACCAGCACCGGTGACTCCATCCTGGTACCCAACCCCTCTTACCCCATCCATCCCTACGGTTTCGTTATTTCAGGGGCCGATCTCAGGCATGTGCCCATGGTTGATGAGGAGAATTTCTTCGAGCAACTGGAACAGGCCATCCGCAACAGTTATCCCAAACCGAAAATGCTGGTGCTGAACTTCCCATCAAACCCCACCGGTCACTGCGTTGATTTGGGTTTTTTTGAAAAGGTTGTTGCTGTCGCCAGGGAGGCGGGTATCTGGGTGGTGCACGATCTCGCCTATGCGGACCTTTGTTTCGATGGCTACGAGGCACCCAGTATCTTGCAGGTGCCCGGAGCAAGGGACGTTGCCGTCGAATTTTTTACCCTGTCCAAGAGCTACAACATGCCAGGTTGGCGCGTCGGGTTTTGTTGTGGAAATGTCGAACTGATAGCAGCTCTGACCCGAATCAAGTCCTACCTGGACTATGGCATCTTTACGCCCGTGCAGGTGGCGGCCATAGCGGCATTGGAGGGCGATCAGCAGTGTGTTACCGACATTTGTGAGACCTATCGGAGGCGACGGGACGTACTGTGTCAGGGGTTGAATGAGGCTGGCTGGCAGGTGACCCCACCCAGAGCCACCATGTTTGTCTGGGCCCGGATACCCGATGCCTTCCAGTCCATGGGGTCCCTGGAATTCAGTAAGCTGTTGCTGGCTGAGGCTGGTGTTGCGGTATCACCCGGCGTGGGCTTTGGAGAGTACGGCGAGGGTTATGTGCGTTTTGGCCTGATTGAAAACGAGCATCGAACGCGACAGGCCTTGCGGGGCATCAAAAAGGTGCTGCGCAACGGCCCGCCTGTTGCCGAGAGGAGTGCATGATGACAGCGGATGGTTTGCGTATCGGCATTTGCGGTCTGGGCACGGTGGGCAGTGGTGTTGTGAATATCTTCAACAGCCACGGCGGTTTGATCAGGCAGCGCTGTGGCGTCGATCTCCGGCTGACCCATATCGGCGCGCGGCGCGATAACCCAGACTGTGACCTGGCAAGCTATCGGGTCAGTCGGGATATTTTTGAGGTCGTTCGTGACCCCGATGTGGATATTGTGGTTGAACTGATCGGGGGCACTACCGTAGCGCGACAACTGGTCATGGAAGCCCTTGAGCAGGGCAAGCATGTGGTCACTGCCAACAAGGCATTGCTGGCCGAGCACGGTAATGAACTCGCGGCCATGGCAGAGCAGCGGGGCAGGGCACTACGCTTTGAGGCGGCTGTTGCCGGCGGTATTCCGGTTATAAAAACCCTGCGCGAATCCCTGGCTGCCAACGTGGTGTCCGGTGTTGTGGGCATCATTAATGGCACGGGCAATTTTATCCTGACGGAAATGGCCAGTGCGGGTCGCAGTTTCGAGGATGTGCTGGCGGAAGCGCAGGCACTGGGTTATGCAGAGGCCGACCCAACCTTTGATGTTGACGGCACAGACGCCGCACACAAGCTGGTCATACTGTCATCACTGGCCTTTGGCGTGCCTCTGGACAAAGACGGTCCGTTTACCGAAGGAATTGATCGGGTTGCACCCGAAGACCTGGAATTCGCGCGGGAACTGGGCTATCGGATCAAGCATCTGGGTATTGCCAGACGGCAACAGGCGGGCCTCGACCTCCGTGTCCATCCGGCGCTGGTGCCCGAGCATAGACAACTGTCCCAGGTCGATGGGGTTCTCAATGCCGTGATGATAGAGGCCGATGCGGTGGGAGAACTGATGCTGACGGGCCCGGGTGCCGGCTCATTGCCCACAGCCTCGGCGGTGTGTGGCGATTTAGTAGATCTGGGACGAACGCTGGCCGGAATCACAGGAGATCCGGTTCCCATCCTTGGGATTCCCACTGCAGATTTGACGGCCCAGCCTCTGCTGTCCCCCGATGCTGTTACCTGTCCCTGGTACCTGCGCCTGGTGGCCAGTGACCGGCCCGGGGTCATGGCCGAGATCACCCGATTATTGGGCGACAGCGGCATCAGTATCGAGTCATTGATCCAGCGTCCACCCCAGGGTGATGCCAGTCATGTCAGTGTGGTTATGCTGACCGACAGGGTCAGTGGCGGGCAGATCGGATCCGCGGTGGCCGAGATAGAGATGTTGTCAGCCCTGAAAGGTGGCGTGACGACACTGCGCGTGGAAAACTTTGAGGAGGCCTGAGGTGGCGATCAACTACATCAGTACCCGAGGACAGGCCCCCAATCTTGATTTTGAAGGGGTCCTGCTGGCAGGTCTGGCGTCGGACGGCGGTCTCTACGTACCCGAGCAGCTGCCCCGTTTTAGCAGAGAGCAAATTCTGGCCATGCGCGCCATGGACTACCCGACCCTGGCTTTTGAAATTCTCCAGCCCTTTGTCGAGGGATCTATAGAACCCGATGATTTGCGTCGCCTGATTGATGAGGCCTACGGGTCGTTTCGCCATGCCGCCATCGCCCCGATGTACCAGCTGGATAACAACCAATGGGTGCTGGAACTGTTCCACGGGCCGACCCTCGCGTTCAAGGATTTTGCCCTGCAGCTGCTCGGACGGTTACTGGATTTCGTGCTGGAGCGGCGCCAGGAGCGCGTGGTCATCATGGGTGCAACTTCCGGCGACACCGGCTCAGCAGCCATAGAGGGTTGTCGCCACTGCCGCTACATCGATATTTTTATCCTCCATCCCCACGAGCGCGTATCCGAGGTTCAGCGGCGCCAGATGACCACGGTGTTGGACGCCAACGTCCACAACCTGGCGGTGCAGGGCAACTTCGACGACTGCCAGGCCATGGTCAAAGCAAGTTTTGTAGGCCCTGATTTTCTGCCCGAGGGACGCTCACTGGTGGCTGTCAACTCGATTAACTGGGCCCGCATCATGGCTCAGATTGTTTACTACTTTTACGCCGCCCTGGCGTTGGGTGGGCCGGAGCGCCCGGTCAATTTTTCGGTACCGACGGGCAATTTTGGGGATATATTCGCCGGTTATCTGGCGCGATGCATGGGCCTGCCCATAGACCAGCTGGTCATCGCCACCAATAAAAACGATGTGTTGCACCGGCTTCTGGCCTCGGGTGAATACGCCCGCCGATCGCTTGAGCAATCCATTTCCCCGAGTATGGACATTACCGTGTCCTCCAACTTCGAACGGCTGATGTTCGACCTCTACGATCGTGATGGTGCAGCGATTAACAAGCTCATGCAGGATTTTGATGGTGGAGCCATTCAGTTGTCTGACAGCGCCATGGCCAGGGCCCGTGATTTGTTCAGCAGCTGCTGTGTTTCCGATCAGGAGACCCTGGAAGAAATAACCCGGGTTTGGCAGCAGTGTGGTTATCTCCTGGACCCCCACAGTGCCATAGGCACGCTGGCGGCCAGAGCCTGCCAGGGCAATCCCGCGCACCCCATGGTGACCCTGGCGACAGCACATCCAGCCAAATTTCCAGACGCCGTCGCCGCCAGTGGTGTCGGTAGGGAACCGGAATTGCCGGCGCACCTGGCAGACCTGTTTGATCGCAGGGAAGAATTCACGGTGCTGGCCAAAGATCTGCCGACGATCCAGCGACACATGGTCGACGCCATCACAACCTGATGCCGCTAACGGTCCAACAGCGCGCAGTCCCGATTTCCCCGGCACTGGCCTCCTCGCAACTGCCGCCTTTACTGCAGAGAATCTATGCCAACCGGGGTATAGCCGGCCCTGAGGAGACCCACCTGGCCCTCAGCGGCCTGATTCCCCCGGGCGCACTGAAGGGCGCCCGGGAGGCGGCGGAACTGTTGGCCGATGCCATAGAAGGTGAAGCCCGTGTCGTGATCGTCGGAGATTTCGATGCAGATGGCGCCACCAGCTCTGCACTGGCGGTCTCGGTACTGCGTGAAATGGGACTCAGGGAGGTCTCTTTTCTGGTGCCCAATCGCTTCGAGTTTGGCTACGGTCTGTCGCCGGAGATCGTGGCATTGGCCGCCGAGCGGGAGCCGGATCTGATTGTCACGGTAGACAACGGTATCTCGAGTCATGCGGGGGTCGCCACCGCCCAGGGACTGGGCATCAGCGTGCTGATCACCGATCACCATTTGCCTGGGGATGAACTGCCCATGGCAGACGTCATCGTCAATCCCAACCAGCCCGGCTGCACCTTCCCCAGTAAAAGCCTCGCCGGGGTTGGTGTCATGTTTTATGTGCTGACGGCGTTGCGGGCAGAGTTACGTGATCGGGACTGGTTCCAGCGCAGTGGCATTGGGGTACCGAATCTGGGCGATGTGCTTGACCTGGTGGCGCTGGGTACCGTCGCCGACGTAGTACCCCTCGACCATAACAACCGTATTCTGGTCGCTGCCGGGCTGGCACGTATTCGTGCTGGCCGAGCCCGACCGGGTATTGATGCCCTGCTGGAGGTCGCGGGCCGCGAGGCGGAGGACCTTGGCAGCACAGACCTGGGTTTTGTTTTGGGGCCCCGGTTGAATGCCGCGGGACGCCTGGATGATATGACCGTAGGGGTTGAATGCCTGCTGGCCCAATCTTCCTTTGAGGCAAGGCCCATGGCCCAACGGCTGGAGGACCTCAACCGGGAGCGCCGGGACATCGAAGCTGACATGCAGGAGGAGGCGCTGGCGCAACTCAACCAGCTCGACCTGTCCGAGGACAACAGGGCCTTTGCCCTGTGCGTCTACAACCCGAGTTTCCACCAGGGCGTCGTGGGGATTGTCGCGTCCAGACTGCGGGAGCGGTATCACCGGCCCGTGATGGTTTTTGCAGACGCTGGGCAGGGGGAACTGAAGGGTTCCGGGCGGTCGATAGAGGGAGTACATATCAGGGATGCCCTGGACCATGTCGCGGCGACCCACCCGGGATTAATTGCCAAATTTGGTGGCCATGCCATGGCAGCCGGTCTGAGCCTCCAGGCCCAGGACCTGGCCCAGTTCGAGCAAGCCTTTGATGCCGCCGTAGCGGGTTTTCTGGGGCACCAGCCTCCGGAGCCGACCTTGCACACGGATGGTGAGTTGGCGGTGGGAGAGCTGACCCTGGCGGCAGCGGAGACCATTGCGGCGGGAGGCCCCTGGGGACAGCACTTCCCGCTGCCACTGTTTGAGGGCAGTTTTGAAGTCACCCGTCAGCGCTTGCTGAAGGAAAAGCACCTCAAGATGTCCCTGTCGGCTGGCGGAGAGACCTACGACGCCATTGCTTTCAATGTCGATACCTCCGAGTGGCCTGATGACGCCGTAGGTCGAGTCCGTTTGGTCTATCAGTTGGACGTCAACACCTTTCGCGGCGATCGCCAACTGCAGCTGTTGGTCCGGCACCTGTGGCCTGATCCCTGACGAGCCCGACCACCCCGGCAATCTCCGTAGGACAGGGTGGCGGCACTGGTATCCCCGGGACGCCTTGGTTAGACTCTGCGCCCCTTTTGCAATGAATTGCGAGCTAGCTGTGGAAGTTGCCCCCCTGTTCAACCAAATCAAGGATATTCGCACCCGTACCGACGTGCTTAGGGGGTATCTTTGACTACGCAGAAAAAAAGGACCGACTCGCTGAAGTAGAGCTGGAACTGGCCGAGCCCAGCGTATGGGACCAGCCCGAGCGTGCCCAGGAACTGGGCCGGGAGCGCGCTTCACTGGAGGTGGTCGTCAAGACCATCGATGACCTTGAGCAGGGCAGCACCGATGCCCATGAACTGCTGGAGATGGCAGTGGCCGAGGATGACAGTGATACCGCGGATGCGGTCACCCAGGACATCGAAGCCCTTGTGGGGCAGTTGGAAAAGCTGGAGTTTAGGCGCATGTTCTCCGGGGACATGGACGCCAACAATGCCTATCTTGACGTGCAGTCTGGATCCGGTGGCACCGAGGCCCAGGACTGGACGGAAATGCTGTTGCGGATGTACCTGCGCTGGGGCGAGAGCAAGGGCTTTAAAGCTACCGTGGTTGAGGCATCGGCCGGAGAAGTTGCAGGCCTGAAGAGCGCTACGGTCCAGTTTGAGGGCGAATATGCCTTTGGTTGGTTGCGAACCGAGACCGGTGTGCACCGTCTGGTGCGCAAGTCTCCCTTTGACAGCGGCGGCCGCCGCCACACTTCCTTCGCGTCAATTTTTGTTTCGCCGGAAATTGACGACAACATTGAAATCGAAATCAATCCGGCGGATTTGCGCATTGACACCTACCGTTCCTCGGGCGCTGGTGGGCAGCATGTCAACACCACTGACTCGGCGGTGCGCATCACCCACGAGCCGACCAACACGGTGGTGAGTTGCCAGACCGAGCGGTCCCAGCACCAGAACAAAGACAATGCCATGAAGCAACTGCGGGCCAAGCTGTACGAACTGGAGGTACTGAAGCGGTCGGCTGATAAGCAGGCCCTGGAGGACAGCAAGGCGGATATTGGCTGGGGTAGCCAGATCCGCTCCTACGTGCTGGATGATGCGAGAATCAAGGATCTTCGCACCCAGGTTGAAACCAGGAATACCCAGGCCGTGCTGGACGGTGATCTGGATAAGTTTATTGAGGCGTCCCTGAAAAAGGGGCTTTGATTGAGGGGCTTTGGGGCCACAGGCTATGAGCGAGTCAGATGAGGTCGATGCCGGAGCAGCAAGCCCCGCCGACGAGAACAAACTGATTGCAGAACGCAGGAGCAAGCTGTCTGCGTTGCGTCAGTCGGGTCAGCCGTTTCCCAATGATTTTCGGCGTTCGGCCATGGCGGCCGCTTTGCAGACAGAATTTGCCGAGACCAGCAAGGAAGATCTGGAACAGGGCAACCGGGTGTTCTCTGTCGCGGGTCGACTGGTGCGCAACAGAGGCGCGTTTCTGCTGATACAGGATGGTTCGGCCAGCCTGCAACTCTACGTTAATCGCAAGGCGCTTGACCCCGATACTTTGGAGGCCATCAAAGGCTGGGACCTGGGTGACATTGTGGCTGCCTCGGGCCCCTTGCACCGCAGCGGCAAGGGCGATCTCTATATCAACATGGAAAGCGCCCGGTTGTTGACCAAGGCCCTGCGCCCCCTGCCGGATAAATATCACGGCCTTGCGGACCAGGAACTGCGCTATCGGCAACGATACGTCGATCTCATCGTCAATCCGGAAAGTCGCGAGCTGTTCAAAATGCGTTCCGCGGCGATCAGTTTTATTCGTCGGTTCCTTGATGACCGGGGCTTCATGGAAGTCGAAACCCCCATGCTTCACCCCATCCCCGGTGGTGCCGCCGCCAAGCCCTTCGTCACCCATCACAATGCCCTGGATATGCCAATGTATCTGCGCATTGCGCCGGAGCTGTATCTCAAGCGACTCACTGTCGGTGGCTTCGAGAAAGTGTATGAGATCAACCGGAATTTCCGTAACGAAGGCCTGTCTACGCGCCATAACCCGGAGTTCACGATGCTCGAGTTTTACTGGGCATATGCTGTCTTCAACGACGCAATGGATTTGACCGAGTCACTTATTCGTGAATTGACAGAGAGTCTGCTCGGTTCGACTAAGGTGACCTATGGCGAACTTGAGCTGGATTTCGGTCGTCCCTTTGAGCGGCTGACCGTGCTTGAAGCGATCAGGAAATACAATCCGCAGCTGTCGGAGGAGCAGCTCGCAGTCACCGAATCCGCCGCAGCCCTGGCCACCGAGCTGGGTGTTCAGGTCAAACCGTCCTGGGGACTGGGCAAGCTGCAAATTGAAATCTTCGAAGCCACGGTCGAACATCAGCTTGAGCAGCCGACGTTTATCACGGCTTACCCGACAGAGGTCTCCCCATTGGCCCGTCGTAATGACAATGACCCGTTTATAACTGATCGATTTGAATTTTTTGTTGGCGGGCGGGAAATTGCCAATGGATTCAGCGAGCTTAATGACCCCGAGGATCAGGCAGAGCGTTTTCGCGCCCAGGTCGCTGAAAAAGATGCGGGTGACGAAGAGGCCATGCATTTCGATCAGGACTACGTCCGGGCTCTTGAGTATGGTATGCCGCCGACCGCTGGGGAGGGCATTGGCATTGACCGCCTCGTGATGCTGCTGACAGACGCGGCATCAATACGGGATGTGCTGTTGTTTCCCCATATGCGACCCGAAGATTAGCGCTTTCCGATGCCTTGGCGCGGTGCTATTCTCGGCCAAAGCACAATAGAGTTCTCCCGTGTCGCCTGATACTTTGCCACCTGTTGCCCTGATCCTCGCGACCATGCTGGTGTGTGCGGGCTGCGTTGCCCCGGAACCAACGACTACCGCGCCGGAGCCAGAGGTGACGGCAGTGGAGCTTAACCTGCCAGAGCCGGAACCCGTTGCCCCCTGCGACTGCGAAGCGTTGCTGGTAGCGGAGGAGAACTATTTTGATCGCGGCGTTCGCGCCCTCGCGGCCAGGGACTACGAGCAGGCATCCACCTACTTCGAGCGACACCGGGAAACCGGCGGTACGGAAGCGCAACGGGAAGCCGACGTGGGTATCGCCTTCGTGACCCTGATGACAGAGGCCAGTATCAGCGGTGGCGAGAGCGGGGCCAGCGGGGTGGATGAGCGCGCCGAGGTGATGATTCTCGCGCTGGCGGCGGTACAGACCCTGGAAGGTCGTATCGAGGCGCTTGATGCTTTGAACAAGGCTATTTCCGAAGATCTGGAAAAACGGGAAGAGGCTCTCAAGCGGCTTCGGGATTTGACACTGGGCCAGTAAGGGGCAGCCGTACGGTAAAGCGGGATCCCTGGCCAGGGGCGCTGCTCAAACTGATGTCGCCTCCCAGCATCGTGCAAAAATCCCGCACTATCGCCAGCCCGAGCCCGGTGCCTCCGTATTTGACCCCGGTGCTGGATTCCGCCTGCTCAAAGGTTTCAAATACCCTGCCCTGTTGTTCCGGGGTCATGCCTATACCTTCGTCAGCCACCGCCAGCAGTAGCCAGTTATCTTCGGCCCGCGCACTGACTTTGATCAGACCGTTCTCGGTGAATTTGCAGGCGTTGCTGAACAGGATGGTTACGATTTGCTGCAGCTTACCCGCATCGCTGAACATACTGATGTCCTGTTCGTCGGCGAGGTCCAGCTCCAGCCGATTGTCCCGCTGGGCAAGCAGGGGGGACAGGGCATCACAGACCTGCACAGCCAGGGGCATGGGGGCGAGATCCTCCAGGTTGATCTGCATCTTGCCGGTATCAATCTTGGATAGGTCGAGAATTTCATTGATCAAGCCCAATAACTGTCGACCCGAGAGAATGATGGTGCCCAGGTCGTGATGAAACTGATCCCGGTCCATCTCACCCGCATCACCCAATTCATCCTGTAGCATTTCGCTGTAACCGATGATGGCGTTCAGGGGCGTTCTCAGCTCGTGGCTGACATTGGCCAGAAACATGGACTTGGCGGCATTGGCGGCATCCGCGTCTGCTTTCGCACTGTTTACCTCATCAATGGCCGTCGCCAATTTCCCCGACATGTCGTTGAAGGTGCGGGCGAGGTCGCGAATTTCCCCTGCGTCACGATTTTCGTCGATGCGGTAACTGAGGTCTCCGGACCCGAAGCGTTGTACGCCGGTTTTGAGCCGCAGCAGACTGGAGTTGGCCGAGCGTATCAGCAAAATCACCAGCAGCATGGTGACGGCTATGGTGGTGACGAAGCCGATAACCGTGATCCGATCCGTTAGCCGAATGGTGCCGTCGATGGTGCTGGAGCGTTGGATGGCGAGGAACTCCTGCCGTTGGTCAAGTTCCTCCAGTTTTTGCCGGGTATCGTTGTAGCGGATGGGAGATTCGACACTGACCGCAGCGTCAGGGCGATTGTAGTTGCTGTAAAACGTTTCCCACTCCCCCAGCAATGCATTAGCGCTGTCGAACAGACGGCGGTAATAGTCATCCGTCGCCTCCCCGGCCAGCGCCCCGAGTCGTTGCAGTCGCTGCTCCAGTAACGCCAGGTCAGCCATCGCCGTCTCGCGCTCGGCATCACCCAGGGGATCATCGGTTGTCTCTCGCAGGGTGGCCAACACCAGGACCTGCTGCCGGGCGCTCTCCAGCCCCTGCTCCAGGTCGTTGACCAGCTGCGCGGCGGCGGCCGCATCCCGGTAGGCCACCAGGCTCTCACTTCGGGCAAAACTGCCCCACAGGTGCGTCGCTACATTGACCGCGAACAGCGTGAGAATGGCCACCGAGAACAGATAGAGCCGGGCTCTCAAACTCAGGGATTTAGGTTTCAAACTCATGACTTGAGCAGGGTCTCAATCTTCACCAATAGATTGGGGAAATCGATGGGCTTGGTGGCGTAGTCATCACAGCCGGAATCCAGCGCCTGCTGCCTGTCGCTTTCCATGGCGTGGGCCGTCAGGGCGATGACCGGTATCGATCGCAGCGCTTCGTCGCTGCTTGCTTCCCGGGCTACCTGCCAGCCATCTTTTACGGGGAGATTGATATCAAGAAGCATCAGGTCAGGGGCCTCAGCCCGCATCTGATCCAGAGCCTGCTGGCCATCAGCCGCGCAAACGACCGTATAACCCGCCCGCAGCAGACGCCGTTGCAGCATTTCCCTGTTCACTTCATTGTCTTCAACCAGCAGTAGTTTTCGGCCCTGTCCGCTGCTCATGGCTTGCCCCCCAGCACAGCATGCACATGCAGTTCTTCTTCAATACCCTTGACCGAGAGTGCCTGGGAAGCGCCAAACTGGTACTGCCCCTGCAACCGGTTGCGGGTGCTCTGGGAGATCAGAATCTCGCCGGGTCCGGCGACGTCTTCGATCCGGGATGTCACGTTCATGGCATGGCCCACGAAGCCGTATTTGGAGCGGCGCTCACTACCGATATTTCCCGCCACCACCGAGCCGGTGTTCAGGGCCAGGGCCATTTGCACTTCGGGCAGGCCATCTTCCCGATTGGCCGAATTCACCTCTGTCATTGCGCTCTGCATGGCTAGGGCACAGCGCACGGCCCGATCGGGGTCATCGTCGTTCCGACTGGGGGCGCCAAAGACGGCGAGTACGGCGTCGCCCAGAAACTCGTCGATGGTGCCCCCAAACTCCAGAATAATGTCGGTCATGCGACCCAGGTAGCGATTGAGCAGTGTCACCACTTGCTGTGGCGGCAAGTGCTCCACCAGCGAGGTGAAGCCGCGGATGTCGGACATCATGATGGTGACCTCGCGCAGGTCGCCACCCAGCTCCAGGCCCTCGGGTCGCTCCAGAATTTCATCAACAATGTCATCTGAGAGGTAGCGTCCGAAAGTAGCCCGGATGAACTGCTCCCGGCGCTCCAGTTGCTGCCTGTACAGTTCCTCCCGGTCATGCCAGCGTTTCCGCTCTATGCCCGCAGAGATTCGGGCTTGCAGCAGTACCGGGTTGAAGGGCTTCAGCAGGTAATCATCTGCTCCCGCTTCTATGCAGCCCACGATTTGGTCCATATCCTGCTGGCCACTGATCATGACCACCGGGGTGGCCCGCAGCTGCTCGTTGTCCTTCAACTGACGCAGAACCTCGGCGCCACCAATGCCCGGCATCACAAGGTCGAGCAGCACAACATCAACGCCCATGGTGTCCAGCAGTTCCAGCGCCTCTTCGCCGGACTCGGCGGTGATGACCGTGTGACCGGTCTTCTGCAGCAGCCGGGATACCAGTTCCCGGTTTTCCGGCAGGTCATCCACAGCGAGAATGACGCCGGGTTCTTCACTGCGCGGCAGGGGAATCGCAGGATTGCGGCCCTGGGTATCGCTGAGCGGTTCACCCTTCGCCGCATCAAGGACCAGCAGCAGCGAACGTTTCAGCGCAGCCGGAATACTGCTGTCAGCCTCTTCCAGTAGCATCTCGGTGTAGCCGCGGATGGCACCAATGATGTTCCTGCGGTCATGGCGGGCCTCAGAACCTTGAATGTTGATGATTTCACCCAGCCGGGTGTTGGCACTCAGCAACTGTGCCAAATCGTCCTGGGCCGTGGCATCAAGCTGTACGGGCTGGGACAGTGACTCGTCGGCCAAGGCGGACACCGCAGTCTGCACCGCCGATGCCCAAGGATCCTCTAATTTGCCCGAATCAGTCTGCTGAGTCACTTCATAGCCTCATTGTCGGCCCCGATGCGGCCTTGGTCCGGTCGCCGGATAGTCTGCTCCACAGATTTAATGCTGCGTGAATGAGAGGATGGATGACGCACTCTGTCCTGTAATGGTAATATTGCAACATTATGCCGGTTTCAAGGACAGGATATACATGCTGAATCAGGTGGAAATCTTTCACGGTCTGAACGAAGGCGAGCTTCAGGCCCTTGAGGGCAGTTCCAGCACGCGCTCTTTCCCCAAAAATACTGTGGTTATCCATGAAAATGATCCCGCTGACTCACTGTTTGTGATCGAGACCGGCAAGGTAAAAGTTTACTGCTCGGACAAAAATGGCAAGGAATTCATCATGAATACCCTTGGCCCCGGTGATTATTTCGGCGAGCTGGCACTTCTTGACGACTCAACCCGTTCAGCGTCGGTCAGGACGGTTGAAAAGTGTGAATTCCGCGTCGTGATGAAGGAAGATTTCAACGGGGTGCTGGACGAGCACCCCAACATAGCCCGCCAACTGATCAGCAATCTGGCGGGTCGTGTGCGCAAGCTGACCGCAGACGTGAAGAGTTTGGCGCTGCAGGATGTTTATGGTCGGGTTGCCAACGTGTTGATGGACCTGTCCGAAGAACGGGGCGATGGCACGCTGTTTATCCCGGAAAAATTGACCCAGCAGGATATTGCCGACCGGGTCGGAGCGTCCCGGGAGATGGTGGCGAGAATCCTCAAGGACCTCACTATCGGTGAGTACATCCGGTTTGAAGGCCGGCACATCATCATCAACACCCGCCTGCCTGCGAAGTACTGATTCCGGCTGAGCTCAGCTCTCCGCCTCGGGTTCGGTCACGGCAGTGACCTGGGCTTGCAGGCCGCCCTCGGCAAGCCGCACCCTGATGCCATCACCCGGTTCGGTAGCACTTGCCCGACGTATGATCTTGCCCTTGGCATCAGTCACCAACGCGTAGCCCCGTGCCAGGGTGTTGTCCGGGCCCAGTGACCGCAGCAGTTGTTGCTGCTGGGCAAGGCCGGTACTCAAACGTTCGAGGATTTGCCGCTGACGCCGTTGCAACCGTTGTTGCCGGTCTGCAAGTCTGGAGCGAAGGTCAACCAGCTTTTGCATGGGATGACGGGCATGAAGTCGTCGGGACAGGTGGGTGATTGATGTTTTGCCTTGGTCGATGCGGTTTTTGATCAGGGAGTTGAGTCGCTGTTGCTGACCGGCGAGCAGTTGCTGCTGTTGGGCCAGCACCACACCGGGGTGACGCAGGCGGGCCCTGAGATGCCCCAACTGGTTTTGCGCGTGGCTAAACCGGCGCTTCACGGTGTTTTGCAGTAACCGCTGTATGTCGTCCAGGCGCTGCATCCACTCCATGGTATCCAGGGTGACAAGTTCGGCGGCAGCGGACGGTGTTGCGGCGCGCTGATCGGCTACAAAATCGCTGATGCTGAAATCCACCTCATGCCCAACAGCGGACACGATCGGCAACGTCGAGTCAGCGATGGCGTGGGCCAGCGCCTCGTCATTAAAGGCCCAAAGGTCCTCGGCGGAACCGCCGCCCCTGCCAACAATCAGTACATCCAATGGTACCGCTTGGCTTTCGTGTAGCGCATTGGCCTGCTGCACAGCCGCGACCAGAGCCGGCGCAGCTTCGGTTCCCTGTACCGGCACGGGGTAGAGAAATACCTGGGTCATGGGGCTGCGTCGTTCAATCACAGCCAGGATGTCGTGCAACGCTGCTCCGCTGGCCGAGGTGATGACGCCGACACGACGGGCGTCCTCCGGTACCGATTGTTTCCGGTCGCTATCGAACAGGCCCTCTGACTTGAGTTTGGCTTTGAGCTGTTCAAAGCGCAGCTGCAAGGCGCCATCCCCGGCCGCCTGCATGTGCTGGACAATGAGTTGGAACTCGCCCCGGGGGGTATACAGGCTGATACGGCCGCGAACCTGTACGTTGTCCCCCCGTCCTGGTCTGAACCGGACGCGACCGTTGGCGCCACGGAACATGGCGCAGCGTATCTGGGCCTCCTCGTCCTTTAGCGTGAAGTACCAGTGCCCTGAGCCGGCCGCGGTAAAATCACCTATCTCCCCCTCAACCCGGACCTGGTCGAAATGGCTCTCCAGCAGGAATTTTGCCTGGGACGAGACTGCGCTGACCGTAAGGGGCGCTGGAATTTCCGGGGTGTCACTCAAGGTAATGCTGGCCGTCGTTATTTACCGGATACGAATGCAAACGCTATAATGTTGAGTTTACCAGAGACCGGCCCACCGGCTCGGCTCCCATTGAGGCCCCTATGCTGCGTATCGCCCAGGAAGCACTGACCTTCGACGATGTACTCCTACAGCCGGGTTATTCCGAGGTTACCGCCAAAGATGTTTCCCTGGCCACCCGGCTCACGCGCAACATAGCCATGAATATTCCGCTGGTTTCAGCGGCCATGGATACCGTTACCGAGGCGCGCCTGGCCATCGCCCTGGCCCAGGATGGCGGTGTCGGCATCATTCATAAAAATATGTCGATCGCGGAGCAGTCCGAGCAGGTGCGCCGGGTCAAGAAATACGAAAGTGGCGTGGTCAAAGACCCCATTACCATCCAGGAAAGTGCCACCATTAACGAATTGCACGAGTTGACCCGGGCCAATGGAATCTCCGGCGTCCCTGTGCTGCGCGGTGACGATCTGGTCGGCATCGTGACGCGCCGTGATGTCCGCTTTGAGACGGATCTGGAAAAGCCAATTTCCGCCATCATGACGCCCAGGGACAGGTTGGTGACGGTGCGTGAGGGTGCACCTTCAGAAGAAGTACAGCAGCTGCTGCACCAGCATCGCATAGAGAAAATCCTGGTGGTAAACGACGACTTTGGCCTGTGTGGAATGATCACGGTCAAGGACTTCGACAAGGCAGAGAGTTTTCCCCTCGCCTGCAAGGACAGCTACGGGCGGCTTCGGGTGGGTGCCTCGGTGGGGACCAGTCCCGATACCGACGAGCGGGTCGAGACACTGATTGCTGCAGGCGTGGACGTGCTGGTTGTGGATACCGCCCACGGACACTCCCTGAACGTGATCGACCGGGTCCGGGGTATCAAGGAGGCCTACCCGGGTGTGGATGTTATAGGTGGCAATATCGCCACCGGTGAAGCCGCACTGGCCCTGTACGAAGCGGGGGCCGATGGTGTGAAAGTGGGTATCGGGCCGGGTTCAATCTGTACAACCCGGATTGTGACCGGCACCGGAGTGCCACAGATCACGGCGATTTCCAACGTGGTCGAGGCTCTGGGCGATAGGGACATTCCCGTTATTGCTGACGGCGGTATCCGGTTTTCAGGTGATATTGCCAAGGCCATTGTGGCGGGGGCCCACGCGGTCATGATGGGCTCCATGTTTGCTGGGACCGAGGAAGCTCCCGGTGAGGTAGAGCTGTATCAGGGACGGACCTACAAAGCCTATCGGGGCATGGGTTCCATCGGTGCCATGGCCCAGAAGCAGGGGTCTTCGGATCGTTATTTCCAGGATTCCAGTGTTGGCGCTGAAAAACTGGTACCCGAAGGAATAGAAGGCCGTGTGCCTTACAAGGGGCCAGTATCGGCCATTATCCAGCAGTTGATGGGGGGCGTTCGCTCTGCCATGGGCTACGCGGGCTGCCCCACGGTGCCTGATATGCGCACCAAGCCCACCTTCGTCCGGGTCACCGCGGCCGGTATGTCGGAATCCCATGTCCACGACGTATCCATCACCAAGGAAGCGCCCAACTATCCTGTTCGTTGAACGGTACTGATGCCGAGGGCCCTGTGACCGCAGATATTCACCAGCACCGAATCCTGATCCTGGATTTTGGTTCCCAGTACACTCAATTGATTGCCCGCCGGGTTCGTGAAGTCGGGGTTTACAGCGAAATTCACGCCTGGGACATGCCCGACGCAGATATTCGGGCTTTTCAGCCCAGCGGTATTGTCTTGTCCGGTGGTCCGGAGTCGGTGACCCAACCGGATTCCCCCCGGGCGCCACAGGTTGTCTTCGACCTGGACGTACCGATTCTGGGTATCTGCTATGGCATGCAGACCATGGCAGTGCAGATGGGTGGCGCGGTGGAAGGTTCCGCCACCTCGGAGTTTGGCTATGCACAGATACGGCGTACCGCCGAGGGTGGTCTGCTACACGATATCAGTGACCAGGTAGATGGCGGGGGCCAAATGGTCCTGGATGTCTGGATGAGCCATGGGGACAAGGTAGTGACCCTGCCCGAGCAATTTGAGCTGATTGCCGAGACGGACAGCTGCCCCATTGCCGGTATGGCCCACAGGGAGAAGCCCTGGTTCGGTATTCAGTTTCATCCCGAGGTCACCCATACCTCCCAGGGTGAGCGTATTTTCGAGCATTTTGTGCTGGAAATTTGCGGCTGTGAGGCACTGTGGACTCCCGCCAATATTGTGGAAGATGCGATTCAGCGTGTTCAGGGCACAGTGGGCACCGATCGCTTGCTGTTGTGTTTGTACGGTGGTGTAGAAAAATCTGTTCTCAATAACATTCAAAAAA
>JAAXJC010000015.1 GCA_012270045.1 Luminiphilus sp.
GAGCAACACAGTTGTGGACGACCCCACGGCGGATGCGGATATGACGCTGCAACTGAGGCGTAATCGGCGCGACCCCAACTAATCGTCAGCGTTGCTGTTGTCATCGAGCCGGATTGGTTCAGTGGCTACTGAACTGGTCGCCGGCGAAGCGCTGGTAAAAGGATCCAGCCGCTTTCGGCAGCTTGCCCTGCAGGTTCTGTAACTCAGCTACCACGTAGGCCTCAGAGGGACCCGCGAGAGAGGGGTACAGGGAACTGACAATCTGCCGTGCCACCGTCCCCTGCCAGCGGCTGGGCAATAAATCCTCGGGCAGTGGCGTGTCCCTGAGCAGAATGCGACGGTATTCGTGTATCAAGAGCAGGCGGGCCTGGAAGGCCTCCTGCGGCGTGGGTACGGCACTCCGGGCGATGGCTTGCTCCAGGGGGCTGAACAGCTTGATGAATGCCGCGTAATCCAGCGCCAGTTTGTCCAGCTTCCAGTGTTCCGATACCACCTCGCGCAGGGCCTTTTTGGTGGTCAGGGATGAAGTCTCGGCATCCATGACAATAGCCCCGGTTTCAATGTCAAACTCGTCGAGCAGACCCCGGATAGAATCCAGGTCGCCCCCCGGGCGGGCGTAGGTACCCGGGGCGATGGCCCGGAATCCCAGCCAGTTCAGGCTGCGCCGCAGATCATCCCGCAGGTGGTCGGGCACAGCGGTTGGAATAAGCAGCTGCCAGCGTCCCTGCCAGTCCTCGTTGCCGGCGCTGTAGATCCGTTGTGCAGCACGCTGATATTCCAGGCTGCCGTAGTTGCTGAAGCGGTAAAAGCTGCGTCGGCCCTCCCGGTCTACCTCCAGCCAGCCCTCCTTGTTCAGTCGAAAAACAGAGGTTCGCACCAGTCGATCATTGATGCCCAGACCTTGCAGTGCCGTAGCTGCGCTACCCAGCCAGATCTCCTTGCCGTGCTGGGAAACCACATCACCGAAGAAGGTGATGATGAGGGACTTGGCGCGCATTGGCTGGCGCTGGCGAAAGGCATCGAGAATGGGTTGCAGGTGATTCCTGATGGTCAAGATGATCGTCCCTTTGGACCAAAGCCGTCTCGGTCTAATTGATACAATATTCTTGCCTGCCCCGCGCAATCTGTTTTACTTTACAGGCTTTGGTGGGCACTGAAAACGGTGGTAAAGGTTGGTGACGTCGACGCTGTCAGCCCTTGGGGACGTACGGCAGGTTTCCCGCGACGAACTGGAGGCGCTTCAGTTGCAGCGGCTGCGTGCCACCCTGGAGCACGTGTACGCGAACTCGGCTCCCTACAGGCAGAAATTCGAAGCCGCCGGCGTAACACCCGCGTCCCTCAACACCCTGGCCGACCTCAGTAAATTTCCTTTTACCAGCAAGGATGACCTGCGGGCCGAGTATCCCTTTGGACTGTTTTCCGTGCCCATGGAGCAGGTGGTGCGGGTGCACGCCTCCAGCGGTACCACCGGTAAGCCCACGGTGGTGGGCTATACCCGGGAGGATATCGAGCACTGGGCAAGCTGTGTGGCCCGCTCCATCGAAGCCGCAGGCGGGCGTCCCGGGGACCGTGTGCAGGTGGCCTATGGCTATGGTCTGTTTACCGGCGGCCTGGGTGCCCATTACGGTGCCGAGAAGCTGGGTTGCACCGTGATCCCCATGTCGGGGGGGCAGACCGAGAAACAGGTACAGCTGCTGCAGGATTTCCAGTCCGACATCATCATGGTGACGCCCTCTTATATGCTGAATATCGCTGACGAGATTGATCGACAGGGTATCGACCCCGCCGGGCTCAAGCTGCGCATTGGTATTTTCGGAGCGGAACCCTGGACCCCCGCCATGCGTGAGGCCATCGAGGCCCGCTGTCATCTTGACGCCACGGACATTTATGGCTTGTCCGAGGTGATGGGGCCCGGGGTAGCCCAGGAGTTTGTTGAGAGCAAGGACGGCCCCACGGTCTGGGAGGATCATTTCTATCCCGAAGTTATCGACCCGGAAACCGGTGCCGTGCTCCCGGATGGCGCAGAGGGTGAATTGGTATTTACCAGCCTGACCAAGCGCGCATTTCCCGTCATTCGCTACCGAACCCGGGACCTGACCCGGCTGCTACCGGGGAGCGAATGCGTCATGCGCCGTATGGCGAAAATCACCGGCCGTTCCGACGACATGCTCATTATCCGCGGCGTCAACGTTTTTCCCTCCCAGATTGAGGAGTTGGTACTGCAGTTTCCCGCCCTTGCGCCCCACTACCAGATTGAGCTGTCCAAGGTCGGCAATATGGACGCCCTGGCCCTGCGCCTGGAAGGGCAGCCCGGGGTGCAGGAGACCGTGGTCCAGCAGCAGGTTGGAGAACTCCGTAACCAGATTAAGTCGCTGATAGGTGTCAGCTGTGACATGGAACTGTTGCCCGAGGGCGGGGTGCCCCGCTCAGAGGGCAAGGCCAAGCGGGTGGTGGACCGTCGGTGACGGTTCGGTATTGAGATGTAAGACATAACCGGAGGCTGGCTTGCCGGCCTCCCAATAAAAAAGTGCAACGACGAGGGAACGACTATGGGTTACCAACTTAAGCCAATAACCAGGGCCTGCCGGTCCGCCTTGCTGGGTAGCGGCGCTGCCGCAGCGGCGCTGATGTTCAATAGCGCACCCGCGCTGGCCCAGGGTGGTCAACTGGAGGAGGTGATCGTGACCTCCACCTACCGCGAGGAAAACCTGCAGGATATCGGGGTGGCGGTGACGGCCATCAGTGGCGACGAGCTCAATGATGCCCAGATATTTGGTCCCACGGAAATTGCCTTCCGTGTGCCGGGTATGGCCTACGCTGAATTTGCCCCGGGGCAGGCCATTATTTCCATGCGCGGAGTCAGTTCCGCCGATGATGGCCCGAGTATGGATAACTCAGTGGTGATGTTCCTCGACGGCATGTACGTGGGCTCCATCGCGTCCATCAATCAGGAAATGTTCGACGTTGAGCGTATCGAAATACTGCGCGGTCCCCAGGGAACCCTGTTCGGACGCAACGCGGTGGGTGGCGTCATTAACGTGACCACGCTGAAGCCCAGTCAGGAGACCAATATCCGTGCCGAGGTATCCGTGGGCAATGAGGGCAACCTCCGCTACCAGGGCCTGATTTCCGGCGGGCTGACAGAGAACCTGTCGGGCAAGTTGGTTTACAACCATCGGGAGCACGACGGTTATGTCGACAACATCATCATGGGCATTGACCAGCAGGACGAGGATGTCACCTCCTACCGGGGGCAATTGCGCTGGGAGACCGAGCGCATGGATTGGCTGCTGTCCGCCGATTACATGGAGGATGAGCGTGAAGACATGGGACGTTTTCCGGTATTCGGTAACGGTGGTCCGACCGTAGACGTATGGGAGTCCTGGGGCGGTGGCTTCAGGAAGGTTGCCGCTCCGGCGGGCACCAAGGAAGAGGGCGGCGGTTCTGAGCGTGAGGCCAGTGGCTTCAGCCTGACCGGCGATATCGAGTTCGGTGCCGGAACGCTGACCTCCATTACCGGCTTCCGCAACGCCAAGACCGATTGGGGTATGGCCTCGGTGGGCGTGGGTATTCCGGTGGAGATTATCGATGACATTACCCAGGACATCGATACCTTCACCCAGGAATTCCGCTGGACGTCCAATCTGGACGGCCGCTTCAATTACGTCGCAGGCCTTTACTACCTCGATGAGGACTCGGAGCGCACCGAGCAGTACCGGTTGCTGATACCAGGCGCGGTGGGCGGTGGGGTATTTGTTGACCCCTCCACCCAGGATTGGGCCGGAGCCAACGACATTGGTAACGAGGTGTCTCGACAGGTCAACACCACCACCTCCTACGCGGCCTATTTCCAGGGTGACTACGACCTGACCGACGCCCTGACCCTGACCTTCGGTCTTCGTTACACCTACGACGAGAAAGACACCACCACCACAGGGGTCAACTGCGGCAACGCCGCCGGACAGGCCAACTTCCCCCAGTACTGTGCCGGGGGCGGGGGCTGCCGGTCGGTCATACCCCAGACCTTTACCGTCAGTGCCAAGGACGACTGGAGTGATGTGTCGCCCAAATTCACCCTGACCTATAACGTCAGCGATGACCTGATGCTGTACGGCACCGCGTCCTGGGGCTTCAAGAGCGGTGGTTTCGGGGGTGGTGCCGGTACACCCGAGCAGGCGGCCCGGTCGATTGATCCCGAGAACGTGATCAACTACGAATTGGGTTTGAAGGGTGACTTTCTCGATCGCACCCTGCGTCTGAATGCGGCGGCCTTCTACATGGATTACACCGATCTGCAGATCGTGCGTTTCGGTCCCACCGCCGACAACCCGGATTTCGGTCAGTTCACTACCGAGAATATCGGTGAGGCGGAGATCGCCGGACTGGAGATGGAGGTCACCTGGGCCCCGACAGAGAACTTCCGGCTGTTTGGTACCTACGCCTACCTGGATACCGCCGTGGCTGATTTCACCATCGGTGGTGTTGATCCCACCGCGATACCGGGTAACTCGGATGACCTGCGCCAGGCTCCGGAGAACAAGTACTCCCTGGGTGGCGTCATCGATTTCCCCCTGCCGGGTGGCAGCATGATCAGCCTGCGGGCGGATTACTACCACACCGACGAACAGATCAATGATTACATCAACCAGAACACAATCATTGATGAGTTTGATCTCATTGACGCACGCCTGTCCTGGACCTCCGCCAGCGGCAACTGGCAGGTGGCCCTGTGGGGCAAGAACCTCACGGACGAGGAATGGGTCTCCCACAGCTATACCATTGGCCCCGGCGTCATCGGCGTTTGGGGCGCACCAGCGCTATACGGTGTTGCAGTCTCCTACGAGATGTAGTGGCAACGGGTGTGATCAAAGGGCTGCTGGACAGCCCTTTTTTTTGCCGGGAATTCGCCGGCGGATAGGGAGTACAAGGGCGATGGCGATAAGGGCAATTTGTTTTGGGCTGTGCATCACCCTGCTGGGCTGTGGCGATGCCCCGCCGGCCGGGCCAGGCACTGATCGGGAAATGGGGGCTGCGAGCGAATCGATGGCTGTCGCCAAGGCTCCCGGCAGGGTCACCCTCTACCGGGACGCCTACGGTACCCCCCAGGTATTTGCCGATTCCAACTACGGCGTCTTTTTTGGCTACGGCTATGCGGTGGCCAGCGATCGCCTGTTTCAGATGGAAATGCTCAAGCGCACGGCCCAAGGCAGGGTGGCCGAGGTGCTGGGCCCTGAGTTCCTGGAACTGGATATCAAGCTGCGCACGGAATACAACCATCCCACGGTGGCGGATCAGGTAGCGGCCCTGCCTGAGCGGGATCGGGAGGTGTTGGCGGGTTATGCGGCGGGCTTCAATGCGCGGCTGGAGGAACTGGCGCAGCAACCCGGTGAGCCCTTACCGAAACCCTTCTATGACTACGGTTTCTCGCCCAGCCCCTGGACCGCGCTGGATGTCGCGGCCATTTTTGTAGGTTCCATTGCCCACCGATACGCGGACTTCAACAGCGAGCGTGACAACCTGGCGTTCTTACAAGCGATGGAGCAGCGCCACGGCACGCCCCAGGGCTGGGCGCTGTTTAACTCGGTCAAGTGGTTGGTGGACAACACATCCCCCACAACCGTGCCTCGGAAAGCGCCGCTGACCTTGGTCGCGCCCGAGCGCCCCCGCTATTTTGACCAGGAGGTTGCGCTTTCACCCCTGGCTCGGATTGTCACCGATGGGGATGGACGGTTTGCCGGGTTGAGCAATACCGAGGCCGGCCAGGCCCGGCTACGGCAGCATCTGTCAGCAAGCTGCTATGGTCACCACAGCGACTATGCACCGGCCAGCAACTATTGCGCGGTCAAGGATCTGGACGATGCCAAAGGGGCGCTGCTCAATGGACCACAGTTTGGCTTTGCCATGCCCAGTTATGTCTATGGGATTGGTTTGCACGGTGGCGACTTTGACGTGGTGGGCAACACCCTGCTGGCGTTGCCGGCGCTGCTGTTTGCCCATAACGACCACATCGCCTGGGGCAGCACCGCCGGCATCTCGGACCAGACCGATGAATTCTG
>JAAXJC010000168.1 GCA_012270045.1 Luminiphilus sp.
ACACCCAAATCTCGCTCGGCCCTGCGCAGGTTAATGGTGTTGATATCACTGCCCAGCACCCGGGCGCCGGCTTCCACAAGGTACCGTGCCAGGTGGTAGCCCACATGCCCCATACCCTGCAGGGCGATGGTTTTACCCATCAATGAATCGTTGCCGTTGAAGGCCCGTGCAACGCCAGCCTTTATACCAAGGAATACACCGAGGGCCGTGGCGGGGGAGGGGTCCTCCCGGCGAATGCTCTGGTCAATACCCGTGACGAATGAGGTGCGTTGGGCTATTTCCTGCATATCCTCGGGGGAGGTGCCGGAATCCTCGGCGATCAGATAGCTGCCCCCCAGCTGCTCGACAAAGTCACCCATGGCATGCAGAAGATCGTCGCTTGTGTCCGTCCGGGGGTCTCCAATGATTACAGACTTGCCGCCGCCGAAGGGCAGGCCGGCCAGTGCTGATTTATAGGTCATGCCCCTGGACAGGCGTAACACGTCTTTCAGTGCATCCGCCTGTACCGGATAGGGGAACATCCGGCAGCCGCCGACTGCGGGCCCAAGCCGGGTACTGTGTATGGCGATGATCGCCTGCAATCCCGACTCTTCATCTTTGTTGAGCGCGATTTGCTCGTAGCCATCATAGTTTTGAAACGTGAGTGTAGACATCCTTGTCTCCTTGGCAGTGTTATCCGATTATTTTTTGGGTGGGTTGATCATGCTCGGGAATGGTTTTGCTCGTTCAGGCGACTTTGACCGCGTCAATGACATTGTGGGATTTGCCGTTGAATCTATCGAGTAAGTGGGCTCGCTGCTCCCGCAACGCCTCCCGATTCTTTTTCCGAATCTGCCCGAAGCCGCGCAGCTGTGACGGCAGCGCGGCCAACTCGACTGCGGTCTGATAATTACCCGCATTCAGTCCTGCCGTCAGTGCATCCAGCAGCAGTAGGTAGTCCTTGAGATCGCCCTGTTCTTCCCGGCGCTCTTTGCTCCAGGCAAAGGGATCGAATGCCGTGCCGCGCAGGAATTTCAGCTTCGCAAGGGCGTGGAACAGGGGCAGCACCCAGGGGCCGAACTCCCGTTTCCGGGCCACGCCCGTGACAGGGTCAGGTCGGGACAGCACCGGTGGCGCAAGATGGAAACTCAACCGGTAATTGCCAGAGAACTGGCTGCGAATCTGCCTCTGGAAGGCTTCTGAGCTGTGTAGGCGCGCTACTTCGTATTCATCCTTGATTGCCATCAGCCGGTAGAGTTGGGTGGCAACCGCCCGGGTCAAAGGCTGGGCATCCGAATCCTGGCTGTCCAGGGTACGGATTGAGGCGACGTAGGTTCGGTAACGGTCGGCATACTCCTGATTGGCATACGCTGTCAGGCGGTTGGCCCGATCTTCTATGAGTGCATCCAGGGTTTGGGGGATATCCTGCTCGCTGATGGACCTTGTGGGCAGCCGGGCCAGGGTCGCCTTGGGGTCATGGGCATAGTGGCGACCCAACTCGAAGGCCTCTTTATTGAAATCTACCGCCACGTTGTTGGTTTCGATGGCCCGATAAAGCGCGGCTCGACTGACCGGCACCCAACCCTTCTGCCAGGCGCAGCCCAGCAAAAACAGGTTTGCACCTATGGTGTCCCCCAGAACCTCCCGAGCCACCTCGGTGGCATTGACGAACTCCAGTTCAGTACCCACCTCCCGGGAAATCTTGCTTTTCATACCGTCTGTGGGAAACAGCACGTCGGGATCCTGGAGAAAATGGGATGTGGCCTGCTCGGCATCGTTGACAATGGCGTGGGTTCGGCTCACAGCGGCCTTCGCCAGGCTTTCGTAGCTGGCCGTCACGACCAGGTCGCAGCCCAGCAGTAAATCGGCCTCGCCGGCGGGAATACGAACGGCCTTGATGGCTTCCTGATCCCGTGCGATCCGGACATGGCTGGTAACGGCGCCGAATTTCTGTGCCAGCCCGGTCTGGTTCATGGTGGCGCAGCCTTTGCCTTCGATGTGGGCGGCCATGGCGATCAGTGAAGAAATGGTCAGTACCCCGGTACCTCCGACCCCCGCGACCACGGTATTCCAGGGTGTTGCCAGTGACGGTAGCTGGGGCTCCGGCAGTGAGGGCAGTACGCTGACCGGCTGCTCTACGGTTGCAGGCTTCGCCAGTTGGCCACCGTGCACTGACACGAAGCTTGGGCAAAATCCCTTGAGGCAGCTGAGGTCGGCGTTGCAGGCATTCTGGTCGATCTGCCGCTTGCGGCCCAGGGCGGTCTCTTTCGGTAACACCGACAGGCAGTTGGATTGCACGCTGCAGTCACCGCAGCCCTCGCAGACGGCGTCGTTGATGACCACCCGGCGCGTGACCTTGGGCGCCTTGCCTTTCTTGCGCCGGCGCCGCAGCTCAGTGGCACAGGTTTGTTGGTAAACAATGACCGAGGTTCCCTGGTAGCTTCGGAGTTCCCGTTGCAGCGCGTCGTAGTCATCCCTGTGATGCAGGCTGTAGCCTGGAATCTCAGCGAATTGACCCGAGAAAGTCTCTGGATTGTCTGACACCAGCGCGATTCGGCGCACGCCCTCTCCGCGCAGTTGATGAACAAGGTCGTGGACACTGAGGGTGCCGTCGATGGGCTGACCCCCGGTCATGGCGACGGCGTCGTTGTACAGGATGCGATAGGTGATATTGACGCCCGCGGCGACCGCTGCCCGAATGGCCAGTACGCCCGAGTGGAAGTAGGTGCCGTCGCCGAGGTTCTGGAACACGTGCTGGGTGTCGGTGAAGGGCGCCTGGCCTATCCAGGTGGCACCCTCACCACCCATCTGGGTAAAGGTATGGGTGTCCCGATCGGGCATCCATGTGGCCATGTAGTGACAGCCAATTCCGCCCAGGGCGTGACTGCCCTCGGGCACCCGGGTAGACGTATTATGTGGGCAGCCGGAGCAGAAATGGGGTACCCGTTCGATGGTATCGGCGGGTGTGGCCAGGGACGCCTCTTTTTGTTCTATCCAGCGGATACGCTCCTCTAAGCGGCTGCTGGTGAAAAAACGTTGTAGCCGTCCCGCGATCGCCAGTGCCACCATGGCGGGTGTCAGCTCACCAAGATTGGGCAGCAGGTCTGCGCCGTCCTCATCGAATTCACCGATGACCTTGGGTCGTGAACCCACCGGATAGTTGTATAACTGGGAGGTCAGTTGATCCTCAATGATGGAGCGCTTCTCCTCAACGACCAGGATCTCCTCCAGGCCCTCGGCGAAGCGGTGGGTCTGCTGGGGCTCCAGGGGCCAGGGCATGCCCACCTTATACACTCGAATACCGATTTCCGCGGCGGCCGCCTCGTCAATCCCCATATCCTCCAGTGCCTGCATGACATCCAGATAGGCCTTGCCCGAGGTGATAATGCCCAGCCTTGGATTGGGGCTGTCTATTACGATGGGGTTCAGGTTGTTGACCCGTGCGAACTCTCGGGCAGCATAAATTTTGTATTTGTTCAGCCTCCGCTCCTGGTCCAGGGGTTTGTCCGGCCAGCGCGCGCTGACGCCCCCGGGCGGTAGCTCGCAGGCGGTTGGAATTTCAATACGAACCCGGTCGGGGTCGATATCTGCAGAGATTGCTGAGTCCATGTTCTCGGTGATGGCTTTAAGCGCCACCCAGCAGCCGGAAAAACGGGACAGTTCCCAACCGAAAATCCCCAGGTCCAGAACTTCCTGGACGTTGGAAGGGGCCAGCACCGGAACCGAGGCGCCAATAAACATGTGCTCGGACTGATGGGGCAGGGTAGAGGACTTGCAGGCGTGGTCATCTCCGGCCACGGCGAGCACGCCGCCATGTTGTGCGGTGCCGAAAGCGTTGGCGTGTTTGATCACATCCATACTGCGATCCACGCCGGGACCCTTGCCATACCACATGCCAAACACGCCGTCGTAGCGCGCGCCCTGGAACAGTTGGGTCTGTTGGCTGCCCCAAACAGCGGTTGCTGCGAGTTCCTCGTTAACCCCGGGCTGGAAGTGCACATTGTGTTGATTCAGGAAGGGCGCCGCGTTCCACAGGGCCTGGTCGACGCTGCCCAGGGGGGAGCCACGGTAACCCGATACGAACCCCGCGGTATTGAGCCCTCGCTGCTGGTCTCGCTGGTGCTGCAGTATGGGGAGCCGGACCAGAGCCTCAATGCCCGTCATGTAGGCCCGGGTGGTGTCGAGGGCATACTTGTCTGTCAGCCGCACGTCTCGCAGCGGTTTGCTCTCGTATTGGCCCATGATTTATGTCTCACCCGGACGCGAAGGCGTCATATTGCGCCGATTACCCGGTATTTTTTATCTTATTATTAGTCTGATAGGGCTTATATTAAAAATATTATTCGGTATTAAGATTTAAAGGGGAATAAATATGCAAGATCTGACCAAAGTTGATCAGCAAATCCTTGGCATTCTCCAGGAGGATGCCGGGATCAGCACGGCAGCCCTGGCGGAGCGGGTGCACATGTCCCAGTCCCCTTGCTGGCGTCGAATCAATCGGCTGCAGGAAAGCGGCGTGATACGTCGTCAGGTGGCGCTACTGGACCGGGAGCGCCTGGGGATGGATGTGGTGGTTTTTGCCAGCGTGAATCTGACCCAGTCTGGCCGCAAGAACCTGCTCGCCTTTGAGGCCGACATCGTCAGGCATCCGGAGGTTCTGGAGTGCTACACCATGACCGGAATCTGGGATTACGTACTGAAAATCGTGACCCGGGATATCAGGCACTACGAGGATTTCGTCAGGAATACGCTGACCGCCAGCGAAATGATCCGCGAGTTGCACTCCCACATGGCGGTAACGGAAATAAAAAACACCACCGCATTACCGCTGGAAACACAGCTGCGGAAATAACCTTGCCACAAACCTGTGGAATGGCTTGCTGGATAATAGGTGCTGAGAAGAGAGTGGGGAATGGTCTGGAGAGAGTGGGTTGGGGCATTCCTTGCCCCGGTGAGCGCTGGCAGCGCGAACTCAGTTCTTTCAGTGGGTCGTCCCTGACCCTCGCCGCCATCAGCCGGTCTTCCTGACTTGGGACAAGTATAAGGCTTCAATTTGCATTGTAAAGCCTTATTTGCAATTCAAATCGCTTTTTTTCCATTGATGCATCTGGGTTTCCGCTAACCCCATGATTTATTATGTTTTTATTCTCACCCCGCCTGATTGATATACAGCCAGCTGGGGGAGCAATAAGGGGGCCGCTAATCAACAGGTCTAGGAGCTGTAGGTGTGGCGGTCCCTGAGGCATCTAACTCCCTTGTCGAAGTGAGCGGTCCGGTAGCGACCGGTAGCCAGGCAGGTATTTGACAGGGTTCAAGCCCGGGTTTGCCTACGGCAAAGCTAGTTTGGCGGCTTCAGTGATTGTGCGCTGTGACATGGAACAGGGTCGGCTCGCTTGTTTTTCTGGCCATCCCCTATATCCTCAGACGGATTGTTCACGCTGCGCCGTATAAGCTTTGAAATTTTCTGTCCAAACCTCAGAAGTGCCAGGAGGCCTTTGTATGTCACCGACCAGATCCTATGGACCCAGTTTGACTCTTTTTTCATGGCTCGCCGCGGCCATTCTTAGTTTTGCCATGCCACTGCAGGCCCAGGACCTGGGTTGCCCCGCCGAGGTCAGTTTGAACGGTGCCGTTATTGAGGTGGAGGCAAGTGCTTCGGGTGACGATACCGAAAACATTCAGTGCGCGTTGGAAGCAGCGGCTGCGGGTGGCTACCGGGAAGTATTCCTGACCTCATCGGAGTACGGCATTGGCGCTATAGAAGTGACGGGTTTTGTGGGCGACCTTCGGGGGCGTTCGGCCACCAATACGGCGGTGACCGTGCTCGACGGCTCTCTTAGCTGCGCTGCCAATACGCCGGGAACGGCTTTACGTTTTAACGTGGGAACGGCGGCAGTTCGGCGCATGACGATCAATGTTGATTCTCCCTGCGGTGATGGTTCTGTGGTGAATGTCATTGCCTATTACACCGATCCGGCAGACTGCTCAAAGCGCACAACCAATGGCAATGTGGACCGGGTG
>JAAXJC010000120.1 GCA_012270045.1 Luminiphilus sp.
CACGCGGCGGATCGCACGGGACGGGCCATTTCCGATGTGCTGACCCGAAATGCGGCCAACTCTGAAAATATAACCCTCCTGCCGAACTGTAATGCGGTAGAACTCATTCGGGACGGTGGCCGTTGCGTGGGGGCTTATGTGCTGGATAGCAGCGATAACCGGGTACACGCCATTGCTGCCCGAGCCGTGGTCCTCGCGACGGGGGGTGCCAGCAAAGCCTACCTCTATACCTCCAACCCGGATGGCGCCAGTGGTGACGGAATTGCCATCGCCTGGCGGGCGGGCTGTCGGGTGGCGAATATGGAATTTAACCAGTTCCACCCCACCTGCTTGTATCACCCTGAGGCGAAATCCTTCCTGATCACCGAAGCACTGCGCGGTGAGGGCGCCACACTGCAGTTGCCGGATGGAGAACCGTTTATGGCCCGCTTCGACTCCCGGGGTGACCTTGCCCCAAGGGATATCGTGGCCCGCGCCATTGATCATGAAATGAAGCGCTTGGGACTCGATTGTGTCTACCTCGACATCAGTCACCGGGAGCGCAGCTTTCTGCAGACCCATTTTCCTACTATTTTTGATCGCTGCATGGCCTTGGGTATCGATATCAGCGTTGACCGAATCCCGGTGGTACCCGCCGCCCACTACACCTGTGGCGGCGTGGTGGTTGATCAACACGGCGCCAGCGACCTGCCCGGACTGTACGTGGTGGGTGAGACCGCCTGCACGGGTCTTCACGGCGCCAATCGTATGGCCAGCAACTCCCTGTTGGAGTGTTTTGTCTATGCCGGCTCAGCTGCTGAGCACATTGCCGCAGCCGACCTGCCGGCACCGGCTGATCTGGCACCCTGGGATGACAGTCGCGTCCGGGTCTCCGATGAGGGCGTGCATATTCCCTACCACTGGCAGGCGCTAGGCGGATTGATGTTGTATTACGTTGTCATCGGCCGTATCGACGGCCGACTGGAATTTGCCGCCAACGCCATCGACTTGATGCAGCAGGAGATCGCCAACTATTACAGCCAGTTTCGAATCACCCGCCCGCTATTGGAACTCAGGAATCTGGCGGAGGTGGCCGGGCTGACGGTCAGGTGTGCCCTGGCCCGAAAAGAGTCCCGGGGCCTGCACTTCAATCGCGACTACCCGGAGTTGGCTGCGTCGATCAAGGATTCGATCCTGGTGCCCCACAACCCACCGGCACCGTCTGCGCGCGCTGCAGTCCACGATCGACTCCCCGATTACAGTTAGGGCGATTCAACGCAATTTTGACGCGTTGTGCGCGCGTATTGCTGTCGTGATCGCTTCCAAACTGGCGTCAGACAAGGGCTCCCGGGCCAGTATCCAGTTCAGAATGTCTTGATCCTCGTGGGTCATAAGCCGCTGGTAATCACCTCTCGCGGTGTCATCCAGTTCCCGGTAGCAGGCCTCAACGAAGGGGCCCAGCAATAAATCCAATTCCAGCAAACCCCTCCGGCTGGCCCAACGCATTCGATTGAAATCTTCGTCCAGGCCCATGGCAGGCGCCCCTCAAAAACTAAGCATCGATCATCATGTTGAACAGCGCCCAACCACCGGGCGCTGCCTGGCCGATGAACAAATTGGATTGGCTGTAGCCAAAACTACCATACAATAATGCCTGCCAAGTCTTGCAGGTTTTGACCATGACCAATGACGCACAGGGAGCCCCGGCTGGAGCTGGGACTCATACAGGACAGGGTCCCCTGCCCCAGGAGGCACTGCTTGAACTGAAGGGTGCTGATGCCTGTAAATTTTTGCAGGGCCAGACTACGGCCAACTTCGAAGGTAGGGAAGCGCTGGACGTCGTTCCCGGCGCCTTCTGTAACGTCAAGGGTCGGGTCATTCTGGATTTCCTGGCATTGGTGGTAACCCAGGACAGAATCATCCTCAGAGTGTCCGCTGACCGGGTGGATTTCATAACAAGCCACCTGGCGACGTACAGGCCGTTGACCCCGGCCCAACTGACGCCAGGGGCGCCCCCACCCCAGGGCCTGATGGGCAGCGCTGCCCACGCTGCCTGTGATCTGTCGACTCTGCCGATGCCCGAGCGGGCGCAGGAGGGAGCAACAGGCTGGGTGATCGGACTCGATACGGAAATATCACTGTTGATTCCCGACAGTGACGCTGACGGGTCAGGGGCGGACGCCGCAGACGACAACGAGGCATTTCTGCGCGCCTGGCAAAGCGCGGAATGCTCCCGTGGCGAGGCGCGCATCAGGGCGTCCACGTCTGAAAAATACCTGCCCCAGGATTTGAATTATGACCTCGCGGGCTGGGTCAGCTTTGACAAAGGTTGCTACACCGGCCAGGAGATCATCGCCAGACTGCACTGGCGGGGAAAGCCCAAGCGCAGACTGTATGCGGCTACCACCGAAGGAGAACTGCCCACCGAGGGTACGGGTCTGTACACAGAGGACGGTGGCCGCTGTGTTGGCAGCGTGGTGAACGCGGCCGCAGGCGCGCAGGGCATATCACTGCTGGTTGAAACCACCAGTGATGCCGCCGGGGGCAACTTGACCCTGGATCACAGCGATCAACCGATCGCGGTGGCAGCCAGTCCCATCCAATACACAGAGATGCCTGGCCAGGGTTGAATAAGGCTCCTACGCCGGGCTGAACCGGTTACGCCCGGTACAGGACCGCTTAATGCCCGAGCTTCAATCGGGCAAGCTCCAGTCGATCACACCCCGGCCACTGCGCTGCAGGAAGTCGTTGGCCTGCGAGAAATGACCGCAACCCAGGAAGCCCCGATGGGCGGACAGGGGTGACGGATGAGGTGCGGTCAGGATCAGGTGGCTGTTGCCATCGAGGTTGGCCATTTTTTTCTTTGCCTGGGCGCCCCACAACAAAAATACCGTCGGCCGCCCTGCGCTGACCACAACCTCCAGCAGCCGATCCGTGAACTGCTCCCAGCCGCGATTCTGATGGGAGCCCGCGAGGCCCGACTCCACGGTCAGGACACTGTTCAGCAGCAGAACCCCCTGTAGGGCCCAATGGCGCAGGCAGCCGTGGGATGGCGGCTCTAGCCCCAGGTCGTTCTTCAGTTCGGTGAATATGTTCCGTAATGACGGCGGCACAGGAATCCCTGGGGGCACCGAAAAACTCAGGCCGTGGGCCTGGCCCGGGCCATGGTAGGGATCCTGGCCAAGGATCACGACCCGCACCGCCTCCGGTGGCGTCAACTCCAGGGCGGTAAAAATATCCGAACCGCGGGGAAAGATGCGCTTGCCCCGGGCCTGCTCTGACCGAAGAAACTGCGACAACTCACGCATATAGGGCGCTGCAAACTCGCCACCAATTGCATTTAGCCACTCCGCGCGCAATTGCACTTTGCGAGACGTTGACTCTTCGGGCTCCCCGGACACAGCACCTCCTACCCCACTTAAAGCACGCTTGGGACTAGCATCTCAAGCTTACAGGCGTGACAATCAGCTTGCAGTCTATTTGGTGAGTTATGGAGCAGGAAACACCAGACCACGGTGCCGGAACAACACTCCCTCCGGAACTGACGGCGCTGAAACAGGCCACCGCTGAGCTGTTGCAATCGAGACTGGCGCTGGTCTCGGAGGCCATGGCCGAGCACCTGTTCAACCTGTCAGCGAGTGCGCAGCTGAGTCCCGAGGGTCGCACCCAGGCCTTCGAGGCTTTCTCTCAGCTGAAATCCAGTGGCAAGCACTTTGTCACGTCGCTGCAGGATGACATTGCCAGCGCCTTCGGCAACTTGGTGGCTGCCAATGTCCCGGGTACTGCCAAGGATCCTACGCCAGCAGAACTCGACCTGGTCGACCTTAGAGAGTTTGAGAACAGTCTCGCAATCGACAAAATCGTCCAAGCGGGCTCGGAACGCTACTGGATCCAGCTCGAGTCGCTGACCCTGCGACTGGGGCAGATACTGGGGGAAGACCCGCTCAAGATTCGCCTGCCCTTTGGCTTGCGCGGGCTGGTCACCGCCTATCGACGCCACATCGACACCCATGATTTCAGCGACACGGTTATTGCCGAGCTCGACCGCGCTTTCGCCCGCAACCTGTTGCCTGAGCTGGGCGTTTTCTACAAAGAGCTGAATCAGTCCCTTGCCGAAGTCGGCGTGCTACCCGAAATCGAAAACCAACTGGAAACCTCTGGCAGCCAACTAAGCCCCAAAACCGAGGACAAATCACAACGGTCGGACCGGGACCCGCTGACAAAGCCGGTCGAACCAAGCCCAGTCGACGCGCCCCATCGCGAGACGCTGGAAGATGCCTCGGCCCGCGGAGGCGACTCTGCCAGTTTGGGACAACCCACGCCGCTGGCGAGTGCCGGGACCGGGGTCACCCGGGAAACCACAACCCGCCTGGCGGATGCCCCGCCGGCCGCCGTGTTCTCGTCACCGCTGGACAACCTCGCGGCCGAAGTCGGGGCAACCGAATACCTACCGGGGCGGGGCCATCCCGCGAGCACACAAACCGTCGATGGCGGGACCCTGGCTCGGTTACGCGTTCCGGCCCTGGGCGCAGGCTCCGGAGAGTCGGCGCTGCCGGAAGCCGAGCTTACAAAGCAGGCTAACGATCTGGCCCGGCAAATCACTGCGGCGCGACAATCCGGCAATCTCAAGATCACGGGGACCGGTTCACTGGTCGAACAACTGGGCCTGGACAAGCTTGACCCGGCACTGGAACCCCTGCGCGGCAGCGTGCAGCTGGTCGACAACCTGTACCAGACCATGATTGATACGCTGCCGCTGTCGGACAACCTTAACGACAGTCTGAACAACCTAAAGCTTCCCCTGGCGGAACTGGCGCTGCGGGAACCCGAATTTTTCCAGAACCGCGAACATCCTGCCCGCATGCTGGTAGAACGCCTCAGCGAGGTCAGTGCCCTGGCCCCCCGTAACAATGCGAGGGTGGAGCAACGCATTGACGACGTGCTGAGCCGTGTAGAACAGGAATTTGACGGCGATCTCAAGGTCTTTGACACCGCGCTGTCGAAAGTGACCGAACTGGCCCTGTCCATGCTGAAGCAACAGCAGCGCAACATTCAGCGCCAAGTCGCCGCCGAAGAGGGAAAGGAAAAACGCGAACAGGCCACGGCGTTGGTGGACAAGGACCTGGGTGCCTATCTGCCCGACGGCCTGATGCCCGCCAGCCTGCTGGGCTTCATCGAATCGTTCATGCGTGACGAACTGGTGCTGCTGCGGCTGCGGGACGGTCAGACACCCCTCTACGACGAGGCATTGAAACGGATCTCGGCACTGGATACTGCCTTGCAGGACACCATAGAGACCGGCAATCCACTGTCCTGGGATCGGGCCTCCACCCTGGTGGGTAACCTGACCAATGACCTGGGTGACGACTTCCTGACCGGGGAAACCGAAACCATTCTCGAGCAGCTGCAGCAGCAGCTGATGGGCGAAGAACCCATTGATTTAATGGCCTCTTCACTCTCCGAACCAGAAATATTTGCCGAGCCCCATTTTTCACAGCGGTTGGAGAAACTGCCACGCCTTAGCCGCTGGGTACGGCGGGCGCGTCAATTGGAGCCCCAGAGCTGGATCACCGAGGAGCTGCCCGATGGCAGTACCCGCAGTCTGCAGCTCATCTGGAGCAACACCACGGGCACGCGCTTCGCCTTTGCAAACGAGCAGGGCCATAAGGTCAAGGACATCAACCTGATCGAACTGGCGCGGCAGCTGGGTCGCGGACTCAGGCCCCTGGCCCCCTCCGAGCAGCTGTCCATCATCGAGAAAAGTGTGTTCCAGAGTCTCGAGAAACGACAGGACGACCTCGCGAGCCAGTCCAGGCCAAGCGAAGACCTTGCCCAAATGCGCTCTGACATGGTCGATAGCGCGCAAAGTAAAATACGCAGGGCGAAACGCCGGGGCGCCAGTGAATGTGCCCTGGCGATACACGCCGAGGATCGAGCCGGGGCTGAGCAGATTATTGCCCGGCTGCAGGCCGGCGGCGTCAGCATCGATGCCGAGGGACCGCTATCCCCCTCTACCCATGGGCTGATTGTTGCCAGTGCGGATACCGAGCACCTGGCTATGCTACTGACCGACCAGTCGTCCACCGCACCCCCCGCCGGCATCAGTCTGGCAGCCATCGACGCCGAAACCGAGAACGCGGAAGAGCTGTGGCGGCAGTTGGAGGACGTGGCAAAACGTGGGCTCGCCATGTCCCCCAACACCGGGCTTGTCGCACCCAAAGAGACACGGGAAAAAGACCTGGCCGGAGCCGTCAGGAAAACCTACACCCGGCTCATTGAAGACATGGCCCCGACATTTTCACTGCGCCCCCTGCAGCGCCGGGGCGCGGGCCGCGCCGACATCAGCCACACCCGCTACCTCGCCCTCATTGACGGTGCTGCGGACATCAGTGGCGACCTCCGGCAGGGCGGTGGCTATCACTCCTCAGCGTTGTCCATTGCGCTGGATTGCGCCAAGGTTCATCACGTGTGCGAGTACGCGGAGTCGCTGGTGGCAGCGGGCCGCACCCTACCCCTGTTTCAGATCAACATCGGTACCGATGCAGCGCTGCATCACGAATTCCTGGATTTTCTGCTCAGTGAGGTATCGGATAGCGGTGTCGGCACCGACCGCCTTTACTTTGAACTGACGGATTCAACGCGGCTGCGGGAGGAAGGTCGGGCTGCGGATTTTGCGCGCACACTACGCTCCATCGGCTGCCAGATCAGTATCGCCAACGTTCACCCCAAGCGCGGCAGTACCACCCAGCTCCAAAGCCTGAACCCCAACGCCCTGGCTCTGGCTGAAACACTTTGGCCACTGGCATCGGGCGACAACCAGATGGTCGCCCTGCACCAAACCATCAGTGACCTACATCACCTGGTGGGCGAGTCGGTGGTGCTGAGGGATGCCCGGGACGAAGCCCGGGCCCAGGAACTGGGGATCGACTTTATTGAAGTCAGTGAAGAGCCCGATCTAACACCCGCTGCACTCAGGGAGGCGCTGCCTGAAATTGAACGGTAAGCCCGCCTCCCGGTACGTCGAACTACCCCAGCGAGAATCAACAGTCCCCAACGACACACCGGACATCCCCATTGGCTGACAAGGGGTCAGCAGCCGACCCAGGCACCGGGATTGGCGCAGTTATTCTGGCCGCAGGGTCAGGGACACGACTGGGGGGCCGACCCAAGTGCCTGTTAGAGCTGAATGGTGAGTCATTGATCCGTCGCCAAATCGGTGCCCTGCAGTCCCTGGGGCTTTCGGGGATCGTGGTGGTTCTGGGCCATCACCATAAAGTGATTGACGAAGAGTTGCGGCAGCTCGATGTCGACTGCGTCAAACAACCGGCAAGCGAACACTCCCAGGCAAGCTCAATCCGCCTGGGTATTGCCCAACTACCTCTTTCGCTGGCGGGTTATCTCGTGTGCCCCAGTGATCTGCCGCTACTCGCCCGCGAGGATTACGCTGCGGTTATCCAAGTCTTCCGATCACGCAGCCCCGAACAGGCCTTTGTCGGCCCGGAGGTTGATGGCACACCGGGTCACCCCGTGATATTTGATGATCGGCTACGGGGCCCACTGGAGGCGGGATCTACGGCACTGGGTTCGGGTCAGTGGCGTAGCGAGGCTGGCACCGGGATGCTGCGCTGGCAAACCAGCAATATCAATTTCGTCTTTGATATTGATACCGAGGACGATATCCATGCCCTGGAGCAGTCAACCGGGCACAGCTTGGCCTGGCCCAGCGTATGAGGTGCGCCCAAGGCCAACATCCCTCCAGCTGCTAGCTCCGGGACGAGCGCTGGCGGCGCAGGGTACGGAGGTTGTCCAGCACGATGAGCGCCAGCCCACACCAGACGATCAGGAACGACAAGCCGGTCACCAGGCTAATGGACTCACCCAGAAAGGTTTGGGCCACCAGCAACTGCAGTGAGGGCCCGAGATAGGACAACAAACCGACGGTGGACATGGGCAGAATCCGCGCCGCCGCAACGTGGGTCAACAGCGGTATCGCCGTAATGGCGCCGGCACCTACCAGCAGCAAATCCGTGCGCAATCCGTACTGCAGCATGCCGCCACCGTCGTTCATAAACAGCCAGACCAGGCCCGCGGGCATCAGGAACAGGGACTCCAGGAAAAGCCCCTGGATGGCATCCGCGTGAATCTTTTTTCGGATCACGCTGTAAAGCGAAAAAGAGACGGACAGAGTCAGGGATATCACCGGCAAGGTCCCCACTGCCACCAGCTGTAAAGCCACCGCCAGCACCGCCAGTGTCATGGCCAGCCATTGCGCCCGGGACGGGGTTTCACGGAAGACCACCACCCCCGCCATGGCGGTCAGTATCGGCAACATGAAATAACCAAGACTGGCTTCAGTGGCACGGCCATTGGTCACGGCAAACAGGAACACACCCCAGTTCACGGAAATCAGTGCCGCGGCCAGGGCGGTGTATTTCAGCGTATTGAAATCCCCCGCCAGCTTCATGGTCGAGCGAAAACGCCCCGCTACGAGCAGGACGATGAGCACCGCGGGCAGGGTCCAGACGCCCCGGTGGGCGAGCACGTCCAGGGGTGCGACCGGCTTGGTCTGCACCCAGTACAGCGCCGCGCAACCCCATACCGAGTTGGCGATCAACGCCAGGGCAATGCCCAGCCGTCTTTGAGCTACAGGCTCGTTCATGCAGCGACCTCACTGAAGGTCAGGCTGACCATACGCAGGGCGAGGACAGTAATGAGCCATTTAAACGCTCGCTCAAAGAAAGCCTGGGGTATCCGGTGTCGCACTATCGTTCCCAGCCAGGAGCCAACGACCATGGCTACGCTCATGGCGGCAATGGTTTGCCACCAGGGTGCGAAGGCAAAGCCCAATAACCCGTAAGCGAAGGAGCGGATCAAATGGTTGATCGTCATATAAACCCCGGTATTGACCACCAACCAGTCCCTGTCCTTGCGGATCAGCGTCAGTACCGACGCCCCCAGGGGACCGGTCGCGCCCGCCAGCATGCCCAATCCGGTCTGGTAAAAGCCCAGGACATAGAAGGCAACGCGTCCCCTGGGGATGATGGCCGCGACCGGCAGCCAGGTAATGATCAAAATAACCGCGCCCGCAACAGCAGGCAGCCATTCCAGACTGACCATGCCCACTGACAGACTACCCACCAGGGCCCCCGCCAGACTCCCCAGCAGCAGTGGCGGCACCAGGCCAATGGCGACCGAAGGCAATGCAAAAGCCACGCGGGCGGCGTTACTGACCGACTGCACGACCGCATGCAGGGGAATAACCGCCGCCAAGGGGACCAGCCCGGGCATGAGCAACATCAGCAGCACACCCCCTCCCAACCCCGCAACGGCGGATAGCATGGAGGTGAGCAACGCCGCCAGGGTCAATAAGGCCAGTTCCACGGTCGCAGTTAAACTCAGAAAAACGGAGGGGGTGGGAGTGTAACCGGTATCCCCTAAAAATAAATAAAGGGACGGGGGTCACAGCAGCTGTCCCAGGGTCTGTTAACCGCCCTATCCCCCGGGAGAGCCTTGACCCGCGGCTGAGCCGATAACCGGTAGAACGTGCGAACCTGTGTTCAGTCCCGGGGGTTCGTCTCACGCCGCGGCGTCACTTACGCGCGTCCCTGAACATTCACCGGCAGCCATAGGCCGGTGCCCGGAAAGTAAAGCGCCGTGTGGATACACGGATGATCCGGATCAAAGGCAGCCATGGTGTCCCGATAACTGGCCAGTTGGGAGGCGTAGTGATCCCCTTCACGGGTGAGGAATTCCGTTTCCGTCTCATCAGCCCCGGGTGCGCTGGTTTTATAGTCAATGATCCAGCGCTCTCCCGTTGTGTCGTCGACAAAGGTCCGGTCGATGATTTGGGTCTTGGGCGCATCGTCGGCGCCCACTACCATCAGCTCCAGTTCGCTGTGGGCATCCTGATGCTGAGCGAGGATCCATTGCCCCCGCTCATCCGCCAGCGTTCGGTCCAAAACACCCACTGCGGCTGACACCCGGTCCTCCAGGGCCTGCTCCCTGAGCCCGCCCTCGCGAAGGGCAAAGGTGATCATCCCCCGCAGTTCGTCGTCCACCGTCGAGGGCAATACCCTCCGGAGGCTGAGCAGTTCCAGGGCCCGGTGGATGGTGACGCCCATCAAGCGCTCCATGGTATTGCCCCGGGCAGCTACCGAGGTCCCGGTGCCCCGGGCTGCAGCGCCGGTGTTTTCATGCTCAAGGTCGGGCCCCGCAGTCTCCCCTGGGGCGGGGAGGGCCTCGGCGGGCAATCGCCATAACGCCGGCTGCCCAACCCCGGGCGCGGGTTCAACAGCTACCGCTTCCTCGACCCAATGCCCTGAGGTGTCGGCTGAGTGCAAATGCACCTGTGCCGCCACCGCCTCCTTGAGCAGCCCCAGGGGCGTGGACGGCCCGGGCCATTTTATCGTCGACGCCTCATCCTGCTCGATCTGACAGCCGCCGCTCAGCCAGGCCCGCTTGCAGGCTCGGGTTACCCCGACGTACAGCAACCGGACGGTTTCCGCCGTCTCCCGTCGTCGTTGCAGCCAATTGAGGTAGTTGTAGAGGGTCGGCCCCTGTTTCTGACGGTCATCGGCAGCAATGAGCAGGCGGGTTTCATTGCCGTCGGGGTGATAGTGCCAGCGCAACAGCTCACGCTTGCTCCCCCCCGACGTCCTGTCCATCGCCGGCATGAAGACATAATCAAACTGCAGGCCCTTGGCCTTGTGCAGGGTCATCAACTCAATCCGGGCACCGGTGGGATTGTGGGATGCATACAGTCGATCAAGACGGGCTTCCAGCCACTCCAGATCCAGTCCAAGACTTAGCTGCTCGGCCTGCCACAGCAAGTCAAAAAAGCGCTGGGCATCGGCGGCGCCCTCCCCGTCCAGGGTCTGTGGACCTCCCAGGCGCAGCCAGACCTGCTCCACCCAAATGGCCAATGCCAGTCGATCGCGCCGGGCATCGGCCCAGTCAAGCGCTATTAGCAGCGCCCTGGCCCGCTGTAATGCCGCGCCCGACAACAATTCAGGGGCCTGCTGCAGCGCTGCGCGCAAACTAAAGGGTCGGGGCTGGGCTGCCAGCAAATCATGGATTTCCGCCAGACCCAGGCCGCAAAAGGGCGCGCGCAACAGCGCCAGTGCCGCCACGTTGTCGGCGGGATTGGCCAGCCAGCGGGTCAATGACAACAAGTCCATGACCGCAGGGGAGCGCTGGATCTTCTGCAAATCCCGGGCGATAAAGGACAGGCCTCGGCGCTGCAATGCCACAATGAGGTTGTGCACGTGGTTCCGTGCCCGAACCAGAATCGCGATGGATGCCTCGGGGTCTGTTTCCCTGAGTGTGGCGATTTCACCGGCCAGCCAGTCGGCCTCGCGAACACCGGGGTCATCATCGTCTTCAAACAAGTGCACGCTGACCGGCTCATCCGACAATGGCGGGTGCACTGCCTCGGCCCGGGTATGGCTGACTTCGCCGCGCTCGGGAACGTCCTGCCGGGGCAAAATCCGGGCGAAAACCCGGTTCACCCAGTCAACAACCCCCCCCTGGGAGCGAAAATTCCGCGGCAACTCCAGGGGCTCCATGGCCAGGCCGGCCAGCCCGGATACCCTCGCCTCCAGGAACAGCCCGACATAGGCATAGCGGAAGCCATAGATCGACTGCATACCGTCACCCACGATAAAGACTGTACGCGGGGCATTGCCACCGGCGTTGTGCTCGGCCCAGCCGCGGGTCAGCTTGGTCAGCAGTTCGTATTGTTGCCTGGAGGTATCCTGGAACTCGTCCACCAGCAGGTGCTCAATCTGATAGTCCAGGCGCAGTGCCAGATCGGTGGGCGCCTCGTCACTGCCCAGGGCGTCGGTGGCGGCCAGAGCGATGTGGGTAAAATCCACCCGTCCTTCCCGTTTGAACACCAGCAGCAGCTGGGCCTGTAGTACCGGCAGCAGGCGGGACAGGCGCAGGACCAGACGCCAGCTGACATCGTCATCAGACATCACCGGGAGCGCCCGCAGTTCCAGGAGGCTGTCGGGCACGGCCCCCTCCCCCAGTTCTTCCAGCAGTGTTTGGAGGCGCTGTTTCTCTTCGGTTTTGGGCGGGAACCCCTGCTTGACCGTCACGCCACCGGGCTTGCGCCATTGGTCGGTTCCGGTCAGCAGCAGCTGGGCAGCCCATTGCCAGCTCGCCAGGGACGAGGCCTGGGCGTCCAGCCGAATGTCCGGATAACCCCGCTCACTGGCGGCATAGTTTGCCAGCTCCTCCAGTTCTCCCAGCCAGGGCTGACACTCTGCCTCCAGGCGCCGCAATACCGATACCACCAGACTGTTGACCGTAGCCAGCAGCGTACGACTCGCTATATCGGGGTCATTGTGTTGACCGAGACTCCCGGCCCAGTCACCGCGCCTGCGCAGCAGGGCCACCAGCAGCTGACGCAGGGCTTCCCAGTCGTTATTGAAATGCAGCAGCAGCTCACGCAGGTCGTCACCGGTCGTGGTGTCGCTGCCCAGGGCCTCAAAGAGCTGGGCGACCGCCTGTTCGAACAGGGGCTGATCCTGTTCGGTCACCTCAACGGCGCCCCCCACCCCGCTCAATACTGGCATTTGACCGACCAGGTCAGCGCAAAACCCATCGATCGTACTGACGTTAAATTGTTCGGGTTCCAGGGACCAGCCCTGCGCTTCGGCATGCCCCAATGCGGCCAGGGCCAGCGCCCGGGTCTCCTGCTCGTGGGGCTCCTGGACGGGCACCTGTCTGCGGGCTTCGTCCAGTTTGGTCATCAACCGCCCGCGCATCTCCGCCGCCGCTTTGCGGGTGAAGGTAATGGCCAGTATCTTTTCAGGACGATCCACCGTGGGCAGCAGCGCAAGAATACGCTGGGTCAATAATTCCGTCTTACCCGACCCCGCCGGCGCCGTGACACAAAAGCTGGTTTGGGGGTCCAGTGCCCTGCGCCGGGCCGCATCATCGCCACCGCTCATGTCGACTCTGCTCCGGGGTGATCCAGACTCTTTTCATCCCCTGCGCTCACCGTCCCGATGCGACAGACGCTGTCGAGGTCGCAGTATCGACAGGCATTGGGTAGTGGATCGATTGCGGCGTTACCTCTGACGTAGTCGTCCGCCAGGGCTTCCAAACGGGCCCGCCACAATTGACGCAGCTCATCCCAGGAGCTCGGCCCATCGACCTCATAGCGCGCGATTTGTTGTTCCAGTGACTGGGGCTTGCCACCAAGATTCAAATCCTCCCCCAGGGCTACGTACTCGGCGCCGTCCTGGTGAACCCGGCCAAAAGCGAGGCCCGCCACAGTGTCATCAATCAGTGTGTAAAGCGTCAGCTGCGGGTCGGCGGGCCGTTCACCCAACCAGTTCTTGCGTTGCACCGCGCCGGTTTTGTAGTCAATCACCAGACGTCGGCCGTCCGCCAGCGTGTCGATTCGATCCGGGCGCAGGGTCAAGGACAGGGATCCCAGGGTTAACACGTGGCTGTCCTCCTGCTCCAGCAGACTGAATTCGCCGTCGCGCCCCGACTCCAGCAACAGCCAATCCTGTAGCAGCCCGGTAATGCGCTCGACCTCGAGATCAAGGCAGGCACTGCCCACGCGCTTGCGTATGCTCCGATGGCGGCGCCGGGCGCGCTTTTCCAACACATCGATGGCATCTTTCACGGCGCTCTGGATCAGCACATCGCGCTCGCTGTCTCCGAGACGACGCAGGCCGGCACTATCGCCCAACTGATCCCAGACATAGCGCAGGGCGTCGTGGACCAGGGTGCCGCGCTCGGCTGGGGTGAGTCCGAAGGCCGGCACGGCCACTCCCTCGGGACCCACACGATGGCTGATCCAGGCCCTGAAAGGACAGTTGGACTGGTCGGTGATGACCGCCGCGCCGCCACCGTATTGAACGGGCTCTCCGGGCAGCGCAACCACAGATTCGTAAAGTGGTTCAAGAGCGGCCGGTAATGGCCAATGGTCGGGGTGGGCTGGCTGGGCTGGCTCGTCCTGTAACTCCAGGGGCTCCACCAGGACACTGGGCAGCAGCTCCTCACCGTCCTGCTGTTGGGCATAGCTCAGGGCAACCGAGGCGTGGGTGCCCTGCAGGCTGGCCAGCAAGGCCTGGGCCCGCCGGTGTAACTCGGCGGGATTGATTCCGGGCATACCGAGTTCCCGCTGCAAGCGAGTGGGCAGGAAGGGTTGGATCCGCGCCGGTTCCGGCAGCACACCCGACTGCACACCGCAAATCCAGATGGCCCCAAAGCTGAGACCCACCACTTCCTGGGACCCCAACACCTGCACCGCGGTATCGGGTGTCTTGGGTTGGAAAACCAGATCGTTGAGGATCGCCCTCCAGGAGGCCAGGCACTCGTGATGGGTGACCCGCCCGACCACCTCATCCAGCTGCACAAGGTGGTCTAGGGTTGTCTCCAGGCGCTCGAACTGCTGGTGCTCCAGGGAGTCCAGGGGCCGGGCACCGGGCCAACCCCACAGGGCCAGCTGCCCCCGTATAACCTCCAGCCAATCCGAGGGCAGACGCTTGCCCAGGGTTTCCCGGGAGGTCGACAGCGGATCCAGCACGGCAGCGAGATGACTGTTCGGGGCGAAGGTGCGGCTCAGGTGCACCAGATCCTTGGGGTCCACCGTTTCGGACAATAATTCCGTCACGGCCGTGCGCAGGCGCAGCAGTTCGGCACCATCGACCGCGTCCCGCCCCATCAGGAAAGGAGAACGCAGCAACGCCAACACCTCGACCCGGGAGAGCCTGACTGACGCCCCGGTGCCGGCCATACTCAGTGCCAGCATCGCGTCCCGGAATAACGGCGTTTCGGCCAGGGGCATACCCACTGAAAAGTTCACCGGTAGCGCCGCGTAGCGCGCTCCCAGGCAGTCGAACTGCTGCCGAAGGAAATACTCCAGCTGCTGCCGGTCCCGGTGAAAATCCATAAGCACGATGGCGGTGCTGCCCGCGCCGCTGCGATGGCGCTCAACCGCCCAGGACGCTGCCGCTGACAGCTCTTCCCTGGGACTGGCAAAAGCCGCCGCCGGCAAGGGCTTCAGGATGTGATTGCCAGTGCTGCCGGGCTCACTGACCGTCGCGAGGTACTCCAGGGCTTGCCGGGTGAGGGGCGGCAAATACAGCACATGGCACAGCACCACAGAGGGCCGCTCCCGGGGCTGGACCTGGAGTAGCAAACGGTACATGTCGGCCCGGGTCAGCCATCCATTCCGCTCAAGCCTACGATTGAATTTCCCGCACCAGCCATGAAACGCCGCGCAGTCGGCCTCCAGGCCAAAGGCCGCTCTCTGGGCTGGGTTGCCGGGCTCACCACCGTAAAGAAGCCATTGCTGTCGGGCCCGGGAGGCCTGTTCCGCAGCCCTGGGCACTTGCAGGAGGGTGAAATCCCCCTGCTCTTTCAGGTCGGACTCTATGATCTGCTGCCAAAGCGCTCGCTCTGCAATACGATCCAGCAGGCGCCCCGCCGGCAGCGCTCCGGACTCCACCTGCCGTCGCCAGGCGTCCTCCAACCAGGCGTCGACGGTCTGGACATGCGGGGGCCGGATCACCGTGGCACCCGCCTTGACAGACTCCCTGAGCACCGTGCTGCGAATCCCCCGCACCAGGCGCAAGCCCTGGGTCAGCAGGACATCACCGCGCTCAAGGTGGGAACGAAAGGGGGTGATGTCTACCTTATCCGCCGTCAACTGTCGGCCCCAGGTGTGTAAATCATCACATGACGCTGTCGCGATGGACGGGTAGAATCCAGCGCGCGCTTCGGTTGGTCCACTGAATATACCGCCGTATGAATCCCGATTACTCGCTGCAGGCAAGTTAGCATGTCTCACCCCAACGTCCACAACGTTAATGTCGCTTCCCAGGAAATCCTGGTGGCACCTGCCGCTTTACGCGACACAGTACAGGTCAGCGACGACATTCATGATCGGGTGGCGGCGACCCGGCAATCGGTGGCGGACATACTGGATCGTGTCGATCATCGACTGATGGTGGTGGTAGGACCCTGCTCCATCCACGACACCACTGCCGCCATGGAGTACGCCAGAAACCTCAAGGCAGTCGCTGATCGGGTCAGTGACACCCTGTTGATCATCATGCGCGTGTATTTCGAGAAACCCAGGACCACGGTAGGCTGGAAAGGCCTGATCAACGACCCGCACCTCGACGATTCCTTTGACATCAAGGCCGGGCTCACCATTGGCCGCAGCCTGCTTCGGGACATACTGGAACTGGGACTGCCCACAGCAACCGAGGCACTGGATCCCATCACCCCCCAGTATCTTCAGGACCTGATCAGCTGGTCCGCCATCGGTGCGCGCACCACGGAATCACAAACCCACAGGGAAATGGCCAGTGGGCTTTCGTCTGCTGTGGGCTTCAAAAACGGCACCGACGGTGGCCTCGACGTCGCGGTCAATGCCATGAAGTCCGTCTGCAATCCCCATCGCTTCCTGGGTATCAACAGTGAGGGCAAGGTCGCCATCTTCCAAACCCGGGGCAACCGTTACGGACACGTCGTACTGCGTGGTGGATCCGGCGGACCCAACTATGACAGTGTGCACATTGCGCTGTGCGAGCAGGCGCTGGAGAAAGCCGCCCTGCCCCAGAACATCATGGTGGACTGTAGCCACGCCAACACCGACAAGCAGCCCCAGCTACAGCCCCTGGTCGCGGAGAATGTGGCCAACCAGATTATAGAAGGCAATCAATCCATTATCGGATTAATGCTGGAGAGCAATCTCAAGGCGGGCAACCAGAAGATTCCCAAGAATCTCGAAGACCTTGAATATGGCGTTTCAGTGACCGACGCCTGCATTGACTGGCCCACTACCGAGGCCCTGTTGCTGGAGATGGCGGACAAACTCCGGGCCGTATTGCCCGGGCGCGTCGCCAACAGCTGACGGCTTAGTAATAGGCCTGACTTCGGTCTGAGTGATCGGTGGCGTCCCGGACCCCGGCCAGTTCCGGCACTTGCTCCAACAGGGTCTTCTCCACCCCGTCCTTTAGTGTCATGCTGACAGCGCTACAGCCCTGACAGCCACCACCGAACTGAAGCACCGCAAAGGCATCATCGGTCACCTCGACCAGTGACACCTCACCGCCATGGGCCGCGAGGGAGGGATTCACCTCGTTGTAGAGCACGTAATTGATTCGATCCTCGACCGGGCTGTCCGCATCGACCCGGGGCATCTTCGCGTTGGGCGCCTTGATGGTCAGTTGGCCGCCAAACTTGTCCTTGTTGTAGTCAACCATCGCATCCTCGAGGAAGGGGACGCTGCGGCCCTGGAACCAGGCGGTGAACTGGCCGAAGTCTTCTTTCACGTCGTCCGTCTCTATATCGCCCTCGCGGCAATAGGCGATACAGGTCTCGGCCCGGGGGGTGCCCGGCTGGTTAATAAAAACCCGCACACCGAGGGCATCTTCCTGCTTGGACAAAAGCTCGCCCAGGTACTCCCGGGCTGATTCAGTGATGGTAATCATGACGACGCTCGCTGGGGTTTTCCGGTCTGGACCACACGCTGCAGTCCGGTAAATAGATGCTGAAGACTAGCACAGCTGGAGGTCTAACAGCATCGGGAGGAATTCCCGGGAAGCATTAATCAAAATTTATTGATATAATGATCGCATCCTTTTTACAAGCCCATATATGCCCATGGAATATACCCGCTTCCCCCACTACACCCGCGACTCCGCCCGGCGGCTGATTGACCTGCTGGAACAACGTATCGCGATCATCGACGGCGCCATGGGGACCGTGATCCAGGGCTATAAGCTGGGCGAGCAGGACTATCGCGGTGAAGCCTTGCTCAATCACGAGTCTGAGTTGAAGGGCAACAACGACCTGCTCAACCTGACCCGTCCCGATGTCATTGCCGACATTCACAGGGCCTACCTGGAGGCCGGCGCCCATATCATAGAGACCAATACCTTCAATGCGACCAGGACAGCCCAGGCCGACTATGGACTTGAGTCGATAACGGACCGGATCAATACCGAAGGGGCCAGACTCGCCAGACGGGCCGTCGACGACTGGATGACCTCCAATCCCCAACAACCCGGTTTCGTCGCCGGCGTCTTGGGGCCAACGCCCAAAACCGCCTCGATCTCACCTGATGTCAACGATCCCGCCGCGCGCAACATCAGCTTCGATGAACTGCGGGACGACTACAGACAGGCCGCCGACGCATTGATAGCGGGCGGGGTTGACCTGTTATTGGTAGAGACCGTATTCGACACCCTCAACGCCAAGGCCGCCTTGCTGGGGTGCCGCCTGGCGATGGACGCCTGTGGCGTGGAGTTACCCATCATGGTCTCCGCCACCTTCCCCGACACCAGCGGCCGCCTGCTCTCGGGGCAAACCGGGGAGGCCTTTTGGCAGGCCATCGCCCATGCAAGACCCCTCATAGTCGGCAGCAATTGCGGGCGCCGGTTCAAGGAGGTCCGACCCTTCCTGGAGGATCTGGCGGGGGCTTGCCACTGCTACTTCAGTGCCCATCTGAACGCGGGATTGCCCAACGCCTTCGGGGAGTACGATGAGACCCCGGGGGATATGGCCGATGACTTTGCAAGCTTTGCCGGGGCGGGCTTTCTCAACGCAGCAGGGGGATGCTGCGGTACGACGCCGGATCACATTAATGCCATTGCCCGCTCCATCGAGCTCCATGCGCCGCGCGCGTTGCCCGATCCCGTACAGGACACGCAACTGAGCGGCCTCGAGGGCTTTAGTTTTCAGGGCAAAAACTTCATCAATGTGGGTGAGCGCTGCAACGTTACCGGGTCGGCCCGGTTCAAACGGCTGATCCTCGAGGGGAGTTTTGAGCAGGCGCTGGAGGTTGCCAGAACCCAGGTGGAGGACGGCGCGCAGATCATCGATGTCAACATGGATGAGGGCATGCTCGATGCCGAGCAGGCCATGGTGCGGTTCCTCAACCTGATCGCCTCGGAGCCGGACATCGCCCGAGTGCCCATCATGGTCGATTCCTCCAAGTGGACGGTGATTGAAGCCGGACTGAAATGCATACCGGGCAAACCTGTAGTCAATTCCATCAGCCTGAAGGCCGGGCCGCAGGAATTCCTGGAGCAGGCGGCCCTGTGCCAGCGCTATGGCGCGGCGGTCGTGATCATGGCCTTCGACGAGGACGGGCAGGCGGATACGCTGGAGCGGCGCAGATCGATATGCCAGCGCAGCTATGAACTGCTGCGGGACAGACTCGACTTCAACCCCTACGACATCATCTTCGATCCCAATATCTTCGCCATCGGCACCGGGATCGAAGCCCACAACAACCACGGGGTGGACTTCATAGAGAGTACCCGTTGGATCAAGGCCAACCTGCCGGGGGCCCGGGTGTCGGGGGGTGTCTCCAACGTCTCATTCTCGTTCCGGGGCAACAATGCGGTGCGGGAGGCCATCCACTCGGTATTCCTGTACCACGCGATCGCAGCCGGGCTGGACATGGGCATCGTCAATGCCGGGCAACTGGCGGTGTACAGCGACCTGCCGCCGGATCTGAAGGAGGCCGTGGAGGACCTGGTGCTCAACCGGCGCGAGGATGCCACCGAGCGCTTACTGCAGATGGCCGCCGACTTGCAGCCGGAGAAAGGCCGGCCGAAAGCCGAGGATCTCCAGTGGCGCAAGCTGCCAGTGGCAGAGCGCCTTCAGCACGCGCTGCTCAAGGGCATCACCCAGTTCATTGAAGAGGATGCCGAGGCCGCCCGATTGGCCTATGACGCACCGATAAAGGTCATAGAGGGTCCCTTGATGGACGGGATGAATACCGTGGGCGACCTCTTTGGTGAAGGAAAAATGTTCCTGCCCCAGGTCGTCAAGTCCGCCCGTGTCATGAAACAGGCCGTTGCCTACCTGCAACCCTACATCGAGTCGGAAAAAGCCGGCGGCAGTCGCAATAACGGGAAAATCCTGCTGGCCACGGTGAAGGGCGACGTTCATGACATCGGCAAAAATATCGTCGGCATCGTGCTGCAGTGCAACAACTTTGAAATCATCGACCTGGGCGTCATGGTGCACTGCGAGGACATACTTCGGGTCGCAAGAGAGCAGGAGGTCGACATTATTGGCCTGTCCGGCCTCATCACCCCCTCACTGGAAGAAATGACCCACGTTGCCACCGAAATGCAGCGACAAAACTTCCAGATACCGCTGATGATTGGTGGCGCAACAACCTCCAAGGCCCATACCGCGGTAAAAATTGCCCCCGCTTACCACAACGACGCCGTGGTCTATGTCCCCGATGCGTCGCGCAGCGTCAGCGTTGCCACCACCCTGATGGGCGACGGCAAAGACGGCTTCACAGCGCAAGTGGCCGCCGACTACACCACGGTCAGGGAGCGGGTCAGCCAGCGCAAGCAACGCAGCGAGCGGTTGACCTACAGCAACGCCACAGAAGCAGCACCCTACCTCGACTGGACCCATTACCAGCCGCCCATACCCAGGCAGCCCGGTATCACAACCCTGGACCACTATCCCCTGGCGGACCTCATTGCCACCATCGACTGGACACCCTTTTTCATCACCTGGGACCTGCACGGGAAGTTCCCGGCCATTCTCGAGGACCCTGTGGTGGGCGAACAGGCGCGGCAACTGTACGCGGATGCCTGCGCCATGCTGGAACAGATCATTGAAGAAGATTGGCTTGAGGCCAAAGCGGTCATTGGGTTCTGGCGGGCCCATCGCCAGGGCCACGATGATATTTGCCTGACGGACGAGCACGGCAAAACCATCGCAGACCTGCACCACATTCGCCAACAAATGCAGAAGCGGGAGGGCGAGAGTAACCTGTCACTGGCCGATTTCGTGGCCCCGGAAGATGGCCCTGAGGACTGGCTGGGTGCTTTCTGTGTCACCACCGGCCACGGTGTGGAAGAACGGGGCCGGGCTTTTGATGCCAATAATGACGATAACAACCGCATCATGCTGAAAGCGCTGGCGGAGCGCCTTGCCGAGTCATTTGCTGAACACTTGCACCACAGGGTCAGAACCGAGTTTTGGGGCTACGTACCCGACGAGGCGCTGAGCAACGAGGAATTGATCCGGGAACGCTATCAGGGCATCCGCCCTGCTCCGGGCTATCCTGCCTGTCCGGACCATACCGAGAAAGCCACGCTATTTAACCTTCTTGAGGTCGAAAAACACTGCGGTGTGACCCTGACCGACAGCTATGCCATGCATCCGGCCTCCAGCGTATGTGGACTGTATTTTTCCCACCCGGAGTCGCGCTACTTTTCGGTGGGCAAAATCGGTGATGATCAGCTGGCCAATCTGGCGGACCGCAAACAACTGCCTAAATCGGCGCTGGCTCGCTGGCTCGCGCCTATTATCGATTGACCTGGTCAACTATCGAAACCAACCGGTAGCCTCACTACACTGCCCGTAACCGCTGAGGGCAAACAGGCGCCGTAAAGGATAGCCATGAAGTCCGACAGAACAGCCGAGCAAGAGTCGCTGGACAACGAGCCGGGACACCACAGGGACCGGGGGTCGGTCCTGTCTGTTATCCAAAGCGTTCTGGCTGCCGCCCTGGGCATACAAAGCTCAAAAAACCGGGAACGGGATTTCAGTGAGGGCGGTCCCCGACGGTTCATCATTGCGGGGCTATTGTTTTGCCTGCTTTTCGTGACCACCCTGGTCGCGCTGGTGCGTTGGATTACCGCCAGCTAAGCGGCGTTTCGAGTGCTCAGGCGGGCATTCCCCCCAGCCACACCACCACCCAGGTGACGACAACGGATACAATGATTACAGCCGCCAGCCCATCGGCCGCGCCATCGGATAAATTACTTTTTGCCATGGTTTCTCCTGGAGGTACATGCTGCGGGGTGCGCAGGCGGCGGCTATTCTGAAAGAATCTGCCCTGCCCCGCAACGCAAAGTTTACTGGGTCCCAAATCGGACCCGCTGTGACTTGCTGCTACCCAGGGGGTGGCAATGGCTGTCAAGATAGACTTGGCCCCGCGAGGCCTCACTGACTTGGATCTGGATTGACCATGGAAATCGAAGGCATCACCTTTACCTTCGCCGCCATCTTTTTGGGTGCCGCGGTGTTTGCGTCGATCGCCCTGTACACCCGCCAGCCCATCATCATCGCCTATATCGTCCTGGGGGCGGCCCTGGGACCCTATGGCCTGGGTATGGTCGGCAACACGGACCTGGTCAGCGACGCCGGACACGTCGGCATTATTTTCCTGCTCTTTTTACTGGGCTTGGACATGCAGCCCAGGGCTCTACTGAACAGCATGAAAAGCTCATCCTGGGTAGCCCTCGCGAGTTCGATTATCTACGCAGGCGTCGGATTCGGATTGGCGACGTTATTCGGATTGGAGACCCTTGACGCTGCCATAGTGGGAGCGGCGCTGATGTTCTCCTCTACCATCATCGGCATTAAGCTACTGCCCACCACGGTGCTCCATCACAAACACCTGGGCGAAGTACTGGTCGCCCTGCTACTGGTTCAGGACCTGCTCGCCATTATTCTGTTGGTGGTGCTACAGGGTGCCGACCCCACAGCATCGGTGCTGTGGACCGTCGGACGTCCGCTGCTGACCCTACCCCTGCTGGCGGCAGGGTGTTGGGTGGCAGTGCGCTTTGGCCTGATACCGTTGATCGCCCGCTTCGATCGCTATCACGAGTATATTTTCCTGCTGTCAGTGGGTTGGTGCCTGGGCGTGGCGGAGGTGGCCGTGTTGCTGGGCCTCAGCGCCGAGGTGGGGGCATTTATGGCCGGTGTCGCGGTGGCGACCAGTCCGATCGCCCAGTACATTGCCGTCAGTCTGAAGCCGCTGCGTGATTTTTTCCTGGTGATTTTCTTTTTCTCGGTGGGGGCCCAGTTCGACATCAGCGCCCTGCCCGAGGTGGCGATCGCGGCGGTGGTTATTGCCGTGGTCCTGTTGGGGCTCAAGCCCGTGATCTACCACCTACTGCTGCGGGGTGTCAGTGAAACCCCCAAGCTCGCCTGGAATCTGGGCTTTCGACTGGGGCAATGCAGTGAATTCGCGCTGCTGATTGGAGTAGTGGCACTGGAAGCCGGGCACCTGACAACGGGCGCCAATACCCTCATTCAGGCCATCACCATCCTGACCCTGCTGGCCTCCAGCTATATCGTAGTCACCCGTTTCCCCCCGCCCATCGCCATCGACGACGACCTGCGCAGGGACTGACCGCCCGTCAAAAACGGACCGCAGCGTCGGGAGGCCGTTTGGGGCATGGCGCGCCACCCCCCTGTCAGCAGACAAGCAAAAGCCGGCTGCCGTCAGACTGTCGCTCTCGCCGCAATAACTCCGCAGCAGCGTTAGGGCCGGCCCAGCGGTTTACAGGTCGTAGCCACGCTCGTCGTGCAGCACCAGGTCAAGTCCGATGGTCTCCTCGTCCGTATCGACCCGTAAGCCGATCAGACCGTCGACAACTTTAAACAACACCCAACTGACCACCGCGGTATAGATAAAGGTGGCGGCGACGCCGGTGGCCTGCACCCCCAGCTGTCCCGCAATGCTGTCGATACCGTCGGAAAAACCGTTGCCGCTGAAAATACCGAGATTGGGTGAACAGAAAATTCCCGCCAGCAGCGTGCCCAATGCGCCGCCAACGCCATGGACAGGAAAGACATCCAGGCTGTCATCAATCTTCAAGCGGTTCTTCAGGGCGATGGTCGCAAAGTAACAGACCACGCCAGCGGTCAGTCCAATGACCACCGCGGCGGCGGGGCCAACAGACCCGGAAGCGGGGGTGATGGTACCCAGACCGGCCACCATGCCTGTCACAATACCGAGCACCGAGGGCTTGCCGTGTCGCAGCCACTCCATGGTCATCCAGGCCAGGGAGCCACAGGCCGCGGACAAGTGGGTCACCAGCATCGCCATGGCGGCGCTGCCATCGGCTGCCACGGCTGAGCCAGCGTTAAAGCCAAACCAGCCTACCCACAGCATGCCAGCACCGGTCACCGTCATCGTCAGGTTGTGGGGAGGCATGGCCACCGAGCCAAAACCCCGCCTGGGACCCATCATGACCGCCGCCACCAGCGCCGCCACGCCCGCCGTGACGTGTACGACCGTGCCGCCGGCGAAGTCCTGCAAACCCATGCTGCCCAGCCAACCGCCACCCCAAACCCAGTGACAAATGGGGGCGTAAACCAATAGAACCCAGGCCACACAGAACACCAGCATGGCGGAAAAGCGCATCCGCTCGGCAAATCCACCCACGATCAGGGCCGGGGTGATGATGGCGAAGGTCATCTGAAACATCACGAACAGGGAGTCGGGAATGGAGCCGTTCACGCCGTCCAGTGATATGCCGGCAAGGAACAGGTTACCCAGGTCACCCAGCCAGGGACCCTGCTCGACTCCCCCGGAGCCAAAGGCCAGGGTATAACCCGCCACAAACCACACCAGGGACATCAGCGCCGCCAGGGCAAAACACTGCATCAGCACTGACAGCACATTGCGAACCCGAACCAGCCCACCGTAAAACAGGGACAGACCGGGCAAGGTCATAAACAGCACCAGTGCCGTGGCGGTCAACAACCAGGCGGTATCAGCGCCTGACAAATCAGACGCCAAAGCGGGGCTGGCAATAGCCAGACTAGACAGCATGGCCAGTGTTATTTTGATTTTGGAGAGCATGGAAAGATCCGGGGGCAGTTAACAACGCTGCGAATCATGCCACATCCTTGCGGGGGATTCAGCGGCGGCTTACCCTGTGCCGCCAGGACAGCGGGATCCTCCCGATGTTGCCCATGCCGGAGTACACCATGCTGCGTTTAATAGCCCTTGCCACCGCCTGTGTCACCTGCCTCGCCGCCCATGGGGCGGAGTTGCCCGGGGAAGAACCCGACACCCAGCGGTCGGTCATCCTGATTATTGGCGATGGCTTTGACGACCAGCATGTGACCATGGGAAGAAACTACCTGAGCGGACACGATGGCGAACTCATCCTGGACGGGATGCCGGTGCGGTCAGCCGTGCAGGTCCAGACCGTGGGCAAAAGCCATCCATGGCAGTACGTCGCAGACTCTGCCAATACAGCGACGAGTCTGGCGACCGGCGTCAACACCCAGATGGGGCGTGTGGGAACGGGGCCCGATGACGAGGACCTGATCACCCTCGCCGAGCGGGCGAGCGCAGCCGGCTTCAAGACCGGTATTGTGAGCAGCAGTTCCATTACCGATGCGACGCCTGCAGCTTTTATGGCCCACGTCTCGAGCCGGGGTTGTGAGAATCCGGAGATTATTCTCGGCGGCGAGATGTATGGAAACGAATTCGAAGGCTGCCCCCAGGACGCGAAGGCCAACGGCGGGCCCGGCTCCATTGCCGAGCAAATAGTGGCCTCAACCGTCGACGTGGCATTGGGTGGCGGGCTGAAGCATTTTCAGACCCCCGACCCGGCCACCGGCGCCACCGTGCTGGACAGCGTGGATGCCGAAACCCTGACGGTGGTCACAGACCGCGAAGCCTTGATGTCTGCTGATCCGTCATTGCGGCTATTGGGTCTGTTTGCCAAGGGTCATTTACCGGTTCGTCTACAGGGCACTGACGGTCGCATAGCGGAGGAGCCGGACACCAGCATGCTCAATAAGGTGGACTGGCGTCTGGGTAGTGTCACCCAGCCCGAACCCATGGACTGCGAACCCAATCCCGACTACGGGGATACACCTCCCCTATCCCTGCTGACCCAGGCTGCCCTTGATCATCTCAGTGTCAACAATGAAAGGGGCCTGTTCCTGATGGTGGAATCGGCCTCGATCGACAAACAGAGCCACAAGCGCAACCCCTGTGGTTCCATTGGTGAGATTGCGCAACTTGAAGAGACCCTGGCGGTGGCACTGGACTACGCCCGTTCCAACCCGGAGACGCTGGTGATTGTCACCGCCGATCACGCCCAGGCCGCACAGATTGTTCCCGAGCCCAGTCTTTATGCCGACATCCCGGTACCCATCTATTCCCCTGGATATGTGGCGCGTCTCAATATGCCCGATGGCAGTTTGATGACCATCAACTATGCCACCAGTTCCTTCCCGTCCGAAGAGCACACCGGTGCCAACGTGCCCCTGTTCGCCAACAGCACCGCCAATGGCCGCATCAGTGCCTACATGCGACAGAGGGAAGTCTTCGATGCCATGGCCCACCACCTGGGCCTGGCGCCCTAGCTGCTGGCAGGCCAAACGTGAGGGGTTTCATCCTATGAGCCTGACCGCGATCAACGGCCGTGCCGTCTCCCGTATTTGTTTGGGTACCATGACCTGGGGCCAACAAAACACTGAAGCCGAAGCCCACGACCAGATCAGTTACGCCCTGGAGCATGGCATCAATTTTATGGATGCCGCCGAGATGTACCCGGTACCGCCCCGAGAGGAAACCCAGGGTCGAACCGAAGAGTACATCGGCAGTTGGTTCCGCAAATCCGGGCGCAGGGACGATTGGGTCCTCGCGACCAAAGCCACGGGCCCCCGCAAAGAGTTTCATTACCTCAGGGGCGGGCCACGCTACACCCGGGAGCATCTGACACAGGCGCTGGAGGGCAACCTGCGGCGCCTGCAAACCGATTGTATTGACCTCTATCAATTGCACTGGCCTGAACGCCCCGCCAACTGTTTTGGCAAGCGGGGCTACGTCCACCAGCCAGAGGCCGACTGGACCCCTATCCCCGAGGTTATGGGTATCCTCGACGACTTTATCCGGGCGGGAAAAATCCGCGGTTACGGGCTGTCCAACGAAACCCCCTGGGGGGTGATGACCTTTCTACAAACCGCCGAACGGGAGGGGTTACCCAAGCCCCAGTCCATACAAAATCCCTACAGCCTGCTGAACCGGACCTATGAGGTCGGTCTGGCAGAAATTTCCCATCAGGAAGATATCGGCTTGCTGGCCTACTCACCCCTGGCTATGGGGTTACTTACCGGCAAGTACCGCAACGGCGCCAAACCCGAGGGCTCCCGGCTGTCGCTGTTCAAACGTTTTGAGCGCTATGGATCGGAGCCCACCTGGGAAGCTGCGCGGCGTTACGCTGAACTGGCCGAGTCCCACGGCTTGAGTCCGGCGCAAATGGCCCTGGCATTCGTCAATTCCAGGCCCTTCCTGCTGTCCAACATCATCGGTGCCACCAGCATCGAGCAGTTGGCGCAGAACCTGGCCAGCCTCGAGGTCACCCTGTCCGATGAGGTGAGATCGGGTATCCGAGCCATACACCGGGATATCCCCGACCCAGCGCCCTGATCGACACTGCGCTCAGAGGTTGACCCAACTGTTCAGTGCCCGGAGTCGAAACCGTATCCCGCGCCAGTTCAGCACCACACTGTCAGAGAGAATTTCTTCCACCCTGACCCCCCCATGCTGCTGACCCACCTGCAGGGCCTGACCATTGAGCACGACGCGGGATGGCCCCCCGGGCACCCAGTCGTGGAGGGTGTACATAAGGGTTGGAATACCGTCTTTCTGCTGCTGGGAGAGATTCTCCAGCAGCGGCGCGTCATGGGGTTCGAGAACGGGCCTACCCAGTTCGGACTGGGCACGCCGGAGTAATTCTGCGATATCAAGGTTGTCTTCCGCGGCAGCCTCGCCCTCAGCTGCTGCGAGTTCATCCCGATTACCCTGTACCGAGGTCTCGTCGACCGACTCAGCCCGCAGGGGGTTGCTAGCAACGGCTTCCGGGAGACTGACACCGTCCGCCGCCTCCTGCACACCCTCTGCCCGGGATGGTGCAACGGAGCCCTGTTGCGACTGCGCATCTTCTCCTTCTGCCGCTGCTTGCACTACCTCCTCCCCGGGGTTGGCGGCCGCAGACTGATAAAGCGCCGCAATTCGGCGCTGTTGCTCAGGGTCTGCCACCTCGCTACTGGTATCGGAGACTGTCGGCGCCGGGGGCGTCACCGCCGGCCTGGCTTCAGTCGCCGATCCATCGTTT
>JAAXJC010000074.1 GCA_012270045.1 Luminiphilus sp.
CCTCCCTGAGCCAAATGTAGGAACACAGACTAGCCTGCGAGCCCAATCACGTCCACATGCGCCCCCTCCAGCCATCGGACTGCCAATCAGTGTCGGTGATGCTCCGCCTGGAGGTGGAGAACTGATGCGGTAAAGGGTTGGGTTCAGCAGCAGATATTCGAGCGCAGGGGATACTGACAGCCAGAGAGCCTCCAGTGCCAGCAGTGAGCCTGGTAGAGTGCGGCCCGACCCCGTCCTCAGCCGATGGCCCGAACAGCTGCAGCCTGGTGCTACTGATTTGCGGTCACCCCGTTGAGGATTGTTCCTCCCAATACTGGGTGACCGTCTGTTTGCCAAATTCTGCAACCGCCTCAAAAAATGTGTCGGGATCCGCATGCCGCATTTGCGCGAGCCCCAGCTCCATATCTTTTGCGAAGATCAGTTCCGGTTGGTCGTTGCGCACTGCCTCAAGGATAGCGTCAGCACAGTCCAGGGGATCGTCGCCCGCATCAATGACGGCGTCGGACAGACCCCTGCGTCCGCCATCACCTGTAATGGCGTTGCGGGCGACGTCAGTGGCCACCGAGCCGGGCAGAATATTGGTCACCTTGATGTTGTGTACCTTGTCTACTTCGCTGCGCAGGGCATCCATATAGCCGATCAAACCGTGTTTGGCCGCGCAGTAGGCTGTTCTCAGGGGTGCCCCAATCCGTCCCGCCACGGAACTGATGGCGACAATGTGGCCGCCCCCGGCGTCGGCCATTCGGTTCAGCTGTAGTTGTGTCAGCCAGATGGGTGCGATGAGATCCACATTGATCAACTCGGTATAGATTTCGGGTTTGGCATCCATTGCGATACAGCGCTGGCTGATGCCTGCATTGTTGATCAGCACATCCACGCGTCCCCGCCACTGCCAGGCGGCCGCGACGGTATCGGCCAGGGATGGATAGTCAGTGGCCTCAAAGGGCAGGATCAGGCTGTCCACCGGCAGGCTTGCAGCCAGTGTGGCCAGTGCCTCCTGCCGTCTGCCGGAGAGTATGAGCTGGCAGCCAGCCTCTGCAGCCCGGATTGCCAGGGCCCTGCCGATGCCCGAGGAAGCGCCCGTAATCCAGACAATCTTTTGGGTCAAATCGGTCATAGGCATGCTCCTGGTGAGTGGTCGATGGGGGTGGGGCGGAGTGTCGTGGTGGCCGTGCGAAGGCAGCATCCATTGTCTTTCCGCGCCATTTTATTGGCTATGACGGCGTCCGGGCTTTTGGCCGCTAAAGGCCGCGAGCGACGGCTTGATTTGGCTGCCCAGTGCAGCGAGCAGTCGGGTTTGGCCCGGTGACGGGAGTTGCGGATCACGGGGCCGTTTCCAACTCTATATTGATGTCGATATCCTGCACCGCAGTATCGCCAAGGGCCTCGTCCACGGCGGCAGCGAGCTCCTGGGGCGTCAGCTCACGACCTTCGGCCTCGGCTTTCGCAATGGCAGCCCCGACCACGGCCGGGAGATCGACATCCAAGCCGCTGTCGTCGGTGGTGACCACGACATCAACCACACCGTGTGCGCCGTGGTCGTGACCGGAATCCAGCGCCATAACAACTTTATGGCGTTTCATGCCTGCGACCGCCGGTCTCGGGGCAGCGCTGGAGTCGTCGGGGACGCCGCGCCGCAATTCAACGGTATGTTCGGCCATCCTGCAGTCGCCCGGTGGTGTCAGGTGGTCGTCGATCAGAACGGCTCCGCCTATCATGACGCCCAGAACAATGGCTGGGCCGTAGGGTTGTGACATCGTGTGACTCCCGCTGGTGAGGCACCTCGCCGGGTGCCCTGATTGTTAGTTGTCCATTGCCGTCAGTTCGGATCGGGGCCATGCGATGCCCTGGGTTTGATGGAAGATGGGCGCCCAGGCGAAGCCCAGCCCATCGTTTTGCCCTGTGACAAGCCGGTGGCCACCACCTTCGGTCCGGGCACAGGCACTGGACCTAGCTGTCTGTTTCTGCGCCGCTGTCCCTCTGTCCGACCAGGGGCATGGTGATGTCCGCCCGGGCACCGGCTTTGCGTTCAGCAAAGCCAATGCTACCTCCGGCAGCACTGATGATGCCATGGCTGACAGACAAGCCCAGTCCGGTACCCGAGCCCACAGGTTTCGTGGTGACAAAGGGTTCAATGACGGCCTGCAGCATACCGTCGGGAATTCCGATGCCGTTGTCTGTGACGCTCACCTTTATCCGGTCTTTCAGTTGTCGTAGCCCTACGGTTATCTTGCCCTCGTAACTCGCGTCCCCCAGACTCTGGCGGTGTTCCAGGATGGCATCCTTGGCATTGCTGATCAGGTTCATCAGAACCTGTTCAAACTTGATCAGGTTGCAGGGGATGGTCAGCGCGTTTTCACTCGTTTTTATCGCCAATGTGATGTTTTCCACCCGCAGCGTCTGCCTGATCATCTGCTCGGTATTTCTGATGGCGACTGAGGGGTCACAGTAGTTTTCCTGGTCCCCGGCTTCCCGCCCGTACAGCAGCAACTGGCGCACAATATTGGCGGCACGCTCTACCTGTAGGTTGAGTTTTTCAATTGACTCGCTGGCCTTGCTGTCCAGTACCGATTGCTTGTTCAGGTGATTGCGCAGGTTCATCGTGGCCAGGCGCATGACATTTAATGGCTGATTGATCTCGTGGGCAATACCGGCCGCCAGTTCACCTATGGAAGCCAGCTTTGAGGATTGAATGAGCTGCGCCTGCTGGGCTTTTTGCTCGTTGATGTCCTGAACCGTGACGCAAAAGTAGGGTTCGTCAGAATGCGCTGTCGTCATTGGAAACAGGGAGTAACGGCGCCATACATTTTTACCTGCAACCGGTATGAGGACTTCCTTGTGATAGGCGGCGCTGCCGGCCATGACGGCCCGCCGGGCATCCAGTGAAACAGCCTGCAACTCGGGACTCATTCTTTCCAGAATGGAGCTGGACTCGGCCTGCGCAGGCTCTAAATCGAGTAACTCTCGCATCCTGTCGTTGAGAAAGATTTCATCACCTGAAGTAGTTGATACCGCCACGCCAATATCGGCGCCGACAGCGAAGGCCTCGAATAAAGCGGCGCCTCGACCCAACTCGTCAAAAACCGCCCGCTGCTGACTGATATCCCGCGTCAGCCCCTCCAGGGCAATCGGGTTACCCTTGTCATCAGTAATGAGGCGGGCACTGGTAGCGACCCAGAATATCCCCCGTGGACCCCGCATCTCGGCTTCGAAGTTATCAACGACCCCCTGGCCTTTCTCCAGGGCTTCAAGAAACCGGGCCCTGCCATTGGAATCAACGTAGTGCTTGCTGATCTCCACCCCGATGATGTCGTCGATACTGTCATAGCCAAAAATGTTGACCATCGCTTTACTGGCGGCGAGCACCTTGCCGTCCAGACTCGCGCGGTAATAGGCAAACGGTAGAGCGTTGATCGCCTGGATGGCGTCCTCGGATGACAGGGAGCGCAGGCCCCTGACTGCTATGGCATCGCTATCCATAAGCCACTACCGAGTTTATGACGTGGGGGAAGGTGTTCACCCTGGAGTTACCCACCATTTTGATCACTGTTCGCTCGCTTCACCTCTGTGGCGCATGCTACTCCCACTAGGGCGCTAGCGCATCCCATTGCAGGGTCGCCGCCGCCCTAATGCGCTCCGCGTCGGGTTCAAGCAAGAAGCGGGCGTCCAGGGCGGTTTGCGTGGCGGCGTCGACGGCGTCGACGTAACCCTGACGATCGACATACAGGGCCGCCATGGTGGCGGCGTCGAAGAGCTCAGTTGTACCCGACAGCCGGCAGCCGGGACTGCCCTCGTTCAGGGCCCCCGACAAGCGCGCTGCCGGGGCATCGACATAGGGCGTACGCAGGCCGCCGGTAACGTTGCCGTTGTCGTCATACAGGTAGTCTGAGTCGTCATCCAGGACATCCAGGCGCTGCGCCTCACTGGCCGGGACGTCGTCACGAACCCACTGCTCCAAGCCTTCCATAGCGGCCATGTAGACCCAGGGGTAGGCCCCTGAATTGATGGGTTCTTCGCACTCGAAAACACCGAGAATCGAGGTGTTTTCAACGACCAGGGCAAACTCGGGCCCAACCCCGATGTCATTGCGTCCGCTGACCAACTGGTAATTGTCGTTGTGGGCGATACCGGCGACTTCCCATAGGCGGAAGTAATCGCTGTCGGGTTGCCGCTCATCGACCGCACCCAGTGGAATAACGTCGGTTTCGGCCTGCAGGTTGATCACCGGGAAGGGCAGGTCGTCCCGGAATGTGACTGCTTCGGGTGTCGGTATCTCGGCTTCGGGTTCCTGGGAGAGTGGCTGACTGCTGTTGTAGCGGCTGTCGATCAAAAAGGCATCGTAGGCCCCGTACAACGGTTGTATGGCATTGATGTAGGTCAGTAACCGAGAGGCGGACTGGGACTCGCCCCCGGCAATGAGTACCTCGGCAGTGAAGCCTCCCAGGATACTGTCTTCACCGGTATTGCGTATGGCGGCGGATACCTGCGTAAACATATCGTAGGAAAAGGAATCTCCGGGGTGCAGCAGTGAGCCATAGCGCTCCGGGTTGGCGATTTTCAATGCCAGCGGCAGCGGCGCGTCCTCGACGCCCTCAATACCCACCAGTTGTGCCGACACGTTGACCCAGGCGTGACCATCCCGCAGTGCCTCCACGTGTCCCACACCCCATCCAACGGGTACATCGAAACCCTGGGTTACGTTGAGCCACTCCACCATGACCGTGCCACTGAAATCGGCTTCATTTTCTGGTCGATAAACCACCACCCGGGTCTTGTAGTCTGCGGTTGCGGCGGGCTCTGCCTCCCAGCGCCCGTCGGTACCCAGTTCATTGAGGTTGGTGAACGAGTTGGCGGTGCCGGACAGGAAGAATTCCTCCTGCACAAAGCCCACCTCGGCAAAATCGAAAAAGGTACTGATGAGCGCGATATCTCCCTCATCCGGTGGTGCCTCAATGCTGGGCTCCGGCACCGGCAGGTACTCGGGTTCCGGTTCTGGCGGTGGTTCCGGAGGGGTGGGCTGGCCTCCAGAACTACTGCTGTCACAGGCTGACAGCAACACCGACAGTAGCAGCGGGGTGGAAATGAAGAGGGCCTTGAAATTGCACATACCGTGTCCATGCGTTTTTGGGGTGCCGTTAGCGTGGTGGAGTTACGGATGCGATGCAAGTCACGGTGCAGGAGGCGGGGCAACGTTGGGCCGCACGGCAAGCCGATGCCTTGTACGGCAGTCACCCGACTCGATACGCGGAATAACCAGCGCCTCCGTCAACGGGGGGTAGACGCCTTGTTTCCGTTCAGTGGCCGGACTTTTGGGGAAACCAAAGTTCGGTAAGGGCGAGTGGGGTAAACTTTCAGCCTGCGACAGATGCCGCAAGGCGCAATGTATTTTATGAACTGGAGGAAAAAAGATGCGAGGAATTTTGGTAGCGATACTGTTTTTGGGTTCCACGGCTGCAATGGCGGGTGCGGACTGCCGTGAGCACCCGCCGGAGGCGCGAATGTCGGTCCTCGAACTGCAGCAGAAGATCGTCAATGAGTACGGCTTTGCCATCAAAATGTTCAAGGTGGATGACAACTGCTATGAAATTTATGGCTGGCAGACCGATGCGTCGGGAGAGGAACAGCGTATAGAGGTCTACTTTGACATGGCGACGGGAGACATCGTTAAAAAAGAAGTGGATTGAAGCCCTTGCGTCGAGACCTTTTCGTAAGGGTTTTTCACGGCCTTTTCGCCCTGGGTCTGGTAGCCAATTACTGGCTGCTGGAGCCTGGCGAAGACCCTCACGAGTGGGTGGGCTGGGCGGTCGCGGTGGCGATCGTGGTGCCGGGAATTTGGGGGTGGTGGCGGGCGGCCTGGTCCCTGGTAGGGCGCCTTCAGTTGTTGCCGATGAGGG
>JAAXJC010000191.1:0-9803 GCA_012270045.1 Luminiphilus sp.
CAACAGTGTTTCAATCAGGGGCGCAATGGCGAGTGTCTCGCCGACACTGACCGCGTGAATCCAGATCCGCGTTTTATCGGTTCCACCCGGATCGGGTAGCTTTCGGCCCAGCCGCTGGGCCAGGTGCTCCCGATAGCCGGGCTGCCGAATCGACAGCAACAGGAACACCGCCATGAGCAGGGGTGTCAGCAGCAGTGTCAACAGGCCATAGAGTCGACGCATCCAGTTTTCTACAAGCAAGCTGTGGGCAGCGCCCAGTATACTGAACCCCCGATTCGGGTCCCCTTTATTTCAGGGCATTGTGGTGGCGTACGGCACGTAACCTAACGTTTTGCTGCCCGGTCAGCCGCAGGTTCAGGCCCGCCCAATCGACACGCCGTGTCCCGTGGCTGCGCCGCAGCCCTGTGGGCCAGGCTTATCCGGGGGTTGGCAAATCCTGTTCTAACCCCAGGGCCTGGTCCAGTTTTTCCAGTACCTCACCGACAGTGATAGCTGCCATCAGTTCCGGGCCCTTCAGTCGTGTCCCCCATTTGAGCTGTTCAGGGGAGCAGGATTTTTGGGCCCGAACATGGGCGCTGTAGGCATCAACTGTCAGCGCCCTGCCACGGTAGGGGCCTGTTCGGTCGGGATTGCTGTGGGCGTACAGGCCGACCACCGGTGTTCCCTGGGTCACTGCCATGTGGGCAGTGCCGCTGTCCGGTGCCACCACCGCGGCTGCCCGGGCGACCAGTGCCAACAGTTGCTTGAGGCTGGTCTGACCCACCAGATTGATGCTGTCAGCGTGACTGTGGCTGCTGATCAGCTCCGCCAATTGTTGTTCCGATGTGCTGGGCGCTCCGGTCAGCACCGACCTGATGCCACGCCGTGACAGGGCTTCAATGACCGCCCCGTAGCGCTCGGGCAACCAGTTGCGCTCGCTGTTGCTGGCGGCCGGCGCGATGACTACGAAGGGGCCGTCGCCGGGAAACTGCTCGTCGACCCAGCGCCGGTCTGCCTCGGGGATTGGAATGTGCCACTGGGGGTCAAAAGGCGGGACTCCCAGGGCGTGGGCGAAACACTGGAATCCCTCCAGCACGTGGGGGCGCTCGGGCATCACCACCCGGCGGTTAATCACCAGGCTGTGCAACTCCTTTGACAGGTGCTTGGGAAAGCCCCACTTTTCCCGGGCGGGCACCATCGCCGCCAGGAGATTGGCGCGCAGGGACAACTGCATGTGCAGCAGTACGTCAAAGGGTCCGTCCAGCTGACGCCGCAGGTCAGTGAACCCCGTAATGCCTTGTGACTTGTCGAAGACAGCGATCCGGATGCCCGGTAAATCCGCCACCAGCCCCGCCTCGATTTTGCCGACAATCCAGGTTATTTCGTCGTCGGGGCAGTGTCGCTGAATGGCCTGCACCGTGGCGACCGCATGGCAGACATCACCAATGGCGGACAAGCGGAGGATGCATAGCCGGCGTCTGGGTTGTTTCATGGGCCGCATCTTAACGCGCCCGTGGTAGACGTAGCCTGAATATTTGTCACGCCTTTGATTTAATGGGTTATGGATTCTGAAATAACAAGCTCCGATGGCGGCCGCATCCTGTTCGATGCGTCACGGGTCACCATGCCTGGCCCGGAGCTTTTCCAGGCGGAACACTGGCCCGACCGTCGGCTGCTGCAGGGCGGTCGGGGTCAGGTCTGTCTGGTGGACTATGGTGAGCAGGCCTGGCTGATCAAGCCCTATCTGCGGGGTGGCTTTGTCCGGCACTTCATTGCGCGCAGCTATCTTTTCCTGGGCTATGGCAGAACCCGCATGTTCAGGGAGTTCCGCCTGCTGCATTACCTCATCGCCCGGGGCGTGCCGGTACCCCGTCCCATCGCGGCCTGGGTCAAGCGCTCGGGATTGGGCTATGGGGGCTCGATCATCATCGAACGGCTGGAGGGGGTGCAGCCGCTCTCCGAACTGATCCGGGATGGGCGACTGCCCGCGGCCCAATGGCAGGCTGTGGGCCGATGTGTGGCTCGATTGCATGGCGAACGGGTCAACCACAAGGATCTCAACGCAAGCAATCTGTTGCTGGACGACAGCCGCGTTTTCATTATCGACTTTGACCGCTGCGCCAGGCAGCTATGGGGTTCCGCTCTCTACCGCCGTGCCAACCTGCGCCGCCTGCATCGCTCACTGTCCCGATTGGCGGCCAGCGGTGCCCACTTCGGTGAAGATGACTGGCGTCAGTTCCTGTCAGGCTATGGCGGTTAACAGCCCGGACCCTGTCCAGCCTCGCCCCTGAACAGCAAACATCTTTCGTAAATTGATCGCCGGTGCAGGGCTGACTGGGAGTGCGCCAGTGCGAGAGGCCTGCCTAGTTGCAAGCTGCCAGATTTTTGCAGCCCGCTGCCTGTCAAACGACAAAATCAGGCATTTGAAGTCATAGCCTCTCATTTGTTATCTTTTTTGACCGTCTTTATCGGAGCGCCCCAATGGACTGGATGAGGTGCTGTATCCCCGCGCTGCTGGCTTGCAGCGCCCTGGCCCAGGCCGCCCCCCCGGCAGGCTACTACGACGACGTAGATGACAGTTCGGCGGAAGCCCTCGCCGCTTCCCTTCACGACATCATTGATGACCATCTCAGGTTTCCCTATACGTCTACGGCCACCGATATCTGGGATATCGTCAACGTTGCCGATGAGGACCCCCTGAACCCAGGCAACATTCTGGATATTTACAAGAACGCCAGCTACCCGAAAATCTCCGGCGGTACGGGGGCCTACAATCGGGAGCATTCCTGGCCCAAGAGCTACGGCTTTCCCAACGACAACAGCTCCAACTATCCCTATACCGATGCCCACCACCTGTTTGCATCGGACGCCAGTTACAACAGCTCCCGCAGCAACAACCCGTACCGGGATTGTGATGCGAGCTGTAACGAGAAAACCACCCTTGAGACCAACGGTCGCGGCGGCGGCAGCGGCCTTTACCCCGGCAATTCAAATTGGGCCCGGGGCACCTCGGGGTCGGAAACCTGGCAGACCTGGAGCGGACGCCAGGGGGATGTGGCCAGGGCCATGTTCTACATGGCTGTGCGTTACGAAGGGGGCTCCCACGGCATTACCGGCCACAACGAACCCGACCTGATCCTGACCGATGACTACGCCCTGATCCAGGCCTACAAAACCGGGTTGAACGAGTCCATGGCCTACATGGGTATGCTGACCGACCTGTTGGCCTGGCACGAGGCTGACCCGGTGGACGATACAGAACGCCGGCGCAACGACGTCATTTTTGGCTTCCAGGGCAATCGCAATCCCTTCGTGGACAACCCGGACTGGGTCGGCTGTGTCTTTGGCACTACCTGTGGCGGCGGCGGGCCCGGCGGAGGCGATCCGACGGTAGTGCTGGCGTCATCCCAGACCCTGACCGGGGTCGGTACGGTTACCGGTGCGATAACGGCCACCTGGGCCAGTGATGATGACTACCAGGTGTTGCAGGAAACCGAGAGCGGCGGCAAGCCCAGTCGGCGCACCAGCCAGGCCGAGCACCTATGGAGCTTCAATGTGGCGGCCCTGAAGTCGGCCCAGTTAACCGCCGAGCTGTCCTTTGATCAGGCACTGGACGACGACAGCTTCCTGATGGAATACCGTATCGGCGCAGGCAGTTACCAGCCCGCCTTCACCATCCAGCCATCCGCGGTTGATCAGTTGTATACCCAGTCCTTTGATACCGGCGAGGGCGGTGTCGTCACCCTCAGGCTGGTGGACGGGGATCGCACCCGGGGCGCACGGCAGCTGGATGCCATTCGTATCGATGCCCTGAGAATCACCTACAGCGATGGTGGGCCCACGGATACCACACCCCCGGCGGCGCCCACCGGTCTTGTTGCCAGCGCCGGTGATGGCCAGGTCAGCCTGGAATGGTCACCGGGGTCCGAACCGGATCTGGCGGGGTACCTGGTGTCACGGGGAATTTCCGCCCAGGGGCCCTTTGACCCCGTCAACGCATCGACACTGACGGCTACCAGCTACATAGATACTACCGTGGTCAACGGCACAACCTATTACTATGTCGTTGCGGCCCAGGACACCAGCGGCAACACCAGCGCCGCCAGTGATACGGTCGCTGCCACGCCAGAGGGCAGCCCGTCCGCAGGAGTGTTCTCGGTAGCTGGCATCGACCTGCTGGTTACCGGTACCAAATCCCTGAAGGTCACCGCCGAGGTCCAGATGCTGGATGAAGGGGGCAGTCCGGGCTCGGGAGCGCTGGTCACGGGCACTTTCTCAGGGGACCTGTCGGGTACCCAGCAAACCAATACTGATAGCAATGGTCTGGCGCGCTTCCAGGGCCCATCGCGGCTGAAAGCACCGGCCTCGGTTACGTTCTGCGTCGACGCGGCTGAGAAGGCCGGACTGGAATTCGACACCCAGAGTCTGGGCTGTCAAAGCGTCAACCTGTAAGCCGATTGGCTGGGGCGACGGCCACTGCCATGGGCCGCGGCCGTGCTCAGTCCGCAGCGGGGCGTGCGCGACCGGTTTGGAAATAGTCCAGTAGCCTGGCGGCGGCATCCTGCCCCGAGGTGACCGCACCCTCCATCCAGCCATACCAGCGCCGGGACAGATCACCTCCGGCGAACACCACCGGAGGCGGCATGTCGGACAGTCGGTGCCAGGCAGCGGCCTGGCCCGGGGCGCAGGACAGCCAGGTGCCCCGGGCAAAGGGGTCGTCGACCCAGTCGTGGCAGATAAAGGCCTCTCCCAGTCCGGCCTGCGGATGCCGTCGCCGCACTTCGGCCCAGCTCTGTGCCAGTGCCTGCTCGTGATCCGCCACCGCCACGCCAAAGCTGGCCAGCGCAAAGCCGACGTTTGCGCTCTTGCTGTAGACCTCAATGGCATGGGGCCAGCCCGACGAGTACACAGGGGCAGTGGTACAGCCCCAGGCTTTGACAGCGCGTCCCGGATGCCCCTCATCTATGGCCCTGCGGATATCGGTATCCAAGTCGAGGCCCAGTTCCAGCCCTGACAGCACGTTCACGGGCAGTGCCACCACAGCGGCCCTGGCGGTGAGCTTCCCTTCAACACCCACAATGTCGACGCCGTGCTCTCCCAAGGCGATGCCCTGAACCGGCCAATTGCAGCGCAGCACATCCCGTAGCGGCTGGGCGATACTGAGCGCCAGTGCCTGGGCACCCCCGGCAATACGCTGCTCCTCCCCTTCGAAGGCCGCTGCGGTGCCGCCAAAGGCGGCGACATCATGCAGCAGGTTAATTGCGCTGTAGCTCCGATGATCGGCGCCGTGCAGGGCGAAAGCGTTCGCAAGCAATTTTTCCCGGGCGGGTTTGGAACCACCCAGCTGGGCCAGGTAGTGCTCCAGGGATATGTCGAGATCAGCCACCGACTGGTACCAGTCCGGGCGGTCGACATTGACCCGACGGGCATCCCGCTCCACCTGTTCACACAGTAACCCATAGTCCGGCACTGGATCGGGGGGCTGTTCCCTGTAGTGGTCTGCAGGGACAAGGGGTAATTGGTAGCGGCGCAGTTCGGCGACCATGGCGGGGTGTGCGCCGGGGGCTACCCATTCGGCTCCCAGATCTACCTCGCAGCTCGCGGGCTCGAAGGGTACCGTCCAGGTGCGCCCCCCGACTCGTTCCCGGGCTTCCAGCAGGACAACCCGGTACCCCGCGTCCCGGAGCTCCCGGGCGGCGACGAGGCCCGCAAGCCCCGCCCCCAGCACAGCAATGTCAACGTTCTCACTCACACTTGGTTGCCTGTGTCAGGCCTGCCGGGCTGAAGTTCTGGGCTGGGTACCGGGCAGGATCGTAGCCCGCCCGGTCATCGCCATCACGGCGAGTCTTTGGCTTCGTTTGCAAGCCCGATGAAAAAGGCAAAGTTGCGGGCAGCTTCCCGCTGCCGGGTCAGACGGCCACTGGCGCCGCCGTGGCCCGCCTCCATATTTGTGTGCAGTAACAGTTTACGACCCGGAGTGGGTACGTCGCGCAGTTTGGCGACCCATTTTGCGGGTTCCCAGTACTGCACCTGGCTGTCATGTAGTCCCGCGGTGACCAACAGGTGGGGATAGGGCCGGGGGCCTACCTGATCATAGGGGGAGTAACTGAGCAGATAGTCGTAGTAGGTTTTGTCCTCCGGGTTGCCCCACTCATCCCATTCGAAGGTGGTGAGGGGAATACTGGCGTCCAGCATGGTGGTGACCACGTCAACAAAGGGCACGGCGGCGACGACGCCATGAAAGACCTCGGGTGCCATGTTGATGGCGGCGCCCATGAGCAGGCCACCGGCACTGCCACCGTAACCGTATACCCGATCGGGATCGGCCCAGGATGAAGCTTTCAGATATTCCGCGGCATCAATGTAGTCGGTGAAGGTATTCTTCTTGTTGAGCAGTTTGCCGTCCTCATACCACTGGCGCCCCAATTCCTGTCCTCCCCTGACATGGGCAATGGCCCAGATGAAGCCGCGATCGAGCAGACTCAGCCGACTGCTGCTGAAGGACGCCCAACTGCTGGAGCCATAGGAGCCGTAGGCATACAGCAGTAGGGGGTTCTTGCCCCGCTGCAACTTATCCTTGCGATAGACCAGCGAAATGGGTACCTGGGTGCCATCCCGGGCGCTGGCCCAGAGGTACTGGCTCTCATAGTCGCTGGGATCAAACCCTCCCAGCACCCGGGTGCGTTTCTTCAGCACCTGGGTCCTGTCGGCCATGTTGAAGTCAAAGGTTGAACTGGGCGTGGTCATTGACGAATAGCCGTAGCGCAGGGTGGTGGTCGCCACTTCCGGATTGGTAGCTATCCAGGCGGAGTAGGTGGGATCGGGGAATTCCAGGTTGTAGGGCTTGCCTTCACTGGGCATGACTACAATGTGCGGCAGGCCGTTGCGACGTTCCGTGACCACCAGGTAATCCTGGAACAGGGCGAAGCCGGAGAGCAGGGTGTCTGGCCGGTGGGGGATGAGTTCCTGCCAGCTTGCACGCCCGGTGTCAGCGCTGCCGGTTTCCATCAGCCTGAAATTGCTTGCGTCCCAGTTGGTCCAGATCACCCAGCGGTCACTGGCGTGATCGATGGCATATTCATGGCCGCGCTCACGTGCCTCGAACACCTGCCAGGAACCCATGGGTTGGTCTGCGGGCAGGATCCGGAATTCACTGGTCAGGGTCTGGTAGGAGCCGATGGTCAGGAACTCACGGGATTTCGTTTTCGAGACGCCACAGCTGAAGGTCTCGTCCAACTCCTCATAGACCAGTACGTCATCAGTCCCCTTATCAAACTCATGTCGCCAGATTTGATGGGCGCGCAGGGTCTCGGGATCCTTGTCGGTGTAGAACAGCACCCGGCTGCCCTCGGCCCAGACCAGGTTGGCCGTAACGTCTTCGATGGTGCTGGGGCCCATGGCACCCGATTTGAGGTCCTTGAACCAGACGGTGTAATTGCGTCGGCCCACGGTATCCACGGCGAAGGCAGCCAACTGGTTATCGCTGCTGATGGTCAGTCCCCGCAGGGAGAAAAAAGTGTGGCCCTCGGCCAGCCTATTGGCGTCGACGATGACCTCTTCATCGGCGTCCATGTTGCCTTTTCTGCGGGCATAAATGGGGTAGTCCAGGCCCTCTTCATAGCGCGAGTAATACCAGTAGCCATCCAATTCGTAGGGCACGCTTTCAGCGGACGGATCCAGGCGAGCCACCATTTCATCGAAAATCGTATCTTCCAGCGGCGCCGTCGGCGCCATCACGGCTTTGGTGTAGGCGTTTTCCTGTTCCAGGTAGCGAATAACCTCCGGGTCTTCCCGGTCTCGCATCCAGTAATAGGGGTCGACCCGGGTGTCACCATGAATGGTCATGGCGTGGGGCCGCTGGGCAGCATCGGGCGCTGACAGGGGTTCCGCCAGGGATGGGGTGGCCAACAGCAGGGCGAGGAGGGTCAGTACAGGTATCGTCATTGAATAATCCGTTATGCGAGTGCAGATGACTGGTCGGGTGCCGCCCCAGCAAGCGTTGCCCGGTGGGCGAGCCCCATACAATGCCCTAGATAGGGTCGCTCTAAAAGCGTCAAAAAGTGGTGGACAGCAACCGACGGTTGTGTGCTCCCAATTCTGCCCCGGGAGCTATTGAAGCGACACGCCATGCCTCAGAATATGGCAACTGTAAAAGCGTAGAAACAGGACCGTCTGAAATCTGTTGGCCGCGCTTTTTGTTTGCGTTGCCAACGCCTAATGAAGTGGGGGTCGCAGCGTCAAAGAGCGCGACAGCGTGCTGGCTGATGGGATAGGGCACACTGCCACGGCATTCAGCACTCAATCATATTGACCGGTACTTCCAACACGTTGATCGCCAGACCGCCCCGGGCGGTCTCCTTGTATTTATCCTGCATATCCCGCCCGGTGTCGCGCATGGTCCGAATGACCTGGTCCAGGGAGACAAAATGCTCGCCGTCACCCCGCAGTGCCATCCGGGCCGCGCTGATAGCCTTGATAGCACCCATGGCGTTGCGTTCTATGCAGGGCACCTGCACCAGGCCGCCGATCGGGTCGCAGGTCAGGCCAAGATTGTGTTCCATGGCTATTTCAGCCGCGTTTTCAACCTGCTGCGGCGTGCCACCCAGGGCATCGGCGAGGGCGCCCGCAGCCATGGAACAGGCCGATCCCACCTCACCCTGGCAGCCCACCTCCGCCCCGGAGATGGACGCGTTGACTTTGTAGAGGATGCCAATGGCCCCTGCGGTCAGGAGAAAACGACAAATATCCTCCTCCCGGGCACCCTGGCAGTGGGCCAGATAGTACTTCAGCACGGCGGGAAGAATACCCGCCGCGCCATTGGTGGGTGCCGTCACAATCCGGCCGCCGGCGGCGTTCTCCTCGTTAACGGCAAGGGCATACAGGGTCACCCAATCCATGGTGTTGAGGGATTCATCCCCCAGTGAGTCGCCCTGTCGTTTTAGTTGCCGGTGTAACTGGGCGGCGCGGCGCTTGACCTTCAGGCCGCCCGGCATGATGCCTTCGGTACTGCAGCCCTGGGCAATGCATGCGTCCATGACCTGCCACAGGTTCAACAGCTGGCTGCGCACCTCGGCCTCGGGCCGCCAGGCCCGCTCATTGGCCATCATCAATGCCGGAATGGAAAGCCCATGCTCCCGGCACTGGGCCAGCAGGCCCTCGGCGGTTGAGAAGGGGTAGGGTATGGCGGTTGGGTCGTCGACCACGATATCGCCGTCCTCGGCAGATTCATCGACGATAAAGCCGCCGCCCACAGAGAAATAGACGCGCCGCTCCAACACCTCGCCCTGGGCATCGATGGCGGTAAAGCGCATACCGTTGGGGTGAAATGGCAGGGTTTCACTGCGATGCATCACCAGGTCATCCCGATAGTTGAAAACAATCCGGTGGCGACCCAGCAGCTGCAGTTCGCTGTGTTCCCGCACCCTGGCAACGCGGTCCGGGATGGTGTCGATGACAACGGTCTCCGGGGACTCTCCCTCGAGTCCCAGAATGATCGCCTTGGGTGAGCCGTGGCCGGCCCCGGTCGCCCCCAGTGACCCGAACAGCTCTACTGTCATCCCCGCGCACTTTTCGAGTAGCTGGAGGTCGTGCAGAGCCTGGGCGAATTGCCGTGCGGCGTTCATGGGGCCCACCGTGTGTGAGCTGGAGGGACCGATACCCACCTTGAAGAGATCGAAGACGCTGATGGACACAAGGCGCTCCTGTAGCGGCCCAAAGGCGGAATATAACGCCAGGTCGGGGAGGCTGTCACCGATAAAAGAGGGCGGTTTTTCAGCTCAAACCACCGTGTTTTCTGGCTTGCGATGCAGGGCGCCGAGAGCGCC
>JAAXJC010000191.1:9903-19405 GCA_012270045.1 Luminiphilus sp.
CCTGGGGCAGTTCTGTTGGTAGGCCGGTGCCCAATCCCAGTAGCCGACCCCAGTACGCAGTAACGCCCCGTTACTTTTCCGATATCAATCGGATCGCGTTATCGATCAACTGTTCCACGTCCACAGGTTTGGTAAAGAACAGCACGTTTTCCTGATTTTTGAGCAACGCCTGATTCTGTGTGTCTCCAGAGATCAGAATGACCGGAAGTTGCTGGCCGAACGCCTCCCTGGCCAATTCGATAATTTCCAGACCGGTTTCGCCGTCCCGGAGATGGAAGTCGCTGATGAGCAGGTCCGGTGGCTGGGGCGCGCCCATGATGAAGCCCCGTAATGAGGGAATCGACTGGGCCGAGGACACAGAGAAACCCTCAATCTCCAGTAGCATGGTGGTGGCCTCGATAATGTCCGGCTCATCGTCCACGATCAGTACGTGGCCCGAACCCTCCGGTCGTGAGGACGTGGCTGTGTCCTCATGCTCCGTGTTGTTTTCCATGTTGCCCAGGGGTACATCGATGTAAAAAGATGAGCCATGGCCCAGCTCCGACTGCACGCCGACTCTGCAGTTCAGCAACTCAGCGGTGCGCTGCACAATCGACAGGCCCAGGCCCAGACCCTCGGTAAAGCTATTTGTCTTCACCTGGTGAAACTCATCAAAGATCGAGTCGATGTCCTCCGGGGCGATGCCGATCCCGGTGTCGGTGACCATCAGTCGCATAAAATTGCCCTGCAGGGCGGTATGGACCTTGATCATTCCCTGCTGGGTGTAGCGAATGGCATTGGAGACAAAATTTTCCAGCACCTGGGTCAGTAATTTTGCGTCGCTCTTGACCGACCGTTCGCTGGCTTCTATTTCCAGCGCCAGGCCTTTGTGCTGTGCCAGCGGGCCGAAGGTTGTGCCCACCGTGTCAAAGATAGAACTGATTGGGCCATCGGTAATTTCGGGCTTGATAACCCCGGCCTCCAGCTTGCTGATATCCAGCAGCGAGTTCAGCAGGTGGGACATCCGGGTCAGGCTCTTGTGCTGTTTCTCAATGATATCCACCAGCACCGGTTCCGAGGCCTTGCGCTTGGCGGCCTGGTTCAGCATGTTGAGGGTTTGGATGGGCTGCCTCAGGTCATGACTGGCGGCGGCCAGAAATCGGCTCTTGGCGCGGTTTGCCCCGGCCAGTTGCTGGGCCAGGGCCTTTTGCGCCGACAGATCCCTGATCGCGCTGGTTACCAGAATGCCGTCCGGGGTTTCCAGGGGGCTTAAACTGACCTCCACCGGTATTTCCGTGCCGTCCTTGCGCAGCGCGTACAACTCCAATGCGCCTCCCATGCTCCTTGCCCGCGGTTTTTCGAAGAAACTGCTGCGGTGTTTGGGATGGCCCTCCCGTGCACTCTGGGGCAGCAGCACCTCCACCGGCTTGCCAATGATTTCCTCGGGCGTGTAGCCAAGGACGTCGGGAACCCTGGCATTGGCGTAGATGATGGTGCCGTTGCCGTCCACAATCACGGTGGGGTCAGGTGCGACATTGAGCAGCTGGGTGGCGAGTGCGTCGCTGATGATCATTGAAACTTCCCCCTGTAATGGGTGCGATGCCCGCTGTGTCTGTCTAGATTTTGTCGAATCTACCCAGTGTATCAAATGCAAAAAACATCGCATATCGCAATTTACAGTGAATTTTTAACGCGCAGGGATGCCAGTTCGCCAGCACCTCGCTCCAAAATCCGGGCGCTGCAAGCCCTGTCCCTTCGGAAAGGCAGTGGTCGGTCTGTTCTGTGCCTGCGTGTCTGTTCGGCGGGTCTGTGTAGTGCCTGGGATTAACTGCTTCTATTGGACTGCCCATTGGCCTGGGCAAGGACCATTGTCCGGGCCGTGCTCCGGGCTGTTGGTGGCTGTAGGTCGCACTCGCCTGGGTTCGGGGTAGCCAAAACGAACCGATGCCAAAGCCGCTTGGCGCCCGCTGCCGTGACTGGCGGGCGGCATGGCCGGTCTGACATCCTGCCCGACCCTGGGCCCATTCACCCGGGCCGCAAGGTATAACGGGTGTTCTTATCGGGTTGCGGAACCGGCGATGGATGGGTCAGCAGCGTGTCCGTAACAGCGCTATGCCCCTGTAGGAGGTCGATTGATAGTCTTTTTCTTACTGCTAGTGAGCAATTACCAACAAGGGCACATCGAGATTGCAGGATTTTACCGTGCACACCTCTGTTCCCGGTTTTCGCCCCGCCCTGACCTCCGATACCTGGATGCCGGCGGCCTCGAGGCGAGTATGGGTTGCTTCAATGTTGTCGGTTTTAAGGGCCAGACCCCAAAGACTGTCCCGGGGACCGGTCTTTTCCGAGGCGATAACCTCGATACTCATGCTGTTGCTTCGAAAGAAGAGCTGGGTGCCCCCCCAATCCGGTACGTGTTGCTCCAACGCCAGGCGAATGCCCAACTGTTCACCATAGAATCGTTTCGCGGCCTCGGCACTCTGGGTCGCCACCACCACATGATCAACGCCGGTTATTGCGCCCTCGCCGGTGACGGGGGCGGGGGTCAAAGTGCCGCCCGGGTCATGGCAGATACCAAAAGAAAACACGCCGCGAGCTGCGTCCGGATCCCAGAACATATTGCGCCAGCTACGCTGCGCCCCCGACAAGTCATCGGTGCCGTGGCCGGATAGGGGGTCGCTGGCGGCGAGTCCTGCAGCCCGGGCCTGCCCAAGAAAGGCGTCACAGTCTTCGGTACCAAAGACCAGTCCCCCCAGGCCCTGTTCCCGTCCAGCCAGCATCTGGATCACGGCGTCGCTACCTATCCCCTCGCCGGTGGCTGCCAGCAATTCGATGTAGGTATTGTCGAGTTGGAACAGGGTATTGGCGGTGCCGTAGTCGGGGTGGCTGCCCTGCCAGCTGGGCTCCCGCCCCAGCAATAATCCAAAGTCCTCGCTGGCCCGAGCCAGATCAGAGACGGCAATAATGATGTGATCGACGGTGGTCATGTTGGCTTACCTCTGGGCTTGCTGGGGTTCGGTTGTATCGGTGGCCGGGGTGCAGCCCCGCAAATTGCTGGCCAGAGTACAACGCGGGCGGGCGTCAACGGTCAGGGGCGAGATCGTCTTGCCGGCACCGTCAAGGCTGCTGGCACTGACCCACCATTTTGGCACAAGCACCTCGGGGAGCAGCTGAATGGAGAGCATTCAACTGCAGGCCTCAGCCAAGCCCTTTTCGGCTGCGGTTCATGGCTAATAGCAGTGACACCATCATGAAAAACATCACGGCTGAAAACGGTAGCGCACCAATAATCATGACCGAGCGCAGAGCGTCCATGCCGCCGGCGAACAGCAGGGTAATGATGACCAGGCCCAGCAGCAGGCTCCAGAGCACAATGTGCTGGGACGCGTGATCCTGCTCCACACCCCCTGAAACGATGGTGTTGATCACCAGTACCGCGGAGTCCGCTGAGGTGATCAGGTACGTAAACAGTAGCACCACACACAGGCAGGCCATGGGGAACACCCAGGGTTGTTGGAACAGGACATCCAGGGTGGCAAACAGCTGTGCTGACAGGTCAGCCTCCAGAATGCTGCCCCCGGCCATGCCCGAAAGCTCCAGATCCAGCGCCGTACCACCGATGACACAGAACCAGGTAAAGCACATCAGGGAGGGCAGGATGATGGCGCCGACCACGTACTCCCGGATGGTCCTTCCGCGCGAGACCCGGGCCAGGAACAGGCCGACAAAAGGTGTGAAAGCTATCCACCAGGCCCAGTAGAAAATAGTCCAGCTCGACTGCCACTCCGCCAGTGCCGCGGCCTCCGGGGTGGCGGTATCCGACCAAACCGTCAGGGACATGGAGGGCAGTGCGACCAGGTATTGGTACAGGCCGTCCAGGAACACTTCGCCCGCAAACAGCGTCGCGCCAAATACGAGAAACACCAGCAACAGCAGCCAGGACAGGCCCATATTGAGGTTGGACAACCACTTGATGCCCCGGCCCAGACCGGACAGGGCCGATAGCATGGAGGCAAAAATAATGACCGCAACGGCCACCCCAAGGGCCACCGTGGTGGGCTGCTGGTCCTGTAATAGCCAGCCCCAGTCGGTAATCCGGTGCGCGCCGAAGGTGAGTTGGGTCACGCCGTAACCGAGGGTAACCGCGATGCCAATCAGGGTGGCAAGGATGGCGGCGGTATCCACCACAGCGCCAACGATGCGTGCGGCGCGATCGCCCAGGACGGCACTGAAAGGGGACCGAATGGTCAGTGGCATATTCTGTCGATAGGAAAAATAGGCCAGTGACAGGCCCACCACCGCATAGCAGCCCCAGGGGGTCAGGCCGTAGTGCAGCAGCGTCCATTTATAGGCGTAGGGAACATTGTCCCGGGTCAGGGCCTGGGCATGACCCATGATGACATCCGGGTTGTTGCCAAAATGATAAAGGGGCTCCGCCGTCGAGTAGGTCAGCATGCCGACGCCAATGCCCGCTCCGAACATCATGGAGAACCACGCAAAGCGACTGAATTCTGGTTGGGTGTCGGGTGAGCCGAGCTTCTGTCGCCCGGTGCCGGGCAGCACCGCCATCAGCAGGCACAGGGCCATGAATGCGGTGGTCACCCAGACATACCAGGCTCCGAACCGCCCTATCGTCGCGGCCTGGACGGTGAGCAGTATCTCCGCGGCGTCTTTGGTGGTCGCCGCCCAGAGCACCAGCAATACAATGATCAGTTTTACTGACACGGCGATACCCCGGTTGTAACCCCGATAAAAACCAGAGGTCTCGACATTGGTAACAGACAGGGTGTTCAAGGGGACTCTCCCTCCGGTGGCGGTGCGCTGCGCAAAACCTTGGGCAGGACTGCCCGGAATTCATCCGGGTCGTTGTTATCGCTGGGGTCGGCGCTCTGCTTTGGCCCCGAATCTGGGTGCCTACGCTACCAGACCTGGTATGAAATGACAGGTGCACCGGACGGCACCGCGTTGACCGGGTTCTCTGCTAAGGTGCTGTCCGGGAGGCGTTCTATGTTGCGTGTATTCAAATGGGTGTTGCTGTTGTTGTGGTCGGCTGCGTTTGCGGCCCAGGCCCAGCCCGGGGTGGTTGCCTTCGCTGATCGGCCGGAGGTGGAGAACCGCCTGCTGGAGGAGCGCCTGGAACAGCTGCTGCCCCGATTGATGCGGGAACAGGGTATTGACCTGTGGCTGGTGATTGCCCGGGAATACAACGACGACCCCGTGTTTCTGTCCCTGGTTCCAAAACCGCGCTTTACCGCAAGACGCACCACCATGTTGCTGTTCCACGACCGGGGTCCGCAGGCGGGGGTAGAGCGTTTGACCATCAGCCGCTACCCCTTGGGCACGCTATACCAGGCCGCCTGGGAGGGCGGCGACCTTGAGGCCCAGTGGCGGCGTTTGGCCGAGGTGATTGCCGAGCGGGACCCCGAGAAAATCGCGGTCAATGTCAGCGCCACCTGGCCCGTGGCCGATGGCCTGAGCCACGGTCTGCACCGCCAGTTGCAGGAGGCACTGGGTGACGGGCTGTCCCAGCGCCTGGTGTCAGCCGAGTCGCTGGTTGTCCGTTGGCTTGAGACCCGGACAGTGGCGGAGGTGGAGGTCTGGCAGCGGGCGGTCGCCATTGCCCGGGACACCATCGCTGAGGCCTTCAGTCAGCGCGTAATTACCCCGGGGGTGACCACGCTGGGTGAGGTTGCCTGGTTTATAAGGCAGCGTTTTGAGACGGCGGGCCTGGCGCCCTGGTTTCACCCGGACGTCAATCGCCAGTGGCAGGAGGCGGACTACGGCGATACGCCGTTCCTGGGGATTGGTGACCCTGACATGGTGATCCGCCGCGGGGATTTACTGCATACCGATGTCGGGCTCTGCTATCTGGGACTGTGCACGGACACCCAGGAGATGGCCTATGTCCTCAAGCTGGATGAAACCGATGCCCCCCCGGGATTGGCAGCGGCGATGGCGGTGGGCAATCGTTGGCAGGATGTACTGACCGGGGAATTTCAAACCGGCAGGAGCGGTAACGAAATTTTGGCGGCTGCCCAGCGCCGTCTCGCGGCCATGGACATCAACCACGCTATCTACAGCCATCCCCTGGGCGTTTATGGCCATGGGCCCGGGCCCACCATCGGTATGTGGGACAACCAGGGACCCACTCCGGGCCGTGGCGACTGGCCCCTGTATCCCATGACCGGCTATGCCATTGAGGGCAGCGTCACGGTGGCGATACCCGAGTGGGGTGGCAAGCCGGCCCAGATGAAGCTGGAGCAAAGTGCCGTGTTTGACGGCGAGCAGGTTCACTATCTGGCCGGTCGCCAGACCCGGTTACACCTGATTGACTAGCTGGCCCGTACCCTGGTCGCAGTGCTGGCTCCGGGAGCATCGACCTGGAGATATCGGTCACTGGGCTGCAATCGATGCCACCACGCGGGTACGGCATCCCGCTTTTGTCTTGGTGAATTTCTCGCAATCGGCGCATCCCTGGGCCAATCTGCGGCACACTAGCGCCTCACCTTTGTCAGGAGTGATGCGCGGTACCATGGCCAAGAAGTACATGACCTTCAAACACTGGAAGACCGGGGAAAACCGGACCATTGAGTTCCGGGATTACGACAAGCCGGTCAATCCCGCCAGTGACCGTCTCGTGGTCTGGAACGAGACGGACCAGAAACTGGAAGATGTGATTAAAGAAACCATCGTAAAAACCTGGCAGGAATAGCCCGTCGAAACGGGCAGCGACGTCAACTGCCGCCCTGTGTCGGCAGCGGTCCCAGTACGGGCGGCGCGCTGGCGAAGGGCTTTATGCCGAAGTTCGGATAGATTTCCTCTGGGAAATACACCACGCCATCGGACAGCACCATGCGGATGCGCCTGAGTTCCTGTAGGTCCTGGGTGGGATCCCCCGGTACCAGGAAAAAATCGGCGTATTTGCCCTTGGCAATGCTGCCCAGGTCCTCGTCCTGGCCGAGGTAAGTGGCCATGTCCAGGGACGCCCGACGGAGTACCTCGGCCGGGTTCATGCCCAGTTGTTGAAACAACTCCAGCTCCCGGTGGTAGAAGAAGGAGCCGCCTAAATCCGTGCCCGGCTCCAACCGGATGCCCCGTTCGTGCAGCGCCGACAGCACCGCCATGATGAAGTCAAAGGCCGCCACGTATTGCGCGCGCTCCTCGGCGGATTCAGTGCCAAACAGCTCCTGTTTCAGGGAGCGCTGCTCATTGGTGGGCAGGTGATCAATAATGGCCCGGGCCATGGGGGCCGGCTCGCCGTTGATGGCGGTCAGGCCGTGCTCGTGGATGGCGGCGGTGGGGTCGTGGACGATGCCCCGTTCCACCATGCGCTCCACGGTTGCGGCGATCGCGGGGTCATCCAGCTCCAGGTCAGGAAAGCGCTTCATGGCGGTAAAGCGGAACAGGGTGCGGGTGTCCTCGGTGGGTTCCAGGACCCAGCCCAGCATGAGCTGGTTGGCGTGGGTGATCTCATCAAAGCCGGCGTCGATCATGGCGTCGGCGGTGGAAAACGCCGGCACGTGACCTGCTACCCGCAAGCCCAGCCCATGAGCTTCGGCGGCCAGGGTTTGCGCCCATTCCGGCCGCATCGAGTTGTACAGCTTGACCTGGTGGAAATCCCGGGCGGCACACCAGCGCACCATGGCCAGTGCTTCATCGAGGGTGGCCACCGTCTCACCGGTGGCCGAGGCAAATTCACTTTCACCTTCGATAAAGCAGGATCGGGTGATGCGCGGGCCTGCAATCAGCCCCCACTTGATTCTGATCATCAGGTCCTCGAGGACGTCGTTCTCGTTACCCATATCCCGGACTGAGGTGACGCCAGCGGCGATGTTGAGCAGGGCATTGTCCTGGCCAATATGCCCGTGCATCTCATACATGCCCGGGACCAGGGTGCCGCCCTCACCATCAATGACTGTTTCATCAGCAGTCCGCGGGCTGTCTGCCGGCTGAATGCTGGCGATGCGATTGCCGTACACCACCACGTCCCTGACTGCACTGAGGGACAGGGATTCGGGCTCAAAAACCCGGACGTTGGCAATGCGGATCGGTCCCCAGTGCTGGCGGGCGACCCGGGCCTGTATGTCGACGAGGCGATCCGTCGACAGTGTCTCTGCCAGTCCACGCAGCTGTTTTTCTATCGCCTCGTAGCCGGCTCGGACCAGGGCGAAGCGGGGGCTCGCGGTACCAAAATAGGTTCCGGAGCTGTCCAGGAATACCAGCCTGGGCGTCGCGTCCAGTCCGAGTATCTGGTACGCGATGATATCGACCTCGACCCCTTCCGCAGTGAGGGTCTCGGTAGCTGCCTGCCGTATTGACGCCTCCCCCCCGGGGTAGACCGGCAGTCGGCCATCGGCTGATGCCAGCAGGGCCCGGACCAGCAGGGCATTGGCGTAGCCGCTGCCATTCTGGTCAATGTAGAACGCCGGTGCGTCGCTATAGTCCATACTGCCAGGGCCGGTCGCGTCGCGCCAGCGGGCGACGCCATCGTCAGCGCGAAAATACTCGTCGATGCCGCTGCCAAAGGTTGTGGTACCGGAGATGGTCCAGTCGATTGGGTAGCCCCGTTCATCGATGGTGATCTGTTCGGTAACCGTTGGACCCCTGCCGTTCTGTTTGTAGTCGAAATCAATGCTGAGGGCGTCGCCTTCGTGGTCGACATTGAGGTAACCAATGTCCTCGCCGGCAATAAGCACCCGGTAGTTGAGGGCTTCCCCAGCAAGCGCGGGCAGCGCCAACATCAGCACGATCAGCAACAACAGTGACTTCATGGCGAATCCTTTCGGTAAGTTTTTCCCCTGGACGGTCCTAACACTACAGCACCTGTTCCACTGCGCAACGCTCTGTGCCACGGCTCCTCTGGGCGTGAATCCGCGCTGCCAGGCGACCTCCGGGGCGGAGAGGCCGGCATCGGGTAGGGCAGACGCTCTCCTTCATTGTCCCAGCCGGGTGCTTGCCCTGAGGGTCAGTGGTCGGTGTTACCGGCGTGAGCGGCGCCGTGGCCTGCCGCCCGCGGTAATTTCGGGCATAGTTAGCACCGGATTGGGTAACCCGTCTGGCCTTTGAGCCAGGCTGGCTCAGGATTTGGGTGAGGCAGGAGTACAGCGATGGCAGAGGGAAGTGTGGTCAGTGTTCATGTGGGTAGCTCGGGTACCCTGGACAAGGCGGCAAACCGTTCCATCGAAATGGCCATCGACGGCATCGTCGGTGATCGTCACCGGGGCAGTACGCGCAAGGCCTGGGCCAGCGGTGACAAGCAGCCCGGGGGGACTGTGCGCCGCAACGAGCGCCAATGGTCGGCCATCGCCCAGGAGGATTTACTGCAGATTGCCGAGACCATGAACCTCAGCGAACCCCTGACCGCGACGACTGTCGCGGTCAACCTCTGTATCGCCGGCATCGATGACTTCTCCCGATTGCCCCGGGGTACAACCCTGGCCTTCTCTTCCGGTGTTGTGCTGATGGTGGAGGAATACAACCCGCCCTGTGGCGATCAGTCCCTTCACGTTGCCGAACAATGCCT
>JAAXJC010000191.1:19505-20638 GCA_012270045.1 Luminiphilus sp.
AGCGGCGATTATTTGCTGCTCACCGGTGATGAAGCCCACAACAAACAGCAGTTCGCCAAATTTTCGGAGACAGACTACTCGTCTTACCTGGCCTTCGACCGTGTCGTGGAGCAGGTGGGGGAACTGCTGGCCAGGCAGTGGTTGCAGGAGCCGCCAAAACTGGGCGATCAGGGGGTCAGTGACCTGATCAATACGGTCAAGCTGGGCATGGATGTATTCCGTTTGGATGCCGAGGCACGCTGGCGCCTGATGCAGTTTTTCATTGGTGCTCCCGAGACCATCATCGACCGCTGGTTCGACAGCCCGAAAATAAAAGCCATGGTAGCGGCCCACATCATGCCGGCGAACTACGCACCCCTGAACCAACCCGGTGCCAGCCTGGCCATGCTGCACCATGCGGTCGGTGAAATTGCGGGCCAGAAAGGTGCCTGGGGTGTGGTCAGGGGAGGCATGGGCAGTATCACCCAGGCGATGGCCCGCGCCGCTGAAGACCAGGGAGTGCAGATACGGGTCAACGCGCCTGTGGCTGCCATCAACGTTGCGAACGGCCGGGTGTCGGGGGTGACCCTGGCCGACGGTGAGGAGATCAGCGCGCCGACGGTGGCCGCCAACACCGACCCCAAGCGCACCTTTCTGACCTTGCTGGGCGCCCGGCATTTGCCCGATGGCTTTGTCCGCGATATTCAGGCCTTCCGCCAGGAGTCGGCCTCCCTGCGCATGAACCTCGCCTTGTCTGAGTTGCCGGCGTTCTCGGCGTTTCCCGCCGCTGACGGGATCGGTGACCACCACCGGGCTTCAATTACTTTCATTGAGAGCGCGGCTCACCTGGACCGCGCTTTCCACAGTGCCCGCTCCGGTGTCCCCGCCAGCCCGCCCATTATCGAGGCGATTATTCCCAGCACCCTCGATGCCGGACTGACTGACCAGTCGGGCCACCACGTCATGAGCCTGTTGTGTAAGTACATGCCCTATGAGCTGAGCGAGGGGCGCCACTGGGATGACCTCAAGCCCATGGTGGTCAGTGAGATCCTGGATTACGTTGAAAAATTTATTCCGGGCATCCGGGGCACGCTGGTGGGGTATCAGTGCCACACGCCCCTGGATCTGGAGCGCACCCTGGGTATGACCCGTGG
>JAAXJC010000191.1:20738-27743 GCA_012270045.1 Luminiphilus sp.
CGGATGACAACCCAGGCCAGCAGGCCCAACGGCACGTGCAGTACGGCGGGGCCCAGGGCAAACCAGGGCTCGGCGTACTGCCAGTTGATGTGCCCGGCTGCGGTCAGCAGGCCGGTACCGACCTGGTAGGGTCGAACGTAGTAGTGCAGCAGCAGCCAGGGCATGGTCAGGCCATAGCCCACCAGTAATGCAGGTGCGATCAGTGTGATGCGGGTCGCCCGGGCGCTGATGTCCTGCTCGGGCGTCTGGTGCAACAGCTCCCGGTAGCGTTGCTGCCCGGGTGAGGGGGACTGGCCCCGGGAACCTGCCCAGACACCGATCAGGGACGCCAGGATACCCAGCAGGGCGGGCTCCAGATAGCTGGGCAGGTCGACCACGCCGACATAATCGAGCCCGGCCGGGACAACATTGCCCAACAAGCCGGCCAGCATGCCCCAGCGGGCGCCCCGGGCGGTAATGCCACGGTTCCAGATGCTCAGCAACCCTACCGGCCCCCAACTGGAGGCAAATACGGTTCCGATGAACAGGGTTATCCAGAACACATTGGGCGGTATGACCAGACTGAGGCCCAGCACCACGACGCTGACGCCGGCCATGGCCAGGCGGGTCATCCCCAGGCCGCCAGCGCCTTTACCCGGCCTGAGATCCTGGCTGACACTGAAGCCAACAAGGGACAGAAACGTCGAGGCCGAGGACAGTGCCGCCGCTATGATCCCCGCCACCAGCAGTGCCCCCAGTACCGGCGGCACCAGCTGGGTGGCGGCCCAGATCAGTACCGTCTCGGGCGGCTCGATAGCCGGGTTGGCAAGATTGATCACGCCCCCGACACCGTAGATCAGTATCTGCAGGAAAATCACCACCACACAGGCGTAGATGGCAGCCCGCAACACCACGTGTTCGCTCTTCGCCATCAGGTGGCGGCTGGATTGCCACGGGCTGACCGCGTAGACCAGGCTCCAGGACAGGTCGATCACCAGGAACCAGATCAGGAAATCCAGGGCCGTGGGCCAGCCCGTGCCCGGACCGATGATGCCGTGCCAGGCGGTGAGGCCGGGTTTGGCATCCTGGCGGGTCAGGTCTTCGACCGCCTGGGAGATACCGCCAAAACTCTCCAGAAGGTGCGCGGTAAAAAACAGGGTGGCACCGGTGAACAGCAGGAACATCAGGGTGTCGGTGAGGATTACCCCCCGGGAGCCGGCGTACAGCGTAAATGCCGAGTAACCCAGCCAGGCCACGAAGATGGCCTGGACGTAGCTCAATGGGGTGAGTTCCGCAATCAGCAGGGCGGCGCCCTGGGTTACCACCAGCAGATAACCCCCCAAGCCAAGGATGATGGTCAGTCCGGCCAGCCGCTGTACGCCGCCGTCGTCAAAGCGCTCCCCGAAGAAAGCCGCCACCGTGGTGGCCTGACTGCGCCGCAGGTAGGTCCCGAAAAACAGGGCCCCATAGACGTAGCCGGTGACCGTGAGTCCGGGTAGCAGCAGATAGGGTCCCAGCTGTCCGGCGTAGGTGAATCCCGCTTCCCCCATGAACACCGTGGTGCTCATCAGGCTGGCTACCAGCGTGCCGACGATGAGCAGCGTGGGTGCCCGGCGCCCCGCAACAAGGTAGTCATCCAGGTTCCTTACCCGCCGACCGGCGAAATTTCCCACGGCGATGAACAGCACGACGCTGGCGACAATGGTCAGGGTAAAGAGACTCATTGTCGTACCCACACGGTAAATGCCAGACACTGAGACCGCATCATCGACGCTTTGGTGTGCTGTCTGCTCCTATGCCCCGGCAGCTTGCGGTTGTCGATAACCACTAACCCACCCACAAGCGCCAGAGGTCAGTGTTGGTGGTCAAGCTGTCGCCGCCAGACCGGGCGGGCGGGGTCCTAGCTGAACTCGCCGGGCCCGAGACGTCTGTCACCCCTTGCCGCCCAGCAGCGCCGCGGCCAATTCCTGCACCGGCGCACTGGCGGCCACGCGGCCCTGGGCGAAGTAGGCCTCGTGTCGATTTTCAATCTCCTCGGGTTCGTAGACATAGTTGACCATGATGCCGAAGGAGCGCTGTAGCCCCATGTCCGACTGATCGCCGCACCAATGCACCCTGTCCAGCAGCGCGCCGTTGCTGAGGTGAAAACGAGCGACCGGATCCACCGGTTGCACGCCTCGCTTCTCGTTCAGCAGATAGTGGGCGCAGAGCGGGCGCAGGGTGTCTTCCATCAGGGGATTGCTGGCGAATTCGTCGTCCATGTCCTCGAGGTAGGTTACCAGCCGGTCCCAGACCGGCTCGGGCAGTTTGTGGTCAACCTCACCCTGCAACGCGCTGCTCACCCAGGGCCTGAAACCGGGTACCGGGGACAGGGTTTCAAAGCGCTTGAGATGGGGCAGTTCATGGCGCAACTCGGAAGCCACCTGTTTGATCAGGAAGTTACCGAAGGAGATGCCCCGCAAACCTTTGTGGCAGTTACTGATGGAGTAGAAGGTGGCGGTGTCACTCAGAGCCGGGTTCTCCTGCAGTCTGTCCTCCTGAACCAGGGGGCCAATCGCATCACTGCTGCCGGCTTTGAGGGCCACCTGGACAAAGATGATCGGATCATCGGGCATGGCGGGGTGAAAATAGGCGAACAGGCGTCGGTCATCCTTGAGGCGGCTGCGCAGATCACCCCAACCGCGGATTTCGTGCACCGCTTCGTACTCGATCAATTTCTCCAGCGTACTCGCCGGGGAATCCCAGCTGATGCGACGCAGGCTGAGAAAGCCCAGGTTGAACCAGATCAGCAGCAGGCGTTTCAGGTCATCATCAACCTGCTTTAGCCGGGGGTAGGTTTCCTCGTGATCCAGCAGATCGCCCCGCAGTTTCACCAGGCGGCCGGTGGCATCCGGGACCTGGTTCAGGCGTCGAAACAATCGATTACAACGGGGCTCCAGGGCTTTGCGCAGGGCGCCCAGGCTGGCCGGCGTGGTCTCTGCCTGCTGGTGTTGCACCGCCGCGTCAATGCGTTCGGGGTCGACCAGGAAATCGTCGGCCAGACCGTTGAAAAACACGGCTTTTTCCTCGTCGCTGAGGGCTTCATAGGCGGACAGTATTTGCTCCGCCAGCGCCAGTCCCGACGCTTCACCCCGGTGTTCCACCAGGTCTCCGCAGGATTTCAGTAGGGCTTCAGGCCCCGCTGGCATCTCATCAGCACCGGACTTTTGCCTGAGAATCTCTCGTCCCGCCGCCAGCGCCGATGCCAGCATGCGGGAAATGGGGGTGCCAAAAATCCACTTTGAGGTCGGTTTCGACTGTTCCAGCGCCGGGTCCATGGCTTATAGCAGCTCCTTCAGTTTGGGTTTCACCACCTTGCCCATGGCATTGCGGGGCAGGGACTCCATCACCACAAGATGCTTGGGAATCTTGTAGGAGGACAGCCGGCCTTCACACCAGGCTTTCAGGTCCTCGCCGGTCAACTCCGCTCCCGGCCTGAGAACCACGACGGCGGCCACCGCTTCACCCCAGGTGCGATCCTCAATCCCCAGCACCGCGACCTCGGCTATCGCCGGGTGAGCCAGGAGTTTGCCCTCGATCTCCAGTGCCGACAATTTGTAACCCCCGGACTTGATGATATCGATGGAGGATCGGCCCATGATCCGGAAGTAACCGTCCTCGACCACCGCCACGTCGCCGGTACAGAACCAGCCGTCGTGAAAGCTGGACGCGGTGGCTTTGGGGTTATTCCAGTATTCGAGGAACACATTGCCGCCCTTGATTCGAATCTCACCGGCGGTGGCGGGTTCGGTGATCGCCTGATGCTGCTCGTCAAACAATTGCACCTCAACTCCGGGCAGCGGCTGTCCGACACATCCGGCCCGGCGTTCGCCCCGGTAGGGATTGGACAGTGCCATACCAATCTCAGTCATGCCGTAACGTTCCAGCAGTACCTGGCCGGTCAGGCGCTGCCAGCTCTCAAATATCTCCACCGGGCAGGCGGCCGAGCCCGAGACATTGAGGCGCATGTCCGCAAAGCCACCAGCAATGGCGCTGCGGTCAGCAGCGTCCATGTCGGCCAGATAGTCGATGAGCTTTACGTAGATGGTGGGCACCGCCATAAAGACAGTGAAGACGCCCCGGGTTACCTGGCCACAAAGACGCTGCAGGTCCAGCTTGGGCATCAGGTGAACGGTGGCGCCCGACCACAGGGCGCAACTGAGCACGTTGATGATGCCATGGACGTGGTGCAGGGGCAGGAACAGGGGGATGACATCCGAGGACTGCCACTCCCAGGCGTCGATCAGGGTGCTGATCTGGGCTGCGATGGTGCCATGGGTGGTGACCACACCCTTGGGCTTACTGGTGGTGCCGCTGGTGAAGACAATCAGGGCCCGGCGCTCGGGTGTGAGTTCGGGTAGCGCGCTGCCGCCATCGCCCAGGCACTGGGAAAAATCCAGCAACTCGATGGCCAGTTCGTCGCACAGGGGCTTGATCTGGTTCAGCCGGTCGCTGATGGTCACCAGGCGTCGCACGCCGGTGCTGCTCAGGCAGTGTTCAAGCTCGGGTAGTGCAGACGCGGTATTGAGTGGTACTGCGATGCCCCCGGCGCGCCAGATACCGTGCAGCGTAGTGACATACTCGAAGCTGGCGGGCATGAGGAACGCGATCCGCTCTTCCTGCAGGTCGGCCTCGCCAGCCAGCAAGCCTCCGGCAAAGCGATCAATCTGCTTGTCGAGGTCGGCGTAAGTCCGGGTCTGAGCGCCGTCAACCAGTGCGATATTGCCCGGATGGGTTATGTTCAGCGGCTTGTGCATGGTCTCTCCATCCCGGCCGGCCCGGCACGCTCTCTACTGTAAGGTCTGGTCCCAGTTCAGGTCCAATCCTTTGCCCGGCGCGTTGCGGGTTTGCCGTAGCGATCACAGATGTGGCAGTTGGGTGGGACGGTGGTCCGGATATGGTTTGTCCGGGCGCAGTCCTAGAGCAGGTCCAGGAACTTGTAATAGGCCATGCCAACGGCCAGTAGCGGACGGCCAAGCCATGGGCCTCCCGGGAACGACCAGTGAGGGATGTTCGCCATGGCGTCGTAACGCTGGGCGTCACCCAGTATCCGCTCCGCTGTGATTCTGGCCATCATATGGGTGGGCGCCACACCGTGGCCGCTAAAGGCCTGGATGTAAAACAGGTTATCTGCGAGCTGCCCAAGCTGTGGCATTCGGTTGATGCCTATGCCGATCCAGCCACTCCAGGCATGTTCAATCTTGGTGCTCGCCAGTTGCGGGAAGACCTGGCACATCTTTTTCTGCATGACGCCCACAAGGTTTTTCGGTTCCATGCCGGTGTAGTTGGACAGCCCACCGAACAGCAGGCGCCGATCTGAGGACAGGCGAAAATAATCGAGGGCCGTACGCGGGTCGCAGACCGCAACATCTCCGGGCAGGATCTCCATGGCGAGATCTTCCGTCAGCGGCTCGGTTGCGATCACCGAGCTGGCCGAGGGCATGACCTGCCGACCCAGCTTGGGCATCAGGCCCCCCATGTAGGCATTGCCGGCCAGCACCACGGTCCCGGCGCGAATGCTGCCGTGCTCGGTGCGCACGGTGGTGGTGGCACCGGGTTCAATGGCAATGACCCTGGACTGCTCAAAAATCCTGGCCCCAAGGCCAGCCAGGGCTCGTGCTTCGCCAATGCACAGGTTCAGGGGGTGCAGGTGGCCGTTGGCGGTATTGTGCAGCCCACCCAGGTAGCGCTCTGAGCGGACATAGGCGCGAAGTTCATCCCGGTCCAACAGGGTATAGGGGTGGGGGTTGCCAATGGTCTTCTCAAATTCCTGCCATTCAGCAAACGCTTTCATATGCCGGGGTTTCAGGGCGACATCGCAGTAGCCCCACTTGAGGTCGCAGGGAATGGTGTAGCGCTCAACGCGCTCCCTGATGACATCCCGGGCCTCGATGCCCATTGCGTAGATGCTACGAATGCCGTCTTCGCCAATGGCTTTTCGGAAGCGCTCAGGCGTGTGGCCAATGCCGCCGATCACCTGGCCGCCGTTGCGCCCGCTGGCCCCCCAGCCGATTCGGTTGGCCTCCACAAGGGCGACGTCGACACCGCGTTCCGCCAGTTCCAGTGCCGTGTTAACGCCGGAAAAACCGCCCCCCACAACCACCACCTCGGCGCTGATGTCATTGGTGAGCGTCTGGAAAGCCGTTCGGGTATTGGCGGTGGCCGCGTAAAAGGAATGGGTGTGTTCCCGGCTTTCACGAAGTGGTCGTAAGCCGAACATGGGGTACCTCGACGGCGTGGCTGTTGCCTGTGTCCCTGAAGTGTATCGGATACGCGACTGCGATGGGCTTGGGAAATAGCGGCCCGGGGCTGTATTTGATCAACGGAGATTCGTCAGAGGACTGGGTGGTGAATTCCTGTTGTCAACCGGACCCCAAATCCACGGGGCTGCAACTATCCACTAACGCTTAAGCGCGGCAGGGAGTGGAACTTTGAAATCTGTCGAGGACGAGGTGCCAGCCGTTGCCGTTGAAGGCGGTGCCGGGGGCGATGGGGGAGGGGTGTCCCTGGGGTGGTGCGGTGAGCTTCCCAGGGGTTGCGCGCGTGGTTCCCGTCAGGCGGCGGCCTGACTGCCTGAATCGTCCTGAACTTCTTCGTCGGTGTTGGCTTCGGCCTGCTGGGCTTCCAATTCCTTTACACGCTGCTCCAGTCGTGCGTTTTCCGCTTTTGACTGGTTGTAGGATTTTTGCAGCGCCTCTGCCGCCTTGGTTTTTTCGGCCAGTTTGCGCTTGTTGGCATCGAGGTTCTTGCGCATGCGGTCCGGGTCGAATTTTTTCAGGGCGGCCAGCTCGGTGCGCTCCGCTGCCAGGTCCTTCTGCAGGGCCTTCAGCCTGGCCTTTACCGTTGCCACCTCCTCTTTCATGTTCTCAGAGCGGTTATGCAGTTCCCGATTTCGGTTCTCCATGGCCTTGGTGTCACTGGCCTTGCCGGACAGGCTGGAAATGGTCTCCAGCTGGGTGTTGATGGTCCCCTGCAGCTCTTCGACCC
>JAAXJC010000139.1 GCA_012270045.1 Luminiphilus sp.
ACCGTTCTGTACTCGAGATAGGAGGGTGCGATGCGCAGCGCAAGCACCATGGCACTACCGAGAACCAGGACATAAAACACGATGCTCCAGAAAGTGAACCCCGCCTGGCGGCGGTTACCCAACGCTGACCTTTTCATAGTCGTTCTCCCGCTCAGTCAATGGCTCCCGCTCGCCCAAATGAAGGAATGGAACACAGCGATTCCCAGTGCATCCATATCGCCACCGCCTGCCCGACAATATCACCCTCAGGCACCTGACCCCAGACGCGGCTGTCACTGGAGTTGTCCCGGTTGTCACCCATCATGAAGTAGTGCCCGGGCTGTACCTTCACCGAAAAATCCCGTGGCGGGCGTCGCTGATCCACCTTCATAAGGTAACTATCCCCCTCGCCGGACTCAAGACCAACGGCAAAACGGGAGCGACCCTCGGGCACTTCGGCGAGCCACTCCCGGGGCACCGGCTCGCCGTTCACGGTCAACGACTTGTTCCGGTACTCGACCCGATCCCCCGGCGTGCCAATCACCCTTTTGATGTAATAGGTGTCGTTTTTGTGGGGTGGGAAAAAGACCACTACGTCACCCCGCTCGGGTGAATCCAGGGTTACCACCTGAGTCCTGGCAACGGGCAATCGGAGTCCGTAGTTGAACTTGTTGACCAGAATGAAGTCCCCCACCTCTAGGGTGGGCACCATGGACGACGAGGGGATCTGAAACGGTTCATAGAGAAAAGACCGCAGCACAAACACAAACGCCAGCAGCGGGAAAAAGGAGCGGGCGTATTCAACAATCGCAGGCTCTGAGGCCGTCTCAGCCACCGCCAAGCCGTATTTCTTACCGTCACCGCTGTCGCCCTGCTGCCAGTTCGGATAACGCGCCTGCAGTTCAGCGATGCGTCCCCGGCGCGGCCCGGCGGCAAAGAGGACATCCAGCAACCAGATCAAGCCGCTTCCGGCGACCAGAATCAGCAATATCAAAGGAAAATCAATATTCACTCTGCCCACCCTATCCGTTAGCTGTCGACCTGGAGTACCGCCAGGAAGGCGGACTGGGGTATCTCGACGTTACCCACCTGCTTCATGCGCTTTTTTCCTGCCTTCTGCTTTTCCAGCAGCTTCTTTTTCCGGGTGGCGTCGCCACCGTAACACTTCGCCGTGACGTTCTTGCGCAGGGCTTTGACGGTCTGTCGCGCAACGATCTTCCCACCAACCGCCGCCTGTATAGCGACATCAAACATTTGCCGGGGGATCAATTCCTTCATTTTTTCCGTCAACACCCGGCCCCTTCCCTGGATATGGTCCCGGTGCACGATAACCGCCAGGGCATCGACCCTGTCGCCATTGATGAGCACATCGAGTCGGGACAGGGGCGCGGCTTCAAAACGCTGGAACCCATAGTCCAGTGAGGCGTAGCCGCGACTCACCGACTTGACCCGATCGAAGAAATCCAGCACCACCTCAGCCATGGGAATGTCGTAGATCAGCTGCACCTGATTACCCAGGAACTGGAGGTCCACCTGTACCCCGCGCTTTTCCACACATAGGGTGATGATGTTGCCGAGGTATTCCTGGGGAGTGAGGATGGTGCAGCGAGCTATCGGCTCCCGCATCTCCTGTATTTCACCCACATCCGGCAGCTTGGACGGATTGTCCACGTTAATGACGCTGCCGTCCTTGGTCTCGATTTCATAGATCACCGTCGGCGCCGTGGTAATCAGGTCCAGGTCGTATTCCCGCTCCAGGCGCTCCTGGATGATCTCCATATGCAGCATCCCCAGGAAACCACAGCGGAACCCAAAACCCAGGGCATCCGAGGTCTCAGGCTCGTAAAACAGGGAGGCGTCATTAAGTGTCAGCTTGCCCAGGGCATCGCGGAAATCCTCATAATCATCGGAGGAGACGGTGAAGATACCCGCATAGACCTGGGGCTTGGCCTTTTGAAAACCGGGTAGTGACGGCGTGTCGGGATGGGCCACAGAGATCAGGCTGTCCCCCACCGGTGCGCCCTTGATGTCTTTGATACCGGCGACAATAAACCCCACCTCTCCTGCCACCAGAGAGCCGGTCTCGGTTCGGCGGGGCGTAAACACACCGACCATATCGGCCTGATGCTGCTTACCGGTGGATTTGACGATGAATTTGTCACGTTTGCGAAGCACGCCCTGGGTCACCCTGACCAGGGAGACAACACCGAGGTAATTGTCGAACCAGGAATCAATAATGAGGGCTTGCAGCGGCGCCTCCCGATCACCTTCCGGAGGCGGGATGTGGGCAATGAGGTATTCCAGGGCATCCTCGATACCCAGCCCGGTCTTGGCGCTGACCGGACAGGCATCGGTGGCATCGATACCGATGATCTCTTCAATTTCCAGCTTGACCTTGTCCGGATCAGCCTGGGGCAGATCCATTTTATTGAGTAGCGGCAGCACCTCCAGCCCCTGCTCGATCGCGGTGTAGCAATTGGCAACCGACTGGGCCTCGACACCCTGGGCGGCATCAACCACCAACAGCGCGCCCTCACAGGCCGACAGCGATCGGGATACCTCGTAGGAGAAATCCACGTGCCCCGGCGTATCGATGAAATTGAGCTGGTACTCCTCGCCGTCCCGGGCACGGTAGCGCAAGGTGACGCTCTGGGCCTTGATGGTAATCCCCCGCTCCCGCTCCAGATCCATGGAATCGAGCACCTGAGCCTCCATTTCCCGGTCAGACAGCCCCCCACAATGCTGGATAAAACGGTCCGCCAGGGTGGACTTCCCGTGATCGATGTGAGCGATGATGGAGAAGTTGCGAATGAGGCCGAGGTCAGTCACGTGGTGGGTTCCGGGTCATCAGGAGCGCTGCCGCGCCCGAAAAAGCGCGGCATTCTAACCCACCGGGGGTTCGGCTGCATATTTGCGTTCAGACCAGCCCGGATTATTACTGCTCTGCCTGGGGCACGCGGATCGCGAGGAACAGGGGCGAGCCTCGCCGGATAAGGCGCACGGCCACCGACTGTCCGGGCCGCAGCCGCTCCACTGCCTGCTGGAAATCCTCCATTGACTGAACCGCACTGCTGCCCAGCCGGGTAATGACATCACCCCCCATAATGCCGCCCTCGCCGGCGGGGGAATCGGGCACCACCTCGAGCACCAGTACCCCACCGCTCAAACCCAACTCAGCCATCATTTCCCCATCGGCCGTCTCGAGCATCATGCCGAGAATGCTGTCTCCCGGACCACCACTGATCGGGCCCGAGACCGACGCCGGCGTATCGGCGTCAAGACCACCGACCACCACCGCCAGCACCTTGTCGCGACCATCCCGACGCACCACCGCCTCGACCTCGCTGCCGGGCGCTACCAGACCCACCACATGGGGCAGATCCGAGGACGAGTTGATGGGCTGGCCATCGAACTCCAGCATGATGACGCCACTATCAATGCCCGACTTCTGGGCGGGGGAGTCAACTCCCACCTGGGCCACCAGGGCGCCCCGGGGCCGATCCAGTCCGAAGGACTCGGCCAGATCCCGATCCACTTCCTGGATACTGACGCCCAGCCAACCCCGGGTGACCGCACCCGTCTCCCGGAGTTGTGCCACCACGTTTTCGACAACGTTGGCAGGAATGGCAAAAGAAAGCCCGATGGAGCCCCCCGAGCGGGTGAATATCTGGGAATTAACGCCCACCACTTCACCTTCCAGATTGAACAGCGGCCCCCCTGAATTGCCGGGATTGATGGCGACGTCGGTCTGTATGAAGGGCACGTAGTTTTCACCGGCTTCCGTCGGCAAGCTCCTGCCTTTGGCACTGACAATGCCCGCCGTAACCGAGAAATCGAGTCCAAATGGCGAACCGATCGCGAGCACCCACTCCCCAACCGAGACATCATCATCCGCGATCTCCAGCACAGCAAGATCATCGCCATCAATTTTCAACAGCGCCAGGTCCGAGCGAACATCCGTGCCGACCACCTCAGCTTCGTATTCACGTCGATCAAGAAGGCGCACAATCACAGAGGAGGCGCCGTCCACCACGTGGTGATTGGTCACAATGTACCCGTCATCGGACACAATAAAGCCTGATCCCATGTTGCGTTGCTGCCGCTGGGGAGGACCACCACGGAATTCAAAGAAGCGGCGCAGATACTCAGGCAATTGCTCCAACTCGTCGGCACCGGGCATCGCCTGGCGCTCCGATTCGACCAGAATCTTGACCACTGCGGGCGCCGCCGACTCGACGATGGGCTGGAAATCGGGCAAGTCCGCCCGGGTTGTCCAGGGCAGCACTGCCAAAACTACAATCGCGACTATCCTTAACATGGCCTTCTCTCCTTGAAATCAGACGTGCAACCGAGAATGTCGGCGCACTATTGCCTGGCGATAACGCCGACGGTCCCGGTAACGACACTGGCCAATCGGGGCTCAAACGCTTCCACCCCACCGAGCCACCTCGGGGCCAGGCGGACCACGACGAAGCCGCAGCCCAAACCGGCAACAAAGGCCCCAACGATAGCCAACTCGCCGAAGGGTTGGGCCAGCAGAACCGCAGCAATGGCGAACAACAATGGGGCAAGATAGACGAGCAGTGAGCCCTTCAACACCGAGGACTCGGGCAGTTCAATCTCAACCTCATCGTTGACACTGCAGTCACTGGCCTGCAGGGACGGACTCTCCAACGCACGAACCAAACCCCTGTGTCCGGTAATGCTGGCCAGAACACCCTGGCCACAGCCCTTGCGTGCCGCGCATTTGCCGCACAGGGAACTGGGGATGGTTTCCACCCAGACAAAATTGCTCTCCACCGCCACCACGCGTCCGATCTCCTTCAGCATGGGCTAACCGCCTTCCCGCGGTCGTACCGCGTCTGCCAGCAGGCGGGCGGTGGGTACCGGAATTTCACCCAGCACGGTGATCAGCCTGTCATTGGCTGTACCCCGGGTGTAGGTGAGAGTCGCTCCCCTCAGGGCAACACCTTCACCACTGGGAAGTGATCGGGGCTGACCCTCGATGAATACCGATACATTCGTCAGCCCGTCACTGAGCACCAGATAATCCACGGGCGCATTGCCCTCCGATATCAGTTCGAATCCGGGGGGAATGGTAGCCAAACGAAAGGCGGCTGATTCTTCCCGCTCTGGGACCACCATGGCAACTGTCCGGGGCTGGATGGTCACATCAGCAAACTCATACAGTTCCAGAACCTTGCCATCTGGACTGACGGTCAACACTCTCAGGGGCAGATGCAACTCGGCATCCACATCCATCACATAGGCAAAACGCAGATTGTCACGGGGCCTGGCGGTCAGGCGGTAGGTTGCCCTACCCGCGACCACTCCCGCTGCGGCTTCAACCACCAACCCATAGCTCCGGGCCAAACTGCATGGCGTCCTGTATTCGGCAGGAATTGGTGCAATGGAGCGCGACGGGTCCCCAGCAACCCGGGTAAGTCGGCGAAAACTGGCGGCATCGGCAGCGGATGACACCGCGATGAACTCTCTGCCACGGCCATTTTCGACCAACAGGGTACCGTCGTAATCCAGCGTGCCTGAGGCGCTCAACAGATGGTCCATGCGCTCAAACAGTGGGCCCGGCATGCCACAGGGATTTGAATCGCTGTCTGCTGGTGCTCCAGCCCCCGACGCGCCGCCACTGATCACCAGCAGCAGCAACAGCATCGGGGTGAGGCGCTGGGTTACATCGCTGTTACTGAGTTTCAAGCTCGTCCGGTGCGCGACTGAAGGGCACAAACAGGTTGGGTTGCAGGCGAGCCGTGGAGCGGGCGTGTTCGCCGCTGTAACGCTGGAAGCGCTCGCGGGCCAACTGGTT
>JAAXJC010000218.1 GCA_012270045.1 Luminiphilus sp.
TCAGGGACGAGTAACCGGTGCCGAAATCATCAATCGCCAGCCGAAACCCAGCGCTGCGCAGCTCCATTAGTTTGGTCATGCTGTCCTCGGCGTCAGACATCACCACACCCTCGGTCAACTCGAGTTCGATCTCGTTGTTCGATTGCAGCTGTGCAAGCCGGGTTTTGAGGGTCTCCAGAAAATTGGCTTGTGAAAATTGCAGCGGCGACAGGTTGATGCTGATGGTCAGTTCAGGCGGCATCGCACCGTCCAGGGCAAGAATGTCGCTGTCGACTCGTTTGAATATCCAGTCTCCCAGTAAATTGATCAGTCCGCTGCCTTCGGCGAGGGGTGCGAAGACCGCCGGAGAAATTGCACCCAATTCCGGGTGATTCCACCTGACCAGAGCCTCCAAACCAGAGATGCGACCGGTCTCTGAGTCAATCTGTGGCTGATATGCCATAAAGAGCTGGTCCGGGCTCTCAAGCGCAGACCGCAGATCAGCCTCCAGTCGCAGTTTACGGTCGGCGTCATCGGCCAGGCCGTCGTCATAGAGGCGATAGCGATTACGGCCGGTGCTTTTGGCGGCGCTGAGTGCAATGTTGGCCCGGCGTTGCAGGGACTCAACGGTCAGGCCATGTTCCGGTGCCACGGCGATGCCGACACTGGCTGACAGCACCAGGTTGTTATCCCTGAAAACAAGCGGGGTGCTCAGCGTGTCCAGGACAATGTCGGCGATCTTTCCCAGCACGTCCCGGTCTTCAACATTACGGACAATGATATTGAACTCGTCCCCACCCGGTCGCGTCAGGTCAACGGTCAAATCGGTCAGTTCGCCGCGATCAATTTCCTCGTGGGGATCGGGACCTGCCGGGGCAAAGGCAGCCAGCCGCTCTTCCAGTCGTGCCGCAACAACCCTCAGCAGACTGTCGCTTAACACCTCACCAAGGGGGTCATGGATCCTCTTGAAATGATCGAGATCGAGCATCAGTAGCCCAACGCAGCGGCCGTGCTTCTCGGCCTCAGCCAGGCTGGACTGCAACTGGTCGGCAAAGCTTTTTCGATTGGGCAGCGCCGTAAGCGGATCGTAGTAGGCCAGGGTGCGTAGCTGGGCCTGCTGCAATCTGAGGGAGGAAAATGCCGAAGCCGCCCTCAGCATGTATTTGACATCCCTGGACAGCAGCGGCCAATTAATCGGCTTGGTTTTGTACTGGGTGGCACCCACTTCAAAACCCCGGTCGATGGAAGCGCTGTCGTTGGCGCCGGTCGCTATGAGGATGGGAATGTCTTTGCCATCAGTTGATTCGCGTATGGCTGCACAGACCTGGAAACCATCCATCTTCGGCATATCAACGTCCAGGAAGATCAAATCCGGCTGTTCGCTGTGGAATGCCTTCAATGCGGACTCGCCATCCTCGGCTTCAGCGACTTCAAGTCCGGCGGCTTCAAGACACTCTCGGGCGAGCAGCCGTACCGTCGGGTCGTCATCGCAGATCAGGATTTTGGAGATGTCACTGCTGGCTTCCGAAGTGTCAGGCTCCATACTGGTTGGGCTCTCATCGGGGCTTCTGTAGGTGCGCAAATACTAGCATCCCCAGTAGCAGCGAGCACTGCATTTGCCCTGACTTGTGCTAACCTTCGTCGCTCCCGTTTTACCAACAACATCTGCAATGACCATTGCCGAAGCAAAGCTCATAAAAATTCGCGAGCAGGTTCAGGAGCACCTGAGCCTGTCAGTTCGAGCCGAGATGTCGAGCCAACGCCGGGCGGAATTGGAATCCGATATCCGTGAACGACTGGTTCGGGAAAACGCGGTAATCGTCGCTCATTACTACACGGCGCCCGAGATTCAGGCCCTGGCTGAGGCCACAGGGGGCTGTGTCTCGGATTCCCTGGAAATGGCGAGGTTTGGGCGGGATCACCCCGCTGAGACCCTGATCGTTGCCGGGGTCAAATTCATGGGCGAGACCGCAAAGATACTGACCCCGGGTAAGCGGGTGTTGATGCCCGACCTCGAGGCAACCTGCTCCCTGGACCTTGGTTGTCCCGCGGACGAGTTTGCAGCCTTCTGCGATGCCCACCCGGAGCGCGAGGTGGTGGTCTATGCCAATACCTCGGCCGCGGTTAAGGCCCGTGCCGATTGGGTTGTGACATCGAGCATCGCACTGGAGGTGGCCGAGCACCTGGCGGCGGAAGACCGAAAAATCATCTGGGCCCCCGACAGGCATCTCGGTGACTACGTTCGCCGGCAGACGGGTGCGGATATCCTGATGTGGGATGGTGCCTGCATTGTCCATGAGGAGTTCAAGGCCCGGGGTGTAGCCGACCTCAAACAGGTCCATCCGGATGCCGCGGTGCTGGTGCACCCGGAATCGCCGGCATCGGTGATCGAACTCGCGGACCGGGTGGGTTCGACAACACAGATCATCAAAGCTGCCACCGAGATGCCCCACGACACCTTTATCGTGGCGACTGATCAGGGGATTTTCTTCAAATTGCAGCAGGCCGCACCCGACAAACAGTTCATGATTGCGCCAACGGCGGGCGAGGGCGCCACCTGCAGGAGCTGCGCAAACTGTCCGTGGATGGCGATGAACGATCTCGAGGGACTGGCCCGGGTGTTTGACCGGGGAGATAACGAAATCAAGATCGACCCGACGCTGGGTCAGGCCGCCTTGAGGCCCCTGGAGCGGATGTTGAATTTCGCGAAGGACCTCAACACGTCAGCGCCCGGACGGGCCTAGGGTCGACTAGCCCTTATCGAGGGCGCTGCGCATGTCAATAATCTGGCCAATCCGCTCGTTGATTTGGGCCGAGGTAGTGAAGTCGTCACCCACCAACTGCAACGCGTAAGTCAGCTGACGTTGTGCGGCGTCCAGATTCCCAACCAGGATAAAATACTCGGCCCGGGATTGGTGTAACCCGATGATATTGCCGCTCAAGCCCTGTACCTCAGCCAGCAGGTACCACAATCCCGGATCACCGGCCTTTACCCTGGACTGCTCGACCAGAACTTCCTCTGCCAGGTGACTCTGTCCGCTTTGTTGCAGGGCATGGGCATAGGCCATGGTCAGTGGATGGTTGCCCGGTGACAGGCTCAACCGGGTCCTGAGCTTTTGGGCCGCCAGCGCTGCCCGCCCGCTCACAAGAGCGATGTCGGCGTCGGCCATGACATATTCGATGCGCTGCTCGTCCTCCGACCAAATGTCATCCAGCGCCAGGGCGGCTTCATCGGGGCGGCCCGCCCGGGTTAACGCTATCGTTAAGCCATAAATTGCGGCCTCGCGGGATCGTGGATTGCCCTCCAGCTGCCCTTTGAACTCTGCCACCGCTTCTTCGGGCGTTTCGGCCAGGGACACCGCGACGCGCGCTCTCATGAGTTGGTAATCAAGACTCACCGGTCGAATGCGCTTGGGGTACTGGCGAGCCCGGTTGCGGGTATCGGCAATCCGTTTTTCCGACAATGGGTGGGTGCGCATAAATTCAGGAATGCGGTTCGAACTGCTGTAGCGCGTTGCCGCGAGCATGCGTTCGAACATGGCCGGCGCCGCGTAGGGGTCCATGCCGGCGTCGTAGAGGATACGCAGCCCCACACGATCCGCTTCGGCCTCATTGGCCCGGCTGTAACGCAGCTGCTCATCCTGAAGTGCTGCCTGGGTTGCGGTCATGGCGGCCAGCCCGGCGTCAGTGCCCGCGGTGGCTGCCAACAGGATCCCTGCCAACAGGCCGGCAATGTTGATAGCCGATTGACTCTGTGCCAGTTCCACTCCCCGGGAAAAATGCCGTTGGCTGAGGTGAGCGATCTCATGGGCCATGACGGTGGCAAATTCGTCCTCCGTCTGGGCGTAGCTGAACAGCCCCGTGTGTACACCTATTATTCCACCTGGCACGGCAAAGGCATTGATGGTCGGGTTATCAACCACAACGAATTCGAGCCGCCGGTCCTGCAGGTCGCTGAAGGTGACCAGTTCGAACACCAGTGATTCCAGGTAGCTGTAGACCAGCGGATCGTTCAGCGTCGGCGCCTGGCGGCGAAAAGCCTTGAGCCACCACTGCCCCAGGTTGTATTCGTAATCGGCCGAAAACAGGCTGGTGCTCGACTCCCCCAGATTGGGAATCTTCAGGCCATCGGTGACCGCGCGGCCACTGCTCGAGCCCAGCGTCAGTAAGACCACTACACCGCACACAGCGAGGGCGCGGGCCATGCCTTGCGGGGAGAGCAAATTGGTCACACTGAACATGAAACCACTTTATCGTAAGTCACAGTTGTTTGGTCCCGTTGTCCAGCAAGAGTTCACGGGAAGATTCACCAGAGGGGTTATACTTCGATCGGTGCACTAGTGGTGGTGAAACAGTATGTCAGACAAGCAGATTGATGCCCGGGGCCAGAAATGCCCCATGCCACTGCTGATGGCCAAGCGCGGTTTGCGTGACGTGCCCCCGGGGGGCGTATTGGAGCTGTTGGCTACCGATCCAGGTTCAACCCGGGATTTTCAATCCCTGCAGCGGCTCGCAGGGCATAAAGTCGAGTCCGTGACCCTGCCCGATGGCAGTTTCCGTCACCTCATTACCAAGGCGGTATCGTGATCGATATTTTCAAGAAATGGTATGACCGGTACCTCAGCGAGGAGGAATCGGTACTGCTGCTGGTGATGCTGCTGGGCGGACTGCTGCTGTTGGCCACGGTAGGGGACATACTGACCCCTATCTTTGTGGCAGTCGTTCTAGCCTATCTCATGCAGGGCGTTGCCAATCAGTTGTACCGGTGGGGGCTGTCAGCGCGCATCGGTGTCTGGGTAGCGACTTTGATGTTTACCAGCGCCTTTTTTGCCTTCGTACTGGGTTTGTTGCCCCTGGTCTGGCGGCAATTGGTGAGTCTCGCCCGGGAAGCTCCCGCCATGGTCGACCGCGGCCGCTCGGAACTGCTGGTCCTGCCCGAGCGCTATCCCGCCCTGATCAGCCGGGAACAGATCGACATGTTGGTCAACAGCGTCCAGGGCGACATGGCCCAATGGGGGCAGTTACTGGTAACCAAGGGACTCAGCAGCATACCCGGTCTGGTGGCGGTGCTGGTCTATATGGTGCTGACGCCTCTCATGGTGTTCTTTTTTCTGAAGGATCGGGACCAGATTGTCGGCTGGGCGACGTCCTTTCTCCCGGAGCAGCGACCCCTGCTGAGTCGCATTTGGGCAGAAATGGACCAGCAGTTTGCAAATTATGTCCGGGGCAAGGTCATTGAGATCATCATCATAGGGGGCGTCAGCTATGCCGCCTTTGCCTTTTTCGGACTCAACTATGCGGCGCTACTGGGTCTGCTGGTCGGGTTGTCGGTGATCATTCCCTACATCGGTGCCACCCTGGTGACCATCCCGGTGGTCGCGGTAGCATTTTTCCAATGGGGCGTTGGCCCGAGCTTTTATTGGGTAGTGGGCGCTTACACACTGATACAGATATTGGATGGCAACGTGTTGGTGCCCCTGTTGTTCAGTGAGGCGGTCAACCTGCATCCGGTGGCTATTATCGTAGCAGTGCTGTTTTTTGGCGGCATATGGGGTGTCTGGGGCGTATTTTTTGCCATACCCCTGGCCACTTTGGTAAGTGCCATTCTCAGCGCCTGGCCTACGGAGCCCAAACAGCCCAGCCCCGCCTGACCCCCAGAAGTGCCCTGGGCACCCGAGCATCCGGATAGCAGACACCAAAAGCAGCGGTTGTCCTGACTGCGGGTGATGGTTGCTGTCATCCAGGCCCCAGTTGGCTGGGCCACGGCCATAGCCCGCCATGCC